>NZ_JBSZKT010000058.1:0-32832 GCF_055690525.1 Streptosporangium sp. H13245 | reverse complement strand
GTTGTCGCGGTCCTGGCGAGGACCGCGGTCCTCGCGGGGACCGGGACGCGGACCCCTGTCGCCGGGGTCGCCTTCACGGCCGGGGCCACCGGGACCACCGGGGCCGCCGGCGCGCGGCGGACGGGCCTGGCCCATGCCGCTGGCGTTCGACGAGAACGGGTTGTTGCCGGGGCGCGGGCCACGCGGGCCCGGACGCGGTCCCGGCTTGGGCGCACCGCCACCGGGGGCACCGGCACCGGGCCTGCCGCCGGAAGGCGCTCCACCCGGACCGCCCGCGGGACGACCGCCCTCGGGACGCGCCTCGGGGCGCGGGGCGGGACCCGGACGCGGGGCGGGCCTGGGACCCGGCTTGGGGCCGGGGCCCGCGGGGCGACCGCTGTCGGTGCGGGGCGCCTCGAACCGCGGGGCCTGCACCTGCGGCGGCTGCTGACGCGGCGGCTGCGGGGGCTGGACCGGCGGAGCCGGGGAGACGACCGGCGGGGCCTGCGGCGCGGGGGCCGCGGGACGAGCCGGTGCGGGACCCGGACGGGGACCCGGCCTGGGGGCCGGTCCCGGCTTGGGGATGGATGTCGGCGCCGAGGAGGCGCCGTTTGGCTGGCCGTCACCCGGCCGAGGGGCCGCCTGAGGCGGCCTGGGGCCTCTGCCCCTGTCGGACGAGCCCTTACTGGGGCCGCCCAAAGCTTCCGTGAGCCTGCGGACTACCGGTGCTTCGATAGTCGAGGACGCCGAACGCACGAACTCGCCCATCTCCTGGAGCTTGGCCATAACGACCTTGCTCTCCACACCGAACTCCTTGGCGAGCTCGTATACCCGGACCTTCGCCACTGCACTCCCTTGTCTCGGCCCGGGAGGCGGTGCCGCCGGACCGTCGTTACGTTGACGTACTCATCGCCGCATGCTCATCAGGCGCTCATAGCTATCTGACCAGCCCATCAAATCGGCGTCCTACATGACAGTCGGTAACCATTTCACCCGATCCTTTCAGCCTGTTGCTCTTCGAGGTGGCCACGCAGCCGCGACAGGTCGAGCGATTCCGCGACGCGAAAAGCACGCGGAAACGCTCGTCGACGCTCTGCGAGTTCGAGACAGCTCAGGGTGGGATGCAGTGAAGCACCACGCCCATGGAGCCGTCTTCGCAGGTCAGGGACGATAACGCCCTCGACCACCACCAGGCGGAGCAGCTCGGAGGAAACCGTGCGAACCCGGCACCCCACACATGTTCTCAGTGGGGCAGCCTGGCCACCATATTCCAGCTTACCGTGTGGGCGCATCTGCGGAACCGGCCGCGTCCCCCGGCTGGGTGTCGGGACGGATGTCGATCCGCCAGCCGGTGAGGCGGGCGGCGAGCCGGGCGTTCTGGCCCTCCTTGCCGATGGCGAGGGAGAGCTGGTAGTCCGGCACGGTCACGCGCGCGGCGCGGCCGTCGAAGTCGATCACCTCGACGTGGGAAACGCGGGCCGGGGACAGGGCATTCCCCACGAAGTCCGCGGGATCCTCCGACCAGTCGATGATGTCGATCTTCTCGCCGTGCAGTTCCGTCATCACGTTGCGTACCCGTGAGCCCATCGGGCCGATGCAGGCGCCCTTGGCGTTCACCCCCGGGCGCCGGGACCGGACCGCGAGCTTGGTGCGGTGACCGGCCTCGCGGGCGACGGCGGCGATCTCGACCGTCCCGTCGGCGATCTCGGGCACCTCCAGCGCGAAGAGCTTCTTCACCAGCCCGGGGTGGGTGCGCGACAGGGTCACCGAGGGGCCCTTGTGGCCCTTCTTGACCTGCACCACGTAGCAGCGGATGCGGTCGCCGTGGACGTACTCCTCGCCCGGGACCTGCTCGCTGTGCGGCAGCACCGCCTCGATCTTGCCCAGGTCGACCAGGACGACCCTCGGGTCCTTGCCCTGCTGGATGACCCCCGCCACGAGCTCGCCCTCGCGGCTGGCGAACTCACCGAAGTTGATCTCGTCCTCGGCGTCGCGGAGCTGCTGCAGGATGACCTGCTTGGCCGTGGTCGCGGCGATGCGGCTGAAGTTGCCCGGGGTGTCGTCGAACTCCCTGAGCACCTCCCCGCTCTCGTCGTCGAGCTCGGCGGCGAAGATGGTCACGTGCCCGGACTTGCGGTCGAGCTCGGCGCGCGCCTTGGCCGCCGCGCCCTCGCTCCGGAAATATGCGATCAGCAGCGCGTCCTCGATCGCCTTGACGACCAGGTCGAAGGAGATGTCCTTCTCCCGCTCCAGGCTGCGCAGGACGCTCATGTCGATGTCCACGAGGCTTCCCCCTTAGCCCTCGTCGCCGTCTTCGCCGTCGTCTTCGGCGTCGTCGAGCCGGCGGAATTCCACCTGCACCCGTCCTCGGGTCAGGTCCTCATAGTCGATGCGGCGCGGCGCGCCGTCGACGTCCAGCTCCACGCCGGTCTCGTCGGTGGCGACGATCCGGCCCTCCACGACGCTGCCGTCCCGCAGGTCGGCCTTGACCAGCCTCTTCACCGCGCGGCGCCAGTGGCGCGGCTCGGTGAGGGGACGGTCGACTCCCGGAGAGGAGACCTCGAGCACGTACGGGGTGGCCCCCATCGCCTCGTCGGCGTCCAGCGTCGCGGAGACGGCGTGGCTGACCTCCGCGACGTCGTCGAGGCTCACGCCCCCGTCACGGTCGACCACGACACGCAGCAGCCGCCGCTTGCCCGCGGGGGTGACCGTGACGTCCTCCAAGTCGAGCCCTTCGGCTCCGACGACAGGTTCCAGAAGCTCTATCAGGCGGTCGCGGGATGTGGCGCTGCCCATGCCGACCTCCCATTGTCACGATCTCAGCCGGGCGGACCTCGCCCATGCGATTAACCAGCCTATCCACACCAGGGCGTAGAAACAGCGCCACTCGGTGTGGCGGAGCCGCCCGAGAAGCGAGGTGAGTGCCATTATTCCAAGCCCGTACGATGCTAAGTGCGTCAGCTGCCGACACAGAACCGGAGGTCGTCGTGCGTTCCGTCTCCCGGCGCGCCCTGCTGCGGGGCGGCGCTCTCGGGGTGACAGCCGTGACGGTCGCGGGATGCGCCACCGAGAAACGGGTGCCACCCGTGGCCGCGCCGCCCGACCCCGAGACGCTGCTCCTGCGCGAGCTGATCGCGGGCAAGGAGCGGACCGTCGCGCTGTACGCATCGGCCGCCTCGCCCCGGCTCGAACCCTTCAGGCAGCGGCACGAGGCCCATCTGGCCGAGCTACGCCGCCGCCTCCCTCCCGCCCCTCCCGCCCCGGTGACCCCGGCGGCCACGGCCGCGACCCCCGCGCCGTCTCCGTCCGGGAGCGCGGCCCAGGGCGGCGCGTCGGTGAAGGCCCTGCGCGACCTGGAACGCAAGGCCGCGGCGCTGCGTACCCGCCAGATCGAGGGCGTATCCCCTCCGCTGGCCCAGTTGCTCGCGTCCATCGGCGCCTGCGAGGCCGCGCACGCCCTGGCCCTGTCGAGGTCGTTGTGAGGGGCGCCGGGGCCGATCAGGGCCTCGGCACGGCGCTGGCGGCCGAGCACGCCGCCGTGTACGCGTACGGGGTCCTGGCGGCCAGGACCAACGGCAGGCTGCGCGTGGCGATGACGACGGCCTACAACGCCCACCGTGCCCGCCGCGACCGGCTCCGTACCATGGTCATCGCCGCGGGCGGCACCCCCGCCGAGCCGAAGGCCGTCTACGAGCTCCCGGTCACGCCGTCCGGCCCGGCCCAGGCGGTGGAGCTGGCCGTGCTGGTCGAACGAGGGGTGACCGGCGCCTACCTGGAGCTGGTGGCGTCCGCGGACGCCGACCTGCGCGAGATGGCCGCGCTGGTCATGCAGGAGTGCGTCGCCCGCTCCTACAGCCTGCGTCCCGAGATCGAGGCCTTTCCCGGCATGCCGCCCCGGACGGCGCCGGAACCCGCCGTCACCCCCACGGCGACCCCGTCGCAGTGAGCGCCGGAATCCGGCGTCACCGTCTCCCGGTAAGCGTCGGAAACCACCGCCGTCTCCCGGCGGGCGCCTCCCGGTAAGCACCGGGACTCCCGGCGGGTGCCGGAAAACGCGGCTCTCCACCGCGGCCACGTCCCGATGCCGTTTTCCGCTGGTTTTCGCGGGTGACCGCCTTCCGGCGCCTCTACGGGAAGGCGAGGGAAGGCGCGGGAATCGGATCGGTCAGTGCCGATCGGCGCCGGTCGGCACGGGGCGGCGCTGGTCAGCACGGAAATCGATCTCCTACGGGGTTCCCGGATTCGCGGTCCGCGATTCAAACCCGCTTTCGACCATGTTTGCATCGTGTCTGCCGGGTAGCTGGATCTCGCGAAATACGCCTAAGGAGGAAGTAATGGGCTGGGGATACCGGAAATCCATGAAGTTCGGTCCGTTCCGTCTTAACCTTTCGCGGAGCGGGGTGGGTCACAGCTGGGGAAACCGCGCCTTCAGGGTTACCAAGACGGCCGACGGACGCCGCACTCTGAGCGTCAACCTTCCCGGTGGCTTCCACTGGCGCAAGACGCTCAGCGGTAACGGCAGCCGTCGCTGATGGGCATTACCCGGGAACCGTTCGCAGGCGCCGCTCGTTCTCATGACACGACGCGACGTTTCGGGGAGTCCGGGGAGAGGGCAATGGGCTGGGGATACAGGAAGTCGATCAAAGTCGGTCCCTTCAGGATCGACCTGTCCCCGCGAGGGGTCGGCCACAGCTTCGGAAATCGCAGATTCCACGTCACCCGCACTCCAGACGGCCGCAAATACGTGACCGTCAACCTGCCGGGCGGATTCCACGTGGGCAAGGCGATCGGCCGGAGCTCCCGGCATCACCACCACCACTACTGACGCGGGGCCACACACGTGGAGAGCGGCCCGCCCCTTCGAAGGGGCGGGCCGCTCTCACGCGTTCGGGATCACCCCTGGCAGGCCGCCACGACGCGGTCGACGGCCTCGGCGAGCGGGATCTCCTCCTTGGCGCCGGTGGCGCGGTCGCGCAGCTCCGCGACCCCCTGGGTGAGGCCGCGGCCGATGATCAGGATCGTCGGCATGCCGAGCAGCTCGGCGTCCTTGAACTTCACCCCCGGCGAGACACCGGCGCGGTCGTCCACCAGGACGCGCAGCCCTCGGGCCTCCAGTTCCTCGGCGATCCGGGTGGCGGCCTCGATCTGGCCGTCCTTGCCGGTGCCCACGACGTGGACGTCGGCGGGGGCGATCTCGCGGGGCCAGACCAGGCCGAGCTCGTCGTGCGTCTGCTCGGCCAGCACCGCCACGGCCCGGGAGACGCCGACGCCGTAGGAGCCCATGGTGACGCGGATGGGCTTGCCGTCGGGGCCGAGGGCGTCGAGCTTCGCGGCGTCGGCGTACTTGCGGCCGAGCTGGAAGATGTGGCCGATCTCGATGCCGCGGTCGATGGACAGGCCGGAGCCGCAGACCGGGCAGGCGTCGCCCGCGCGGACCTCGGCGGCCTCGATGGTGCCGTCGGCGACGAAGTCACGGCCGGCGACGACGTCCGCGGCGTGCTTGCCGGGCTCGTTGGCGCCGGTCACCCAGGCGGTGCCGTCGACCACGCGGGGGTCGACGAGGTAGCGGATGCCGAGATCCTTGAGGACCTGGGGGCCGATGTAGCCGCGGACGAGGCCGGGGTGCCTGGCGAAGTCCTCGGCCTCGAAGATCGCGGGCTCGCCGGGGGCCAGGGCGGCCTCCAGCCGCTTGAAGTCGACCTCGCGGTCTCCGGGCACGCCGACGATCAGGGTCTCGGTCTTGCCCGAGCCGGGGACGGTCACCTTGACCACGATGTTCTTGAGCGTCTGGGCGGCGGTGACGCCGAGGCCGTGGTGCTCGTTGACGTGGTTGACCAGCGACTCGATGGTCGGGGTGTCGGGGGTGTCGAGCACCCGCGCGGCGGGCCGCTCACCGGTGACCGCGGCCGGCGCGGTGGTGACGACGGCCTCCGCGTTGGCCGCGTAACCGCAGTTGTGGCAGGCCACGAAGGTGTCCTCGCCGGTGGCCGCGGGGGCGAGGAACTCCTCGGAGGCCGAACCGCCCATCGCTCCCGACGTGGCGAAGCAGATCTTGTACGCGATGCCGAGGCGGTCGAAGGTCCTGATGTAGGTCTCGCGGTGGCGCTCGTAGGAGCGCTTGAGGCCGTCGTCGTCGAGGTCGAAGGAGTAGGAGTCCTTCATGATGAACTCGCGCCCGCGCAGGATGCCGGCCCGGGGACGGGCCTCGTCGCGGTACTTGGTCTGGATCTGGTAGAGGATCACCGGATAGTCCTTGTAGGAGGCGTACTCCCCCTTGACCATGTCGGTGAACATCTCCTCGTGGGTGGGCCCGAGGAGATAGTCGGCCCCCTTGCGGTCCTTGAGGCGGAAGAGCGTGTCGCCGTACTCGGTCCAGCGGCCGGTCGCCTCGTAGTATTCGCGGGGCAGCAGGGCGGGGAAGAGCACCTCCTGGCCGCCCATGCGGTTCATCTCCTCGCGCACGACGCGCGTGACGTTCTCCAGGACCGTCTTGCCGAGCGGCAGCCAGGAGTAGACGCCGGGCGCGACGCGGCGGACGTAACCGGCGCGGACGAGCAGCTTGTGGCTCGGGACTTCCGCGTCTGCCGGGTCGTCCCTCAGCGTTCGAAGAAACAGCGACGACATGCGCAGTAGCACGGCTACTCCTAGTTGGCGAGGTTCGATGCCCTACAGGCTATCGAGTCTCGCAAGCCGATTGTCTGCCGTCGACGGCTTCCGTACCCGGTGGTGGGGTCTCAGAGGCCGGTGATGAAAACGAAGTACGAGGCCCCGAGGACCAGCGCGATCAGCGCGGAGCAGGCCCGGTCGCATCCGCGCCCCAGCGAGACCAGCATCCCCAGCACGATCGCGATCACCACCGCGACGCCCCACGGCCAGAAGCCGGAGACGTGCTCGGGCCCGCCGGGCATCGCCTTGTCGATCCCGTCGAACAGGGCCAGCCCGGCCGCGCCGCCGGCCGCGACGTCCCCCCAGCGGTCGTAGCGTTTGGCGAAGTAGGAGAGGACGCCGATCGCGACGAGATTCGCGATCATGAGGTTCATCGAGGCGCCGCCGTCGCCGAAGCTCACGAGCCAGGCGTTCGACTCGAAGATCGTGGCGACGAGCAGCGAGAGTATCGGCCCGAACGCGCCCAGCACGCTCGAAAGCACCGCCCAGCCGAAGCCGGCCGCGGTCCGTCCCATGACGACGACGAGGAGAAGGTACGCGTACGGGTTGTAAAGCGCGTACAGCAGATCGGGGCCGTAGGCCAGCAGTGCCCCGACGCCCCCGAGCAGCATCCCCACGAGAAGCGAGAGGACCATGTGCCGGAGAATGGCGCGATCTCGACGGTCTCCGGCGACGAAGTCAAGCGTGTAATTACGTTCTGCCAAAGCCACTGATCCCCCGATCACATTTGCTAGTGGCTATCAACAGTGTATCTGACCTGGGGTAACGCCTCGAACGCGTCAAGTTTACAAAGCAAGCGAGCGCTTGATTACGCTGCTGTCGTAAGGATTTTCACGGCATTTCCCTGGCATTTTCCTGAGGGCGGCCGGAGTTCCGCGGCGTCCGCCCGCGCCTTTCTCACCCGGCATTCCGGCGGCCCGAAGGGCCCGGGGGCGAGGAGGGCGGCGTCCCGGGGCCTCAGCCGCCGAGAAGGACCTCCCAGGGGTGGCGGGACGTGGTCCTGCGGGTGGTGTCGAGCGCCTCGCTGAGGCGGCGCAGCCCGGCCCTGCCCCGGAAGCGCTCGCGGTGTACGGGATCGACGGCGCGCAGGACGAACGGGACGCCCATGACGTCCAGGATGGCGTCACCGGCCGTGGCGGGCCCAGAGCGGGTGACCAGGGCGTCCGGGCGTCCGGGGTCGCGGACGTGCCTGGCCAGTACGGCGGCGATGTCGGCCGCGCCGGGGCCGTCGCGCCACTCGATGTGCCAGCCGTGGTCGGCCCCGCGCCACCAGGTCAGGTCGCGGCAGGACTCCAGGAGCTCCGACTCCCCCGCCAGCGCGGCCATCACCCGCCCGAACGCCTCGTACCGGAGCCCGTGGGGAGGCCCGTCCCTCCCGGAGAAGCCGGACACACCAGGGGAAACCGAGGAGGCGGGAGAGCCTGGGGAGGCCGATGAGCTGGAGGCGCGTCCTGTTCCGCGTGGTCCTCTCGTGTCCTGAAGCGGACTGTCCTTCGGACGCCGGGCATCCGCTTTGCGACGCTTATCCGCTCCTGAACTCACGAGAACCAACTGTGATCCGCCGGGCTTGTCCCCGCAAGTACTGATTCTGTGCCACGGAACCCGCCGAGCCGGTCATCACCGTCGCGGGGGGCCGTGAAGGTGGCACCCACCGGCCGGATCCCCTACCGGTCCCGGCGGACAACTCGATCTTGTCGGCGCGTGAGTCTGGCAGGTTGCCCCCTCGGTGATACAGAATCGAGCAGGGCATCGCGTTCATGACATCCGACGCCGAGGAGGCGACATGTCACTGCGAGTCGCGATCGTGGGGTCAGGACCCGCCGGGATCTACACCGCCGAGGCCCTGACCAAGCAGGCCACCGTGCCGCTCAGGGTGGACGTGCTGGAACGGCTGCCGACTCCGTACGGGCTGGTCCGGTACGGGGTGGCTCCCGACCACACCTCGATCAAGTCGATAGCGGGCTACCTGCGCGGCGTGCTGGAGCTTCCCGAGGTGCGGTTCCTCGGCGGTGTCGAGCTGGGCAGGGACGTCGACGTCGCCGACCTGCTCGGCTGCTACGACGCCGTGGTCTACTGCACCGGCGCGATGGTGGACCGGCGGATGGGCATCCCCGGCGAGGACCTGCCGGGCAGCGTGGCCGCCACCGACTTCGTCAACTGGTACTGCGGCCACCCCGACATGCCCGCCGACCGCTTCGTCCTCGACAGCCCCGAGGTCGCGGTGATCGGCGTGGGCAACGTGGCGGTCGACGTGGTGCGGGTCCTGGCCAAGACCGCCGAGGAGCTGCGCGCCACGGACGTGCCCGAGGAGGTCCTGTCCAGGCTGGCCGCCAGCGAGGTGAAGACCATCCACATGATCGGGCGCCGGGGGCCCGAGCACGCCAAGTTCACCCTGAAGGAGCTCAGGGAGCTGGGCGAGCTGGCCAACGCGGACGTACGCGTGCGGGCCGAGGAGTGCGTGGCGGACGTCACGGCCGCGTCCCGGCAGGTCCGGGGAAACGTCGAGGTCCTGCGGAGCTGGGCCACCCGCGCCTCCAGGGGCCGCCCCCGGCGGCTGGACGTACGGTTCTGGATGCGCCCGGTGGAGATCCTCGGCGAGGGACGCGTGGAGGCGCTCAGGCTGGAACGCACCCGGCTGGTGGACGGCCGGGTCGTCGGCACCGGCGCGTTCGAGACCATCCCGGTCGGCATGGTGCTGCGCTCGGTCGGCTACCAGAGCGTGCCGCTGCCCGGCGTCCCCTTCTCCGAGACCACCATGACCGTGCCGAACGAGGCCGGCCGGGTCCGCGACCGCGAGTACGTCGCGGGCTGGCTCAAGCGGGGCCCCACCGGGGTGATCGGCACCAACAAGTCCGACGCCGCCGAGACGGTCCGCACCCTCCTCGCCGACCTGGCCGGTCGCGACCCGGTACGCCGCGCGGACCTGGACGACCTTCTCACCGCCCGGGGCGTCTCGCCGATCACCTACGAGCACTGGCTCGCCATCGAGGCGGCCGAGGCGGCCCTGGCCAGGTCCCTCGACCGGGGCGAGCGGGTGAAGCTCCTCGGCCTCGCCGCCATGCTCACCGCCCGCGATCGGGGACTACGGCCGGAAAGCGACCTGGAGACCGGCTGAGCGGGCCGGGCCGCGCTCGGCCCCGCACGCTCAGCCCGTCCGGCATGTCCAGTCGACCCCGTACGTCCAGGAGGAGCACCAGCATGCGCGTCACGCTCGCCGATCCGTCCACCCTGATCCCAGGTTTCGAGCAGGTCCATCGCGAGCAGTCCGCGCTGTACCCGTACCGGCCGGTCGAGTGGCAGCCCGTGCACACGGTCTACGTCCCGGCCGACCGGTTCGACGCCGGGACGACGCGGGAGTGGGGTGACGCCGCGCTGGAGCTGTTCCGGCGGCACCTGCCCCGGGGCGATCTCGCCGCGATCCTTGGCACGACGCCCGGCGTGTCCCTCGGCGCGGGCGAGGACGTCGCCGGGGTCGTGCACGGGAGGGTGGCCGACAAGCTCGCCCGGGAGCCCGTCGAGGACCTGCGGATCGACTTCGAGGACGGCTACGGGACGCGTCCCGGGGAGGAGGACGGCCACGTCTCCTCCGCCGCCAAGGCGGTCGCGGCCATGCACGCGTCCGGGACGCTCCCCCGGCGCTGGGGGCTGCGGGTGAAGTCGTTCGCCGACGGCGACCCGGTCCGTGCCGTCAGGACCCTGGACGGTTTCCTCACCGGCGTGATCGATCGGGCCGGGCACCTGCCCGGGGGATTCGTCGTCACCTTCCCGAAGGTGCTGATGAGGGACTACCTGCACCAGTTCGCCGACTGCCTCGACGCGCTGGAGGACGGGCTGGGCCTCGGCCGGGGCACGCTGAGGTTCGAGATCCAGGTGGAGGCGCCGCAGACGGTGCTGTTCCTCGACGCGGGCCTGGTGACCTCCCTGCGGGGCAGGCTGGCGGCGGCGCACTTCGGCGTCTTCGACTACACGGCGAGCTGCGCCCTCCCCCCGCACGAGCAGCGGCTGGACCACCCCGCCTGCGATCACGCCAGGCACGTCATGCAGACCGTCTTCGCCGGGACCGGGGTGGAGCTGTCGGACGGCTCGCTGGCCGCCTCGCCCGCCTCGGACGGCGGGGACGACGTACGGGACCTGTGGCGGCGCCACGCGGAACTGGTCGGGCACTCCCTGACCCACGGCTTCTACCAGGGCTGGGACATGCACCCGTCACACCTGGTCAGCCGGTACGCGGCGGTCTACGCCTTCCACCTGTCACGGTACGGGGAGTACGCCCACCGGGTGCGTGCCTGGGAGGAGCGGCGCGACGCCGGTGAGGGCGTGATGGACGAGCCCGCCACGGTCAGGACCATGGCCGCCGCCCTCCGCCGCGCGGACCTGGCGCTGGGCACCGGCCCCGCGGAGCCACCGGCCTGACGCCGGTCCCCTCCCGGGCCCGGTCACCCTGTCCCGCCGAACCCGTCCCGCCGAGGGGCGACGCCCGGCCCGGACGGCACGACCGGGGTCCCGGGGATCAGTCGATCAAGGCGCGCCACTCGCGGACCCGGCGGGCGTCGACCGGGTCCGACCAGGACGCCCGTACGGCGCTGCCGACGTGGAAGGCCCGCACCCCGTACTCCATCAGCACCCCGACGTGGCTGGGCCGCAGCCTGCCACCGGCCATGATCAGCGGGCCGTCGCCGGCCTCGCACCGGGTCTTGAGCAGCGGTAGCCCGTCCGCCACGCCACCGGGCGCACCCGAGGTGAGCACGGTGGCGAGGTTGGGCAGGAGGCGGACGGCACGCCAGCTCGCCTGGGTGTCGGCCGCGTGGTCCACCGCCCGGTGGAAGGTCCAGGGCAGCGGCGCGACCGCGTGGATGAGCGCCTCGGTGGCGGCCAGGTCGACCACTCCCGCCTCGTCGAGGAAACCGAACACGAACCCGGCCGCGCCCGCGTCGGCGAGGGCCCTGGCATCGCGGCTCAGGGCCTTCAGCGACTCGGGCGTGGCCAGGAACGAGGCCTCGCCGCGCAACATCACCATCTGCGGAAGCGCGCACTCCTTGGAGATCGCCGCGACCGTCTCCGCCGCCGGGGTGAGCCCGTCGGAGGCCATGTCGGCGACGACCTCCAGGCGATCGGCGCCACCCGCTTCCGCGGCGACGGCGTCACGCACGTCGAGCGTTATCACCTCAAGCAAGGATCCGGTCATGAATGGAGGCTATCGGATGGGTTTGTCCTGGGATCGCCGTGGTTCAGACATGCTCGGGGATGGACGACCCGCGCCGATCCGAGAAGGGCAGCGCGAGGCCCGACGCGCGGGCGCGCAGACCCCCCGGCCGCTGGAACAGGGCACCGGAGGCGCGATGCGGCAGGTCGACCGTGCGGAGATGCGCGAAACGCTGTCCCCGATAGTAGTCCTGCAACCTTGGGTTGTCCTTGGAGCAGTCAAGCCGGAGCCATCTTTTCCCCAGGGCCAGGACCCGCAGGCCCGCCCAGTCGAGGAGCCCCTCGCCCAGGCCCGTACCGGCGTGGTCGCGCGCCACGGCCAGCTTGTGGACGTAGAGCGCCGAAGCGGGGTCGTCCTCCCGGCTCCAGAACTCGGGGTCGGCGTGGCCGTCCAGGGCGAGGGTGGCGACGGGCCCGCCTTCCCCGCCCCGCCCGTCGTCCAGCACGTACAGGACGCCCTGGCCGATCAGCGGGGTGATGCGCCCGGCGGGGAAGCCGTCGGCGGGCCACTGCCGCACGCCGCGGCCGTTCAGCCACCCGGCGGTCTCGGCGAGGAGCGCGAGCACCCCGTCGAGGTCACCGTCCGTGGCCCTGCGCAGCGTGAACGGGCGCGTGGAGGTGGGACTGGCGGTGTTCGAGTGCATGGTTCATCCCTTCGTTGCGTTCGGTGCATGAGATGACACGGAGCGTGTCCATGTGATGGCGCACGGCATCCATGCCGGGCTAGGCGGACGCCTAGGGGCTTGAGGCGAGCGGTGAGACCGCTGTCGGGAGGGGTGGCGGGGAGAGGCCGGCCGGGGCGAAGGCCGCGGGCGGGCGGGGAGAGCGGCGTCTAGCCACCCAGCGGGCGCGGCCCCGTGCTCGCCCGCGGCGCGGGCTGAACGGGGGCCGGCCCGTCAGGGCGGTCACGGAGACGTCAACGGCTTTCCAGCTCGTACCGGATCAGGTGCTTGTCCGCGGGCAGGACCGACACCGCCACGCGTACGGGGGTGTCGTCCTCGTCGTAGCCGACCCGGATGTAGACGACGACCGGCGTGCCGAGCTGGAGCTGGAGCCGTTCGGTCTCGGTGCTGTTGGGCATCCGCGCCCAGATGTCGTCCACCACCCGCACCTGCCGGTGGCCGAGTTCCTCCAGGACCTTGTTGGCCCCGCGCACGATGTCGCCGGGGCGGGTGATCTCGGAGTCGGCGACCAGGGCGAGGGGGAAGTAGGAGTCGTTGGTGTTGTACGGCTGGCCGTCCACGAAGCGCAGCCTGCGGCGGACCACGGCGAGCTCGTCGTCCGAGAGCTCCAGCCTGCTGGCGATCTCCTCGACCGGCTGCACGATCGAGACCTCGATCTCCTGGCTCGGCGCGCGGCCCTCGCGGGAGACGGCCCAGGCGAAGGCCTCCAGGGTCTCCTCGCGCCTCGGTTGCAGCTCGCGCTGGGGGTGCATGAGCAGCGGGCGGCGCTCCCTGACGACGGTGCCCCTGCGGGGGGTACGGGTGACCAGGCCCTCGTTCACGAGCTCGCCGAGAGCCAGCCGTACGGTGTTGCGGCTCACCTGGTGCACGAGCATGAGCTCCGCCTCGGTCGGCAGCTGATCCCCCGGTCCGAGCGCACCGGAGTAGATGATCCTCCGTAGGTCGGAGGCCACCTGTTGATACAGCGTTGACCGTGCCATTAAGTCCCCTTTGTGCCAACAAAACTAGACGATCTGGTTCTAGCGGGGAACAGCCCCTTGACCCAACCTCCCAAGACCCGCATCATCCAATCGTTGGTACAAATCCATCGAAAGGTCTGCGAGGGGGTGGAGGCCGGTGCTGTCGGTCCGCACGGATACGCCGTACCTGCCCTGGCGCGATCCCCGCGAGGCAACACGTTTACTGCGTTACGCGTTGCACCGCCAGGGATTCACGCACACCTACCAGAGCAACGGAAACGGCATGTCCGTGCTCTCGGTGCTGACCGACCTGACTGTTTGGTGCAAGAACGGGTTGTTCGTCTGGAACGAGGACGGCGTTGAGTCGTCCCACCCGGCCGACGACCCGGTGGGGGCGGCCCGCCTCATCTCACGGCACTACCGGCGGCCCGCACCCGACGACGACCTTTCGGAGAAGGAGGCGGGCCAACCGGTCCGCGCCTTCGCCGCCACAGACTCCGAGCGCGAATAGCAGGCCGAGGACCCCATCCCTCGCCGGGGTCCTCCGCCGCCGCGCCCGGGGCGGAACGCGTCCTGGCGGGTCCCCCACGCCCGCCAGGGCGCGCTTCCCATCGCGGGAACGCGTCCACGGGACGGAACCCGCCAGGGCGTGGCCGCTCGCCTCCCCCACCCCCCGCTCCCGGCGGCGGGCGGCTCGCCGGGACGAAAGCCAGAGCCGAGGCTGAAACCGAGACCGAAGACGTGAGCCCGCGCGAGGGAAGACAATTGCCCTCATGCGGTTCGGGATCCTGGGCACCACACGGGCATGGCACGAGAGCACCGACGACGGCGCCGACGGCAACGACGACGGTGAGGTACGCGTCGGCGGGCCCGCCAGGCGGGCGCTGCTGGGCCTGCTGCTCGCCCGCGCCGGTGAGGTGGTGACGGCCGACCTCCTGATCGACGACCTCTACGGCTCGCGGCCACCGGGAGGGGCGGCGCACGCCCTGCAGTCACAGGTGTCCCGGCTCCGCCAGGTCCTGGGACGCGAGGCCGAGATCGAGGCCGTCCCCTCGGGGTACCGGCTCGCGGTCGATCCCGGCGACCTCGACGCCCACCGCTTCGAGCGGCTCGCCGACGAGGGACGCCGGGCCCTGCTCGGCGGGGACCCGGCGGGGGCGGCCGTACTCCTGCGTGAGGCGCTGGACCTGTGGCGGGGGCCCGCGCTCGCCGACGCCCCGGAGGCCGCCTCCGTGCGGGCCCTGGTGCTGCGGCTGGAGGAGCGCAGGCTCGGCGCCCTGGAGGACCGCGTCGAGGCCGACCTCCAGCGGGGCGAGCACCGGGCCGCGGTGCCCGAACTGCAGGAGCTGACCTCCCGGCACCCGCTGCGAGAACGGCTCAGGAGTCTTCTCATGCGCGCCCTGCGGGCGGGGGGCAGGCAGGCGGAGGCCCTGCTCGCGTTCGAGGAGACGCGGCGGCTCCTGGCGGACGAGCTCGGCGCGGACCCCTCGGCCGAGCTGGCGGCCGTCCATCGGGAACTGCTCCGGGGCGAGCGGCCGTACGAGCCGCCCGCGCCCCCGGCGCAGCTGACGAGCTTCGTGGGCCGCGACGAGGACCTGGCCGAGGTCACCCGGCTGCTCGGGGCCACCCGCCTGGTCACCCTGCTCGGTCCCGGCGGGGCGGGCAAGACCAGGCTCTCCATCGAGGTCACCGGCGGGCTGCCGGACGTCTGTTTCGTCGAACTCGCGGCGCTGCGCGACGGGCGGCGGCTGCCGCAGGCCCTGCTCGGCGCGCTCGGTCTCCGCGAGAGCGGGCTGCTCACCGTACCCGAGGAGACCGAGCCCGTCCCCCGGCTGCTCGCGGCGCTGGCCGACCGGCCGCTGCTGCTCGTCCTCGACAACTGCGAACACGTCGTCGAGGCGGCCTCCGACCTGGTCGCGCGGCTGCTCGCCGGATGCCCGGAGCTGCGCGTCCTGGCGACGAGCCGGGAGCCGCTCGGCATCACCGGCGAGAACCTGTGGCCGGTCCGGCCGCTCGGCCCCTCCCCCGCCGCACGGCTCTTCGCCGACCGGGCCTCCGCCGTACGCCCAGGTTTCGCGCTGGACGAGGCCGGGGCCGAGATCGTACGGCGGATCTGCCGCGAGCTCGACGGACTGCCGCTCGCCATCGAGCTCGCGGCGGCCAGGGCCCGCACGTACGAGCTCCCGGAGCTCGCCGCCCGTCTGGACGACCGGTTCCGCCTGCTGTCGCGGGGCAGCCGTACGGCCGACGCCAGGCACAGGACGCTGCGCGCGGTCGTGGCGTGGAGCTGGGACCTGCTGTCCGGAGCCGAGCAGGTGATGGCCAGGCGCCTGACGGTCTTCTCCGGCGGCGCGACCGCCGAGGCCGCGGCACGGGTCTGCGGAGTGCCCGACGCGGAGGACGCGCTGGACTCCCTGGCCGACAAGTCCCTGGTGGAGGTGAGCGGCGGGCGCTACCGGATGCTCGACACGATCCACGCCTACTGCGCCGAACAGCTGGAGGCGGCCGGGGAGTCCGAGGCCCTGCGGCGCGCGCACGCGGACCACTTCCTGGAGCTGGCGCGGGACGCGGACCCCCACCTGCGGCGTGCCGAGCAGCTCCGGTGGCTGGAGATCCTCGGCGCGGAGGACGCCAACCTCCAGGCCGCGCTGCGCTGGGCCGTCGAGGCCGGGGAGGTCGAGCTCGCCCTTGAACTGTTCGCCTTTTTGTCACCATATTTCTGGATGCGCGGTATGCGTACCCTGGCGACGGCACCGGCGGTCACGCTCCTGGACATGATCGGTGACAACCCACCCCCGGGGTTCGGGGACGGGTACGTGCTCTGCGCCCTGGCGGCGGCGGCCGGTTCCGGCGGCCGGGATGCCTGGAAGCGCCACCGGGCGACGGCCGAGGCGGCCGTCGTCGACCCGGACCGGCCACACCGCCACCCGGTCATCACCTTCCTCTGGCCGATGATCAACTCCGGTGCGGAGAATCCGGGCGTCGCCCTCGCGGTGATCGCCCGCGGGCGGGCGGGGAACGACCCCTGGGAGAAGGCCGTCGTCCACCTGCTGTGGGGATACCCGCAGCTCGCGGCCGGGGACCTGGCGCAGGCCGAATACGAGTTCACCTCGGCCGCCGACGCCTTCCGCTCGCAGGGCGACCGGTGGGGGACGTCGCTCGCCCTGGACGCGCTGGCCGGTCTGGCGGCCCTGCGCGGCGAGCTGAGGAAGGCGGTCGTCCTGACCGACGAGGCCATCGCCCTCACCGAACGGCTCGGCGCCCTTGAGGACGTCCCCGACCTGCTGTGCAACCGGGGCGACTACCGCGTCCGAGCCACACGGGCCGTAACCGGGACCGGGACCGGGACCGGAGCTGAGGCCGGGACCGGAGCTGAGGCCGGGACCGGAGCTGAGGCCGGGACCGGGACCGGGAAGGACTCCGCAGGCATCGGTCTCCGGGAGGCGCGCGCCGACTACGAGCGGGCCGCCGAGCTCGCCCGCCGCGCGGGCAGCCCCACCTACCTGGCCGCGGCGCTGCGCGGCCTCGGCGACATCGCGTGGCTGGAGGGCGACCTGACCGGCGCACGCGTGCTGTACGAGCAGGCGCTGGACCGGTTCGAGACGCACTGGGTGAGGAGCGCGGGGAACCGGACGGCCGCGCTCCTCGGGCTCGGCAGGATCGCCGAGGTCTCCGGTGACATCACCGGGGCCCGCGCCCTGCACCGGCGGGCCGCCGAGGTGGCACTGGAGACGGGGGCGATCACCGAGAGCGCCCGCCCGGTCGAGGCCCTGGCGGGAATCGCCCTGCTCGAAGGGGACGCCACCGCCGCCGCCACACTGCTCGGCGCGGCCGTCGCCCTGCGGGGAGTCGCCGTCGAGGACGACCCCGACGTCTCCCGTACGGCCGCCGCCGCGCGGGCCGCGCTGGGCGAGACACCGTACGAGGCCGCCCACGGCGAGGGCGCCCGGCTGTCCGCGACGGGTGCGCTCCGCCTGGCCGGTATCTCCGAGATCTTCATCCGGACCTCACCGATCAGCGGCTTCGCCGACCACAGGCCGGTCCTGCCCGACTGAGCAGCCGAACGGCCCGGGGGATCTCCGTGCGGACCCGGCGATCTCGCGGCCTGTACGGGACGTTCGGCACGCGTACGGCGTTCGACGCAAACAGGACGGTCGACACAGGCAGGACAGTAAGCACGGTTGGGACGGTCGGCACGCGCAGGACAGGTCAGCACGAGCAGGGCAGTCGGTACGAGCGGAACGGTCAGCACGGGCGGGACGGTCAGCACGGGCGGGACGGTCAGCACGGGCGAGGCGGTCAGCACGGGCGAGGCGGTCACCGCTCACCTCACCGCTCACCGCTCACGGTGAGCGTCCGTGGACGTGGTGAGCGGGACGTGAGCCGGTGGTGAGCGCCCTTGGACAAGCTCTTCTCATGAACACCACACCGCAGCTCAAAAACAAGAACATCCTGATCTCGGGGGCCGGCGTCGCCGGTCCGGCGCTGGCCTACTGGCTGCACCGCCACGGCTTCACCCCCACCATCGTGGAGCGGGCACCCGACGCCCGCGACGGCGGCTACGCGGTCGACTTCCGTGGCGAGGCACACCTCACCATGCTCGACCGGATGGGGATCCTGGACGACATCCGGCGCGAGCAGACGAACATGGGCGCGATGGCGTACGTCAACAGCGCGGGCAAGAAGATCTCCAGCATGCCCGCCGACGTCTTCAGCGGCGACGTGGAGATCCTGCGCGGCGACCTGGCGCGCATCCTGTACGAGCGCACCCGGGACCACGTCGAGTATCTCTTCGACGACTCCATCACCTCCCTCACCGAGGACGCGAAGGGCGTGCGGGTCACCTTCGAGCGCGGTGAGACGCGCCGGTTCGACCTGGTCGTGGGGGCCGACGGGCTGCACTCCAACGTCCGGGCGCTCGCGTTCGGGCCGGAGTCGCGGTTCGTGAGGGAGATGGGCCTGTACTGCGCGATCTTCACCACCGCCAACCACCTCGGACTCGACCACACCGGGCGGATCTACAACACCCCCGGCAAGCTCGTCGGCATGTACAGCGCCCGGGGGAACACCGAGGCGAAGGCGACGTTCTACTTCGCCTCCCCGCCGCTGAGCTACGACCGCCGCGACGTCGAGCAGCAGAAGCGGATCCTCGCCGAGGCGTTCGCCGACGTCGGCTGGGAGGCCCCCCGGCTGCTGGACGCGATGCGGGACACCCAGGACTTCTACTTCGACTCGATCAGCCAGGTCCACATGGACAGCTGGTCGCGCGGCCGGATCACGCTGCTCGGGGACGCCGCCTGCTGCGCCTCGCCGCTCTCGGGCATGGGCACCGGCCTGGCCATGATCGGCGCCTACGTCCTCGCCGGTGAGCTGGCCGCCGCGGGCGGCGACCACCACGCGGGCTTCGCCGGTTACGAGGAGGCCATGCGCGAGTACGCGACGGGATGCCAGAAGTCAGGTGACGGGGTGGGCAAGTGGATGGTTCCCGACAGCCGGTTCATGGCCTGGATCATCAACCAGAACTACAAGCTCCTGCCCTACGTGCCCTGGAAGGGCCTGATCGCCAAGGGCATCCGGCAGACGGCGAACGCCATCACTTTGAAGAACTACGGACACTGACCGGCCACGACCCGCGAGTGCTCTGTCGAAACGCACCGAATGTCCGCTCGGACGACGGCGGAGAGGCACGACAGGGCCCTGGCCCTCGTGCGGCGGCTGCTGAAAGCGCGTGGGGTGCGGGCCAAGCCGGTTCACACGGTCGTCCTGAAACTGTCCGACAACGGCAGGCCGCTCCCGATCGCGGAGCGCAGGCGGTACGCCCCCGAGTTGGTCGCCTACGACGACGATGGGTGGATGGTCGCCTCGGTGACCATGGGCAGACGCTCGGGCTGCTATCTGATCTGCCTGCCCCCGGCGGGTGCCGCGATCCGGACGGTGAGATCCGACCAGCCGTACGCGGTGGTGGACCTGGTCCTCGCGGCGGCCGGGGAAGGTGACCGTGGGAGGCGGCCATGCCGGTGAGTGACTGGCACATCCTCGATGACATGGCCACCCGGAGGGCGAACGGGCAGGAGGTCGAGGTCAGGGGCGCGGGCTTCCCCGACATCCACGCGGCCATCGAGGACTGGGAGACCAGGGAACGCGCACGCCAGGCCCGGGACCTTCGGGAGCTGGGCAGGCTCGTCGACGGCGCCATAGCCCGCCTGCGGACGCGCCACGAAACCTCGGGCACGGTGAGCGGACACTAAAGGGTGAACGGACACTAAAGGGTGGGCGGACACTAAAGGGTGGGCGGACACTGAAGGGTGGGCGGACACTAACGATGAGCGAGCACTAGCGACGAGCGGACGCTGGACGACTGGACGAGACGTCCAACGCCACCTGGACGCCCTGGACGCCCTGGACGCCCTCCACCCGGCGGAGGCGACGGGCCGGGACGCCGCCCCCGGCGAACCGAGGACGACATCCCGGACGGCCACCTCGCGACACGGTCACTTCGCCGCACGGTCACCTCGTAAAACGGTCACCTCGCCGCACAGTTACCTCGCCGCACGGTCACCTTGTGGAGCGGTTATCTCAGGCCCGCGTCCAAGGCGGTGGTCAGGGTGCCGGTGTCGCCGGACATCTCCCAGACCATCGCGCCGAGCAGGCCCTTGCTCCGGAGCCACGCGGTCTTCTTCCCGATCGACCAGACATCGTCGAAGGTCCACCACTGACCGCCGTTGCCGGTGTAGCAGTAGGTCGCCACCGACTGCTCGTCGTGTCTCACCGCGCACCCCGGCACGGAGGCCAGCAGGTTGGCGTACCCACGGGTGCCCGCCTCGTCCGGGAACTGCCCCGGCGCCGCGCCGGTGGCCGACTGCCACTCGCCGAACCTCCCGCCGTCGACGACGCCCTGCCAGCCCCGGCCGTAGTACGCGAGACCGATAGTGATCTTGCGCGGGTTCACCCCCGCCTGGAGGTAGACGTTGACCGTGTCCTCGACGCTGAAGTGGAACGGGTACGGGTCCTCGGTGTCGGTGTACAGGTTGCCCTGGTGCCCGGCCCGGTTGGGCTCCCAGGAGTTGTCGCTGCCCGCGCCGTGGAAGTCGTAGCCCTGCACGTTGAAGATGTCCAGGGACTTGGCGACCTCGGGCAGGTCCCAGCCCGCGGCGACCTTCGCCGGGTCGGCGGGGGTGAAGGCGGTCAGCTGGTAGCGCCTGCCGGTCTCCTGGGTCAGGGCGTCGAGCTGCCTGCGGAACTCGGCGATCAGCAGCGTGTTGTTCGCCTTGTCGTTCGGGCCGATGTGGTTGCCCGCGTGCCCCTCGGAACCGGGCCACTCCCAGTCCAGGTCGATGCCGTCGAAGATGCCCGCGGCGCTGCCGGGGCCGCCCGCGCCGTTGTAGACCGGCAGGTTCCCCTTGATGTACGTGTCGATGCAGGAGCTCACGAACTTCTTGCGCGCCGCGTCGGTGGCCGCCACGTCGGAGAAGTACTTCGAGTACGTCCAGCCGCCGAGCGAGATCAGCACCTTGAGGTTCGGGTACTTCGCCTTGAGCTTGCGGAGCTGGTTGTAGTTGCCGCGCAGCTTCTCCCAGCCGCTGTCGGCGACGCCGTCCACCGACTGCGCCGCGCTCATCGGCCTGCCGTAGTCGGCGTCCGCGTCGCCGGAGCCGTCACCCTGGTTCGGGTCCTGCGGGTTCGGGGTGGTGCCCTTGGTGACACCTTGCAGGCACGTCAGGTTCACCGGGTCGATGTTGCCGAAGGCGTAGTTGAGGTGGGTCAGCTTCGCGGCGGCGCCGGTGGTGTCGAGGTTGCGCACGAAGTACTGGCGGCCGTAGATGCCCCACTGGACGAAGTAGCCGATCCTGGCGTACCCGCTGCCGATGATGTCGTCGGTGCTCACCTTCAGCGCGGTGCTCGCCGCCGACGTGTTGTCGTACAGGTCGCGGGCCTTCACGGTGAAGGTGTACTCGGTGGACGGCGACAGCCCGTTCACCGTGGCGGAGGTGCCGGTCACCGTCGTGGCCAGGGTCGTGCCGCTGTAGACCTCGTACCCGGCGACGCCCCTGTTGTCGGTCGAGGCGTTCCACGCGAGCGAGACGGTGGAGGAGCTCTTGCCGGTGACGCGCAGGCCGGAGGGTACGGTCGGCGGCTGGGTGTCGTCACCGGCGTTGTTGGTCGTCACCTTCAGCGCCGTGCTCGCCGGGGAGAGGGTTCCCTTGCGGTCCCTGGTCCTCACGGTGAACGTGTACTCGGTGTTCGAGGTCAGGCCGGTGACGGTCGTGCTCGTCCCGGTGACCGTCGCGACGAGGTCGGCGCCCCGGTAGACCTGGTAACCGGAGATCGGGAGGCTTCCGGGGGTCGCGGCGTCCCAGGCCAGCGAGACGGTCCTGGTCGTCTTGACCGGCGAACGCAGGTTGCCGGGCGCGCCGGGCGGGGTGTCCGCCGCACCGTCACATCTGACGTCGTTGATCCTGCAGTTCTCCGGCTCGGCGGACGCGCTGCTGAGCGTGAACGCGGGGCTGTACGGCTCGGTGGTGCCGCGTGCCGCCACGGTCGTGTTGTAGTGGGCCGGGCCCAGCGTGACCTGGCGCCCGCTCTGGCTCAGCGACCCGTTCTGCGCGGCGCTCGCGGTGACCCCGGCGGGCAGGTCGAAGGTGATCGACCAGCCGGTGAGCGCGGTGTCGGTGTTGTTGGCGACCACGAACTTTCCCTGGGTGCCGCTCCCCGAGTAGGTGGCGGTGACGGGCGCGTCAGGGGGCGGCGGGTCGCCGCTGCCGTCGCAGTTGGCGCCGTTGATCACGCAGCTCACCGGCTGGGCCGCCGCGCTGAGCGTGAACGTGGGGCTGTACGGCTCGGTGTTGCCGTTCGCCCGTACGGTGTTGATGTAGAAGGCGGGGGTCAGCTTGACCCGCGTCCCGTTCTGCGTGGTGGTGGCGTTCTGGGCACCGCTGACCGTGACGCCCGCGGGCAGGTCGAAGGTGATCGACCAGCCAGTGACCGGCGTGGTGCCGGGATTGCTCACCACGAACTTGCCCTGGGTGCCGGTAAGGGTGAAGGCCGCGGTGAGCCTGGCGGCGGCGGAGGCGGGGGACGAGAGGGCGGCGAGAGCGGCTGCCAGGGCGAGAACCAGCAGCACTGAGGCTGATCGGCGCACGTAGATGCCCTTTCATTTAGGAAAGTTTCCTAATAATTACGCGGATCGTAACCCTGGCGCCCCATGCCTACAAGACCCAAAACATCACCACCCGCCAGGCCCGGACCGTACGGTCTCCCCCAGAAAGAGCCGGGCCGGGGCACCGGTGTCGGCAGGGGCGGTCATACGGTCGGACGGTCAGGGGAAGCGACCGTCCCCGGGCACGACGGCGACCGGTAGGACAGGACGGAACGCGGCAGGGTACGGAAAACACGACACCGCCGGATATAACGCGACATGGGAAAACCAACCACCGCGACGACGTTGAACGACAGAACGACGTTGAACGACAGAACACGGCACAGGAAAACCGGGAGGGCCGGGCCGCCGACGGTGGTCACGACCGAAGGACGGCCGAAACCTCACGAAAAGGGGGCAAACGGAACCCCTCGACCGAACGACCAGGGAACGACCGGAACCCGCGACCGGACAAGCGGGAGCAGCCCGGAACCCCTCAACCGGACACGACCGGGGAACGACCGGAACCCCCGGCCGGGGAGTGGCCGACATCCCGCGGTCGCGGAATAGCCGAGATCCCTCGGCCGGGAACCCGCAGGAAGAGTTCGACTACCTCCTCGCCCTCAGCTGAGACCCCCGTTGGCCTGGATGTTCTGGCCGGTGAGCCAGCGGCCGTCGGGGCCAACCAGGAAGGCCACGACGTCCGCGATGTCCGAGGGGTCGCCGAGGCGGGAGAGCGGGGTCAGGGCGGCGATCTGGGTCAGGACCTCCTCCGGGTTGGCACCGCGCAGGAGGTCGGTGTCCGTGGCGCCCGGGGAGACCGTGTTGACCGTGATGCCCCGCTCACCGAGCTCGCGGGCCGCGACGGAGGTCAGCTGTTCGAGAGCGCCCTTGCTCGCCACGTAGGGGGCGTTTCCGGCCGCGGGACGGACGGTGTTGAGGGTGGAGATGTTGACGATACGGCCGCCGTCGCGCATGTGCCTGGCGGCGTACCGGATGGTCAGGAAGGCGGCCTTGGCGTTGACCGCCATGGCGCGGTCGTACAGTTCCTCGCTGGTCTCCGCGATGGAGATCGGGGTGAAGTTCAGCGCGGCGTTGTTGACCAGGATGTCGAGGCCGCCGAGAAGCTCGTCGGCGGTCTCCATCAGCCACTCCGCGGCGCCCTGCTTCCCGAGGTCGACCTGGACGGCGCGGGTGCTTCCGCCCGCCTCCTTGACCACCCGCTCCACCTCGCCCGCGGACGCGACGGCGTTCGCGTAGGTGAAGAGGACGTCCGCCCCGTCGCGGGCGAGACGCTCCACGATCGCCCGGCCGATGCCACGGGACCCCCCGGTGACCACCGCCGTCCTGCCCTCCAGCACTGCCATGCCGACCTCCACGTCTCTCCTGTAGTCCCGTGAGTTCACAGACGTCCTTCGTGCCCCGCGTCCACGCCCGCCCCGCCGGAACCGTAACCCCGCGTTCCGGGAGTCCCGGGAATGCCCGCGTCCCCCGCCCGAACCCCCTCCGAACCTATGATCGACCGGCGCGGTTGTCGACGTTTTTCCACCCCTCAGAAGATCGTGCCCAGCCCCGCGAACCAGGCGCGAACGGGGACCGGCTCGTTGGTACGTTCCAGATCCGTGATGCTCCGGGTGTGGCGGAGTTTCGGTCCCGCGACCTAATCTGCCCACCATGACCACCGATGGGCGCTCGGCGCACATTCTCGACGTCCTGATCACCGAATTCGGTGATTCCATGAAGCGCGACCCCGCCGCCTTCCGGCGCAAGTTCCGGAAGATGGCCGCCTCGCCCTTCGCCTTCTACCGGGGCAGCGCCTGCCTGTTCTACGCGGACATGACCGGCGCGTTCGCCGACGACGCCTTCCTGGACGGGCAGACGCGGCGCGTCTGGATCCACGGCGACCTGCACGCCGAGAACTTCGGCACCTACATGAACGCCTCGGGCGTCCTGGTGTTCAACGTCAACGACTTCGACGAGGCCTACGTCGGCCCGTACATCTGGGACCTGCGCCGGTTCGCGGCCAGCGTCGCGCTCATCGGGTACGCCAAGGCGCTGTCGGACGACGTCATCGGCGACCTGGTGACCGAGTTCGCCCGCTCCTACCTCTCCGAGCTGCACGGCATCTCGGCCGGTGGGGACGACGCGATCGGCTCGCTGACCCTGGAGACCACGAGCGGCGTGCTCCACCGGGTGCTGCAGCACGCCCGGCTGAACACCCGGGTGGCGCTGCTGGACCTGGAGACCACCGTCGAGAACTTCGACCGCAGGTTCGCCGTCATGGACGGCCGCTACCCGGTGGACCAGGAGACCCGCGAGGCGGTGGAGGCGGCCTTCCACGACTACCTGACGACCCTTCCCACGGTCTCGGCGATCGAGCACAGGATCAAGGACTTCGCGCTGCGCACCGGCATCGGGATCGGCTCGGCCGGGCTGCCGTCGTACAACATGCTCCTTGAAGGCCACACCCAGGCCCTGGAGAACGACGTCATCCTCTACATGAAGCAGGCCCAGGTCCCGGCCGTGGCGCGGCACATCACCGACGAGAAGGTGCACGGCTACTTCAAGCACCAGGGCCACCGCACCGCGGAGTCGCAGCGGGCCCTGCAGGCGTACGCCGACCCGTGGCTCGGCTACACCACACTGAACGGCGTCGGCCAGCTGGTCGCCGAGGTCTCCCCCTACTCCGCCGACCTGGACTGGGGGGACGTCAGCGAGCCGGACGAGCTGGCCTCGATCATCCGCGACCTGGGCCGGGCCGTGGCCAGGATGCACTCGGTGGCCGACGACGAGTCCAGCCACGACCTGGTCGACTTCTCCACCGAGGACGCGATCGTGGCCGTGATCGGCGGCGACGCCGACGGCTTCACCCGCGCCCTCGTCGACTTCGCCCACACCTACGGGGCGCGGGCCAGGGCCGACCACGGTCTCTTCGTCGACCTGTTCAGGAACGGCCGCCTTCCCGGCCTCTGACCCCTCGCCCGGCCTCGCAGAAGATCCTCGGGCGTACACCTCACCGCCGCTCCGCGTCGGCCTCCTCGTACCGGGTGGAGGCCGAGCGGGCCTCGGCGTGGTGGCAGGCGACCTGGGCGGCGGACGAGGACGGCAGGACGGGCAGCTGCCGTGACGCGCACAGCCCGTCGACCCCCGTCTCGGCCGCCGCGCCCGAGGCCAGGACCTGGCAGCGCGGGTGGAAGCGGCAGCCCGGCGGGATCCGGGTCGGGTCCGGCGGCTCGCCGCCCAGCACCACGGGCGACGGCGACTCCGGCAGGACCGACAGCAGCGCCTGGGTGTACGGGTGCGAGGGGGCGGTGAGGATCCGTTCCACGGGCCCCGACTCGACGATCCTGCCGAGGTACATCACCGCGACGCGGTCGGCGATGTTCCAGGCCAGCCCGAGGTCGTGGGTGACGACCAGCGCCGACAGGCCGAGTTCGTCGCGGAGGCGGAGCAGCAGGGCGAGGATCTCGCCGCGTACCGACGCGTCCAGCGAGGCCACCGGCTCGTCGGCGACCAGCACCCTGGGGTCGAGCGCGAGCGCCCCGGCGATGACGACGCGCTGGCGCTGGCCGCCGGAGAGCTCGTGCGGGTAGCGGTCGAAGAACCGCTCGGGGGGCCGGAGCCCGGCGCGCGACAGCGCCGACGCGACCCGGTCTCCCTCGGCGGGCAGGCGGTGGATGCGTGGCCCCTCGGCCACCGCCTCGTAGACGGTGTGCCGTGGATTGAGCGATCCCGTGGGATCCTGCAGCACGAGCTGCACCTCGCGCCGGTGGGCCCGCAGCGCGCGCGAGGAGTAGGCCAGCGGGACACCGCCGTACAGGACCGACCCCGAGGCGGGCCGCTCCAGGCCGAGCAGGGTGCGGGCCAGCGTCGTCTTGCCACAGCCGGACTCGCCGACCAGCGCGACGATCTCCCCCTGGCCCACGGCGAGGTTCACCCCGTCCACCGCGCGGGCCCGGCGCCCGCGCGAGACGAACTCCACCCGCAGGTCCCGCGCTTCGAGCAGGGTCATCGGGTCTCCTCGTGGACACGGACATGGACACACGCGGCGGTGTGCGACATCTCGTCACGACCCGTTTCGGTACGGGTCACCGGCCGGAGCTCGACCGGCTCCGACGCGCACGAGACGAGCGCCACCGGGCAGCGGGGATGGAAGGAGCACCCCGCGGGCAGGTGGGCCGGGTCGGGCGGATCGCCGCCCAGCCCCCTGGGCGCCATCCTGGAGGCGGGGTCGCCGACGGTGGGGAAGGACTCGGCCAGCGCCCTGCTGTAGGGATGCCCGGCGTTCCTGAAGACCTCGCGCGAGGGACCGGACTCGACCACGCGGCCCGCGTACATGACCGCCAGCCGGTCGCACGTCGCGGCCAGGACCGACAGGTCGTGAGAGATCATGACGAGGCCGATCCCGTGCTCGGCGATGAGCGAGCGGATCAGCGAGAGCACCTGCGCCTGGATCATCACGTCCAGCGCGGTGGTCGGCTCGTCGGCGACGATCAGGCGCGGGGAGCAGGCGAGCGCCATGGCGATCATCACGCGCTGGCGCTGCCCGCCGGACAGTTCGTGCGGGTAACCGCGCGCCCGCCAGGCGGGCAGGCCGACCTGTTCCAGCAGCTCCGCCGTCCTGCGCCGCGCCGCCGCGCCGGTCGCCATGCCGTGTATCCGCAGCGGCTCGGCGATCTGGTCGCCGATCCTGCGCACCGGGTTCAGGGCGTGCTGGGCCCCCTGGAAGACCAGGGAGGCCGACGCCCACCGGACCGCGCGCAGCCGCCCCCAGCTCATCGTGAGGACGTCCTCACCGTCCAGCAGGATCTCCCCGGACACCAGCGCGTCCCTGGGCAGCAACCGCAGCAGCGACATGGCCAGCGTCGACTTCCCCGACCCCGACTCCCCCGCCACACCGAGGGCCTCGCCCTCCGCCAGGGCGAGCGAGACCCCCCGCACCGCGGGGACGTCCCCGGCCGCGCTCCGGTAGGTCACCGCCACGTCGCGCAGTTCGAGCAGGCTCACGAGACCCCCCGTAGTCGCGCGCCGGGTACGGCAGGGTCTCCCGGAAACCGCAGGTTGGACACGGTCACGAGACCCCCCGAAGGCGTGGGTTGAGTACGGTCTCCAGGGCGCGCCCGCAGAGGGTGAACGCCAGGACGACCAGGATGATGCACAGGCCGGGCGGCAGCACGTACCACCAGGCGCCCGAGGTGGCCGCGCCCCAGTCGTAGGAGGCGCGCAGCATGCCGCCCCACGACACCTGGCCCGAGTCGGCGCCGAGGAAGGCGAGGGTGGACTCGGTGACGATGGCACCGGCCACCGTGAGGGTGGTGTTGGCCAGGACCAGCGGGGCGACGTTCGGCAGCACGTGCCGGGTCATGACGTGCCAGTGCCCGGCGCCCAGCGCCCTGGACCTCTCGATGTAGGGCCTGGCCTCGACCGCCAGCGTCTGGGCCCGGATCAGCCTCGCCGTGGAGGCCCAGGAGGTCACCCCGATCGCCAGGATGATCGTGGACGCGCCACCGCCGAGGACGGCCGCGAGCACCAGGGCCAGGACCAGGGTGGGCAGCACCAGGAACCAGTCGGTGATGCGCATCAGCACGGCCGAGGCCCAGCCCCGGAAGTGCCCGGACGCGATGCCGAAGACCGTACCGATCACCATGCTGAGCAGGGCCGACATGAACCCGATGAGCAGCGAGACCCGCGAGCCCCACAGGAGCATGAGCAGGACCGAGCGGCCGGACTCGTCGGTGCCGAGCGGGAAGTCCGCGCTCGGCGGCGCCAGCTTGGCCCCCGTCGCCCTGGTCACGTCCATGCCGGACGGGTCGGTGACCAGCGGCGTGACGAGGGCCGCCAGGACGGCGACCAGCAGGATCGCCGCGCCGTACAGCCCGGCCCTGTTCCCGCCGTACGCGCGGCCGAACCGCGCGAGAGCGGCGCGGCGGCGCGCCCTGGCGACCGCACGCGACACCCCGTCGCCACCGGCCACACTCGACCTCCCGGCCGCACGCGACACCCCGGCGCCATCAGCCGCACTCGGCCTTCCGGCAGCACCGTCGGCCGCACCCCGTCTCTCAGCACCCGGTCTCCCGACAGCATCACCGGCCGCACCCGGCGTCTCAGCCGCGCCACCGACCGTACGCGAGGCCGCCTCTCCCGGTCGTTCCTCCCTCGCGTCCTCCTCCTTCGTGCTCACGCCGACCTCACCCTCGGATCCAGGACGTGGTAGACCACGTCGGCCAGCGTGTTCATGACGATCACCGCGACGCAGACGAGCATGAAGGTCCCCTGCATGACCGCGTAGTCGGGTCCCCTGATCGCCTCGACGAACAGCAGGCCGAGGCCGGGCCAGGAGTAGACGAACTCCACCGAGACCGCGCCGCCGACCACGAACCCGATCTGCATGAACACCAGGGTCACCGTCGGCAGCAGCGCGTTCGGCACCGCGTGGCGCCGCCGGACGTCGTCGTCGCGCAGGCCCTTGGCGCGGGCGGTGGTCACGTAGTCCTGGCCGATCTCGTCGAGCAGCGAGGAGCGCATGACCAGCAGGTACTGCGCGTAGACGACGGCGACCAGGGTGAGGCACGGCAGCACCAGGTGGTGGGCGACGTGGAGAAGGTAGAGCGGCCCGCCGGGCGCGTCGACGTCCTCCATTCCCCGGGTGGGGAACAGGCCGGGTATCGGGCCCATCCCCGCGGCGAGGACCATGAGCAGCAGCAGTCCCAGCCAGAAGGTCGGCACCGACCACAGGGTCAGCGCGGTCCCCGTGGAGAAGCGGTCGAACCGGCCGCCGTGGCGCCAGGCCGCCCTGGTGCCCTGCCACATGCCCAGGCCGACCGCGACGGCCAGCCCGGTGCCCACCAGCAGCAGGGTGGGACCCACCCGCTCGCCGATGAGCTCGGCGACCGGCCTGCGGTACTCGTACGAGGTGCCGAGGTCCAGCCGCAGGGTGCGCAGGACGAAGTCCAGGAACTGCTCGCCCAGCGGCCTGTCCAGGCCCAGCTGCCGCCTGAGCAGGGCGAGCTGTTCCGGCGTGACCGGCACGTCGCGGGTGTAGGCGATGGTGGGGTCGCCGGGGATCAGGCGGAACAGGAAGAACGTCGCGACGATCACCAGCCCGATGCCGAACAGCGCCCCGCCGAGCTTGACCAGCGCGTAGCGCGCCACGCTCCGGCGGGTGCCGCCCCGGTCGTCCTCGGGCGGCACCTTCGTCAGTTCGTCCTGCGGTGTGCTCATCGGCCGCTGCTCACGTCGTCGGGAAATGCGCTCATCGGCCGCTACTCACGGTCGTCGGCGGTGGCGCGGCGCCGCCTGGTGAGGAGGAGGATCCCGGCCCCGACCAGCACGGCGACGACCGCCAGGACGGCCAGGACGACGCCCGTCGCGGGGACGCCTCCGGCCGGGGCTGCGCGCTCCACCGCCCGCAGGGAGTAGACCGGCCAGTAGCCGCTCCCGCCGTACAGGATGCCCTTGTCCTCCGGGATCGGGGTGATGGAGGCGATCCGGTCCTTGCGGTAGCCCTCAAGGTTGTTGGGATAGTAGAGCGCGATGACGGGGGCCTCGGTGTAGAGCCGCTCCTGCATCTGTTTGATCAGGGCGACGCGCGCGGGCCGGTCGAGCTCGGCCAGCTGCGCCTGGTAGAGCCTCTCGAACTCGTCGTCGCAGAAGAACGACTCGGTGCCGCCGCCCTCGCCGCTCGCGGTGGGCCTGCGGCTGCACAGGTGGGTGGCCAGGATCTCCTCCGGGTCCGGGTTGACCGACCAGCCGCTGATCGCGATGTCGTAGAGCGCCGTACCGCCGGTCTCCTCGGTGAACTTGTTGGCGTCGAGCTTGCGGGTGGTGAGGCGGATGCCGATCTCCCCGAGCCAGCCGGTGAGGAACTGGGCGAGCTTGTCCTCGACGGGGTCCTCGGTGTGGATGCTGAAGCGCATCTCCAGCGCGCGGCCTCCGCCGGGCATGGTCCGGATCCCGTCGGCGCCCCTGGCGTACCCGGCCTCGTCGAGGACGCGGTTGGCCTCGGCGGGGTCGTAGGTGACGGCCTTGTCGCCCTCGGCCTTCCAGAAGAACTCCTGGTACATCGGCGGGATGATCGAGCCGTCGGCCGGGACGGCGAGCCCGTTCTGCACCTGCGCGACGAGGGTCTTCTTGTCGATGGCGTAGTGGATGGCCCTGCGCACCCTGGCGTCCTTCAGTGCGGGGTGCCCGTCGCCGATCGGCTCGCCGCCCGCCGTCTCCGCGCCCGGGTTGAGCTGCAGGTAGCTGGCGCGACGGCCCGGGGTGTTCCACTGCACGAGGTTCGGGTCGCCCGCGAGGGCCCCGAACTGCGGGGGTGCCAGCCGCCCGATCCAGTCGACGTCGCCCTTCTTCAGCCCGGCGCTCGCCGCCTCCGGGTTCTCGTAGAAGACGACGTGCAGCTCGTCGATGGCGGGAGCGCCGCGCCAGTACGACGGGTTGGCCCGCAGCTTCACGTAGTTGTTCTTGCTGTGCTCGACGGCGATGTAGGGGCCGCTGCCGACGGCGGGGTAGGTCTCGTTCTCGAAGGTGCCGATGTCGGGAACGCCCTCCCACACGTGCTTGGGCACGATCGGGACCGGCAGTTCCAGCATCGAGGCCTGCGGCTTCTTCGTCGTGATGACGAGGGTCCGGTCGTCGGGCGCCGTCACGGTGTCGAAGTTCTCGACGGCGGGGCCGTTGGCCGTCTTGGCCGCGTCGTCCGTCATGATCTTGTTGAAGGTCCAGGCGGCGTCCCCCGCGGTGATCGGCCTGCCGTCCGACCAGCTGGCACCGGCCCGGATCGTGAAGGTCCAGGTCAGCTTGTCCGGTGACGTCTTCCACGACTCGGCGAGGTCGGGGCTCGGCTTCAGGGTCTTCGAGTCGGGCACCGTGAGGTAGCCGTACGTCCAGCGGTGGATCGACGTCGAGATCAGCCGGACCGACAGGAACGGGTTCATCGAGTCCATGCTCTGCGTCGCGCCCAGCCGGACGATCCTCTTCTCGGGCTGGGGTGCCCGCGCGGCGCTCTCCCGGGACGGGGGCGACGCGTGCGCCACGGGAAGTGCCGCCGCCGACAGCGCCATTGACAGTCCCAGGCTCAGCGCCGCCAGGCGCGCACCCGTTCCGAGCATGCCGTACCCCACCTTCGGATCGGTGACTTCCTGACAACGAAGGCACACCATACAAACGTCGTGTGTCAACGAGCGATGGAAGATTGTTTCACTCTCGTTTTATTTGGCGACATTATTTTTCACACCCCTCGACACGAAGGTGATTTAAGATCATAAACAGGATGCTCGGTGTATGGAACCAACCGGTTGGTATGGACGGGGTCACCGGGGGTGCGGCATGCTACAGAACATGACTCTGTTCTCGGTGGAAGGCAAGACCGTCGTCGTCACCGGCGGGTCCCGGGGCATCGGCCGGATGATCGCGGCCGGGTTCGTCGACGCGGGAGCCACGGTCTACATCTCCTCGCGGAAGGCGGCCGAGGTCGGCAAGACGGCCGCCGAGCTGGGGTGCGTCGCCATACCCGCCGACCTGTCCACCGAGGACGGGGTGTCCGCGCTGTTCGAGGCGGTCGCGGAGCGGGAGTCCCGGCTCGACGTGCTGGTCAACAACGCCGGGGCGACCTGGGGAGCACCGCTGGAGGAGTATCCCGAGCAGGCCTTCGACAAGCTCTGGGGGATCAACGTCAAGGGCGTGTTCTACCTGACCCAGCGGTTCCTGCCGCTGCTGCGCGCCGCCGCGAGCCCGGAGGACCCGGCCAGGGTCATCAACATCGGCTCGGTGGACGGCCTCCGGGTGCCGACGATGGAGAACTACGCCTACTCGGCGGCCAAGGCGGCCGTGCACATGCTCACCCGGCACCTGTCCCAGCGGCTCGCCAAGGAGTCGATCACGGTCAACGCGATCGCCCCGGGGCCGTTCGAGTCGAAGATGATGGCCTTCGCGCTCGACGACCCGGCGATGCGCGCGGCGGTCGCCTCCCACGTCCCGCTGGGCAGGATCGGCAGCCCCGAGGACATGGCGGGTACCGCGATCTTCCTGTCCTCACGGGCCGGCGCCTATCTCACCGGGACCGTGATCCCGGTCGACGGCGGCATCTCCGGCCACGCGTAACCCGGCGGCACCCCCGGCGCGGACCTGCTCGTCATCTCCAGTACCTTCGGTGACGGCGAGGCCCCCGACAACGGCGTCGGATTCTGGGAGGCCCTCATCGGGTCCG
>NZ_JBSZKT010000057.1:0-35961 GCF_055690525.1 Streptosporangium sp. H13245 | reverse complement strand
CGCGGAGGCGGAGGTGGCACCGGCGGAGACCTGGCCGGTCACCGCCGTGAGCGTACCGAGCACGAGGGTGCCGAGAGCACCGGCGACCAGGGCCCGGCGAAGGCCGCCCAAGGATCGTCGGGTACCGGACGGGGGTATGACGTTTGAGCCCATCTCTGAGCCTCCATAACTGGATCACGGAAACGCGGAAGCGAACAGTCGCGAGGGGAAACCCGCAGGATCGACGCCGCGTCCCGTCATCAGGGAACGCACACCACCGGGCGTCGTGGTCGACGGCCCCGGATGCTCACCACCGACTCGGCATGGGGCCGTCTCGGGGACTCAGTGTGGAAACTATTACAAAATGTGTCAAGCTCATCCTGAAAGGTTCTTGCTCCCCATGTCCCGCACCTGCGCCAACGTCTCCCGGCCCCCGAAAAGCCGCGGTTCTGTCACCTGGACATAGACGCCTTTCGTGAAATTTTCATCACCTCGGACTGTCCGGCGACCCGTGAAGCACCAGGTGAGCCGCGCCTGCCTCCCACCTCTGTCGGCACGTCATGTTTCGTACTCTTGACAGCTTCTCCCCGCCTCGTGTTTGCTCCGCACCACCACCACAACCGTTCGACGGAGAAGGAGCCACGACCGGCAGGCGAAATGTTAACGCTCACATTTCACTGCCTCCCCGAAAACACGCGCGGCGACCGTGACTCTCGGACAGACACCACGTCCGCGGGTTCCCCCCTACGGTCGCCGATCTCTTGACAGGAGAGTTTCCCGCACAGCGAAGCCCGGATCGGCCAGACACGTCGGGTCTCGCCGTCCTCGGGTGACCGAGGACACCCGCGACGCGCCCGAGCCACCACACCCGCCGGTGAGTGGTGCGAACACAGACCGTCGGCCACACGAGCTGTCGGCGGCAGGGGCTCCCCGGCCGGCGTATCGACCGGATCGACGCGAACACCGCCGACCGGGCGCGGACCTGCGATCTCGCGCACGATGCCGCTGCGCATCGGCGGAGTGCCCCGGCGGCTGTCCACCCTGATCGACCTCCAGCTCCGGACCCGCGTCTGACGTGAGCGGGACGGTCGCTCACACGGTCCGGCAGGAACCGGCCTCGGCGAAGTACGAAACTGGCACGCGGCTATTCGTTGGCGCTCGCATTCTCCCTTCGGCAGACCGTGAAACGGGTTTGCCGCCGAGCCGTGGAAATGCTTTCAGGCGAATTCTCCGCCGGTGGATTTCCCGCCGCCCCGGCGCCGTTCTCCCGCCGTTCTCCCGCCGTTTTCCCGCCGTACGACAAAGTCATCTCGCCCCTTGTCTCCCGCCGGTCACGGTGCTCCGGGCGGTTGAAGGGGTCCGTCACCAAGGGCATGGTCATCGGCACTGCCGTCGACCGTTAGGTGGCCGTAATGGGCGATGGAATTGTCGCCGCCCGGCCGCCGTACCGGCTGACGGCGGGTGGTTGACGGCGAGCACGGTCTCGCCGTCGCGTTTCATCTAAAACACCTCCAGGCCCACGTCGCACAGTGCCACCGTGCCTGTTCCGCCGCTCCCGCGTTCCGCCCGCCGCAGGCCGATGGTTGGTTAACAAAAGGTTTCGGCGTGATGGGACCGTGACATGTGAAGTTCTTGACGCGACATGGTGTTAACGCTCACAGTCTTCCTAGATCGCACGAGAGGAGCGTCGGGTGGGACCTGGCCCGAGGCGTCGCCCGCCTGTCATGGCGGACGTGGCGAAGATGGCGGGCGTGTCGCACCAGACGGTCTCGCGTGTGCTCGACGACCACCCCGACGTCGGCGCGGAGACCCGGATCCGGGTTCCGTGCGCGATCGACCTGCCGGGCTACCGGCGCGACCTCGTGAGTCCTCGGACCGCCGACAGGGCGGGGGCGCCCGATGTCACCGGCTATCTGACCGAAGTGGTCGCTTCACGGCGTTTGGCGACCCGGCACCTGCCGGACCTCGGGCACGAGACGGTCCGGCACGTCAGCGGCCCGGCCGGCCGCTCTCCTCTCGCGACCATCGGACAGGACTTCGGGGCCGTGGGCGGGCGCGGCGTCGACGTGCTCGGGCGGCGGATCGAGACAGGGGGGCCAGACGTGCGCGAGCGTCACGTCGTGCCTCCCCGTCTCGTTCTCGGAGCCGGTACGGCGACGATGCGCTAGTTGCCCACGGAAGCAGGAAGGGCGCTGACGCCACGTAAATGTTAGCGCTCACATCACGAAAGGACCCCCCGTGTTGCACAGGATTTCGGCACTGATCGCGGTCGGTGCCGTCGCGTTGACGATGACCGGCTGCGGAAACAGCGGCACCTCGGCTAACCCCGCCGACAGCACGATCACCATGGGTTTCTCCCAGGTGGGCGCCGAGAGCGGGTGGCGTACCGCCAACACCAAGTCGGTGCAGGAGGCGGCGAAGAGCGCCGGGATCGAGCTGAAGTTCTCCGACGCCCAGCAGAAGCAGGAGAACCAGATCAAGGCGATCCGGTCCTACGTCCAGCAGAAGGTCGACGTCATCGCGTTCTCGCCGGTGGTGGAGTCGGGCTGGGACACGGTGCTGAAGGAGGCGCGGAACGCCAGGATCCCGGTGATCCTGACCGACCGGGCGGTGGATTCGGCCGACACCACCCTTTACAAGAGCTTCCTGGGCTCGGACTTCGTGGAGGAGGGCAAGAAGGCGGGGCAGTGGCTGGTGGAGGAGTACAAGGACTCCGCCGATCCGGTGAGCATCGTGGAGTTGCAGGGCACCACCGGTTCGGCACCGGCCAACGACCGCAAGGCGGGTTTCGCGGAGGTGATCGCGGCCGATCCGAAGTTCAAGATCGCCGCCTCGCAGACCGGCGACTTCACCCGGGCCAAGGGCAAGGAGGTGATGGAGGCCTTCCTGAAGTCCACCCCGGACATCGACGTGCTGTTCGCGCACAACGACGACATGGGCCTGGGGGCCATCGAGGCGATCGAGGGCGCGGGCAAGGTGCCGGGCAAGGACATCAAGATCATCACCATTGACGCGGTGAAGGACGGGATGCGGGCCCTGGCCGACGGGAAGATCAACTTCATCGTGGAGTGCAGCCCGCTGCTCGGCCCCCAGCTGATGGACCTGGCCAAGAAGGTCGTCGCCGGTGAGCAGCTGCCGGCCCGGGTGGTGACCGAGGAGACCACCTTCACCCAGGAACAGGCCAAGGAAGCCCTGCCCACCCGCCAGTACTGAGCCGGACCGGGCCGCCCCTGACGCGGGGGCGGCCCGGTGCCCGTGAAAGACCCGTGGAAGACCCGTGTCCGTGGAAGAAAGGAGCGCCGCATGGCCCACCCCGGGCCGATCCTGCGGATGAGCGGGATCGGCAAACAGTTTCCCGGCGTGAAGGCGCTGGACGCCGTGGACTTCCGGTTGCTGCCGGGCGAGGTGCACGCGCTGATAGGGGAGAACGGCGCCGGCAAGTCGACCCTGATCAAAGTACTGACCGGCGTGTACGACGTCGACGAGGGCGAGATCGAACTGGAGGGCCGCCAGGTGGCCTTCTCCAGTCCGCTGGCCGCCCAGCGGGCCGGTATCAGCACGGTCTACCAGGAGGTCAACCTGTGCGGGAACCTCTCGGTCGCGGAGAACATCTTCATCGGCCGCGAACCGCGCGGCTTTGGCCGTATCCGGTGGAGGGAGACGCGGCGCCGGGCCGCCGAGCTGCTGGGCCACCTCGACCTCGATCTCGACGTCTCCACCGCTCTGTCGACGCACTCCCTGGCCATCCAGCAGATGGTCGCCATCGCCCGGGCCGTGGACATCGAGGCCAAAGTCCTGATCTTCGACGAGCCGACCTCCAGCCTGGACACGAACGAGGTCGCCCAGCTGTTCCGGGTGATGCGGAGGCTGAAGGAGCAGGGCATCGCGATCCTGTTCGTCTCACACTTCCTCGACCAGATCTACGAGGTCGCCGACCGGATGACGATTCTGCGCAACGGCAGGCTGGTGGGGGAGTACCTCACCCACCAGCTGAGCCAGGTGGACCTGGTCGGCAAGATGATCGGCCGCGAACTCGCCGACCTGGAGAGGCTGGAGGGCAAGCCGCTCGCCCGGGAGAGCGAGCCGTTCGTGCAGGCCGGTGAGCTGGGCCGCGCCGGGGCCATCGAGCCGTTCACCCTGACCATCCGCGAGGGTGAGGTCGTCGGCCTGGCCGGGCTGCTCGGCTCCGGCCGCACCGAGCTCGCCCGCCTGCTGTTCGGCGCCGACCACGCCGACAGCGGCTCCCTGCGGATAGCCGGGCAAACGGTCAATCTGCGCACGCCGAGGGCGGCGATCCACCACAAACTGGCCTTCTGCTCGGAGAACAGGCGGGCGGAGGGACTCGTCCCCGAACTCACCGTGCGGGAGAACATCGTCCTCGCGCTGCAGGCCGCGCGCGGCTGGACCCGGCCGCTGCCCCGGCACAGGCAGGACGAGCTGGTCGGCGGATACATCGCCGCGCTGAACATCCGCCCGGCCAACCCCGAGCAGCCCGCCGGGAACCTCAGCGGCGGCAACCAGCAAAAAGTGCTGCTGGCCCGCTGGCTCATCCTGGAACCGCGCCTGCTCATCCTCGACGAGCCCACCCGCGGCATCGACGTCGGCGCCAAGGCGGAGATCCAGCGCCTGGTGGCCGAGCTGTCCAACGGCGGGATGGCCGTGCTGTTCATCTCCGCCGAACTGGAGGAGGTCCTGCGGCTCAGCCACAAGGTCGCCGTGCTGCGCGACCGCAGGCTCGTCACCGAGGTCGACAACGACGAACGCCTGACCACCGACGTCCTGACGGAGACGATCGCGAGCGGAGCGGCGTCATGACGGCGTTCCGCACAGCGTTCCTCAGGCATCGCCTGTTCTGGCCCGTGGTGATCCTGGCGGCCCTGCTGGCGCTCAACGTGGCGTTCACCGACAACTTCCTCAGCATCGAGATGAAGGATGGCCACCTCTACGGCAGCCTGATCGACATCATCAGGTTCGGAGCGCCGCTGATCCTCGTCGCGCTCGGCATGACGCTGGTGATCGCGACCGGTGGGATCGACCTGTCGGTGGGCTCGGTCGTGGCGATCTCCGGTGCGCTGGCCTGCCTGTGGATCAGCGACCTGGGCGACCAGAACTCGGTCGGCGGCATGCTGGGCGCGGCCGGCGTCGCGCTCGCGCTCTCGCTGGGACTCGGTGTCTGGAACGGCCTGCTCGTCGCGAGCGTGGGCATCCAGCCCATCATCGCGACACTGATCCTCATGGTCGCCGGCCGCGGTCTGGCCCAGCTCGTCACGGACGGGCAGATCCTCACGGTCAACAGCGTCCCGTACAAGCTGATCGGCGGAGGCTACTGGCTCACGATCCCGTTCGGGATCATTATCGTGCTCGTCGTGTTCGCGCTCACCGCGTTCCTCACCCGGCGGCTCGCCCTCGGCCTGCTCATCGAGTCGGTCGGCGGGAACGCCAGGGCGAGCCGCCTCGCGGGCGTCGGCGCGCGCGGGGTGATCGTGACGGTCTACACGTTCTGCGCGCTGTGCGCGGGGATCGCCGGTCTCATGATCAGCTCGAACGTCTCCAGTGCCGACGGCAACAACGCCGGCCTGTGGATCGAGCTGGACGCCATTCTCGCCGTCGTCATCGGCGGCACCTCGCTGTCGGGTGGCCGGTTCTCGCTCAGCGGCACCGTACTGGGCGCGCTGGTCATCCAGACCCTGACCACCACGATCTACTCGATCGGCGTGCCGCCGGAGACGACGCTGCTGTTCAAGGCACTCGTGGTAACCATCGTGTGCCTGCTCCAATCCCCGGCCTTCCGCGCGAAGGTCATCCGCCGACGGCGCCCGCCCACCGGCACATCCCCGGCGGCGCAAGAGAAGACGAGGGTCCCGGCGTGACCACCCCGACCGTCCCGGCCCTGCGCGGCCTTCCGCGCGACCACCTCCCCACCCTGGTCACAACCGCCCTGCTCATCGCCATGTTCGTCGCCGGTGGGATCAGGTACGAGGGGTTCGCCAGCGGGCAGGTCGTTTTCAATGTCCTCATCGACAACGCGTTCCTGCTGGTCGTGGCCGTCGGCATGACCTTCGTGATCCTCACGGGCGGCATCGACCTGTCGGTCGGCTCGGTGGTGGCGCTGTCCACCATGGTCGCCGCCACGCTGCTGAAGCAGGGCTGGCCCGCCGTGCCGGTCATGGCGCTCGTACTGGCCATCGGCGTGACCCTGGGCCTCGGCATGGGCGCGATCATCCACTTTTTCGAGATCCAGCCGTTCATCGTCACGCTGGCCGGGATGTTCCTGGCCCGCGGCCTGTGCTACGTGATCGACACCGCGTCGATCCCCATCGACGACCCGACGTTCACCGCCTTCGCCCAGACGCGAATCGACCTCGGCGCCGATCTGTGGATCTCACCCAGCGTGGTGATCGCGGCCGTCGTGGTCGTCGTGGCGATGTACGTCCTGCGTCACACCCGGTTTGGCAGAAACGTCTACGCCCTCGGCGGCAGCGAGCAGTCGGCCGTGCTCATGGGCCTTCCGGTGGCCCGTACGAAGATCACGGTCTACGCGGTCAGCGGATTCTGCTCGGCTTTCGGCGGCCTGCTGCTGTCCTTCTACATGCTGTCCGGGTACGGCCTGCACGCGGCCGGGATGGAACTGGACGCCATCGCCGCGGTGGTCATCGGCGGCACGCTGCTCACCGGCGGCTCCGGATACCTGTTCGGCACCGTGATGGGCGTGCTCGTCCTCGGCCTGATCCAGACGATCCTCAGCTTCGAGGGCACGCTGAGCTCCTGGTGGACGCGCATCTTCATCGGACTGCTGCTGTTCGCCTTCATCCTCATGCAGCGCCTGATCACGGCTCGAAGAAGGTAGGCGCAGCCGGTTGGTCTACCGGATCCGGCCGCATCGAGGCCACAGGGGTGAGCGCCGCAGAGCCTGGTCGTACGGCCAGCTGAGCCTGAACGTGTCGAGGGTGCTGGATCTTGGGCGACGCGCTCGGTGGGCATCGCGGCGCTGTGTAAGGACGTAGTGCCCGGCGACGGAGCCGCTCACAGCGTGGTTCTCGGACGGGTTCGTAGAGCTCTGACCGTGTTGGGGCGAGCCTGGGATCAACTCACGCGAGCCGGGTGCGACGGCTTTGGCGATGCCGCCCGGGTACGTGCTGGGCATGGCCGCCGCTTCCGTACCCACCCGAAGCACGCGTGGAGCGGCCCCGCGAGGTACTGCTTCGCGGGGCCGCCGTCCGTTGGAGCCGGTCGCCGGGGGAGGCTAGTCGTTGGAGCCGCCACCGCAGTGCTGCTGCTCCCAGCGTCCGGTCCTGTAGCTGTAGCAGTAGTAGCAGCCGTCGTCCCTCCAGGCGCATTGGCTGTCCGGAGGCGCCCCCGGGGCGACGTGCCGGGCCGATGCGCAGACGCTTGAGCTGGAAGCCTGCGCGGTGACGGTTCCGGCGACGATGAGAGTGGACGCCGCCAGCGTGACGGCGAAGAGCAGACGTTTGAGCATCAGAGATCACTCCCTGAAGTGAGGGTCGCGATGAGGACCGTGGTGAGGACCGAACCCCGCCTTGACGGGGATGACGCGCGTCGGTTCCGGGCCTCGGGACACGTCGATACGGCGCCGAACATCTCTCAGACTAATCGCGGCATCAGGCGGAATCTCCCAGCCAGCGGCAAAAGGTTATTTTCACCTCATTGCCACATAAATGCGGATATTTAAATTCGTTGGAGAAACATGGCATCGCCTTAAGTTTGACCGCCGCGAGCGGTCGAGTCGCGGATTCATGCCGTCGGCGGAGGTGCGGGAAGTGGTTCCCTGGAGGACTCAACGCGGTGCCACGAGGGCGGAAAGCGACAGGCAAGGAGTGCGTCCGGCTCGGGCTGGACGGTTCAACCGGTCGCCCGTTCGGTGGCGAGGATGAGACCTGTCCCCCTTTTGGGAGCGGTCTACGCGTGAGTGTCGGCCGCACCGCCGGAAGGAGGTTTTGTGGCCGCATGGATGGCGGCTGAAGGTCACCGGCGAGCGGGCGCGTCTGGTGAAGGCCGGCAAACCCGAAGCAGAAAAGGGCTCCAACACCCCGGACGGTAATCAGTCATCAGGGAATGAAACACCTGATGAGCCTCCATCGTGAGCAGAGTTACCCAGGAAGATCAATCGAGGCGGCCGTCGCTGCGCACGCTCATCTCCAGAAGGAAGCCGTCGACCTGGCGGTGGATCGTGGCGAAGGTGCCTCCGACGCCGATCGCCACCACCTTCGTGCCGCCGCACCGCGCCGCGCCTCGCCCAGGACCATGACCAAGACGTCGACGCCGTCCAGGCCGCTGCTCTCCGGGGCGGTGATGCGGTTGAGCCAGGCAGGCCAGCCGCCAACGAATGTGCCACCAGGCCCAAACGAGTAAGAAGTCGCAGGTCAACGGCGTGTTCTGAAGACCGTGACGGCTCGGGGCACTCGCCCTCTCCCCGGGAGAACCATCGCCTGGCCTGGGCGATCAACCCGGCTGTCGGCTGGTGACACGCTCGTTGACGACACCCCAGCCTGCCAGTACCCGCCTTCGGCGCCGTGCACACGACCGATCACTCCGGTGGGTGTTCCGGCGAGGCGCACATCACCGGCGGCGGCACGCACGTCGTTTCCTGGAAGACTGGAAGAACGGTGGCGCCGCGCCCGGCCTCTCCCGCGTGACCCGGCCGGGGGCCCGTTGTTCCCGCGGGCCTCCGGCCGGTTTCGCGTGGAGCTGTGGAGCTGTGGAGCTACGGGACGGAGATGGACGCCGCGCCCGCGAAACGGGCGGTCAGCCAGACCGGGTCGACGATGGCCGAGCCGACCACGACGGCGTGCGCGCCGGCGTCCATGGCCGCGCGGACGTCGGCGAGCGCCGAGTAGCCGCGCTCGGCGACGACCGGCACCCCGGCACCGGCCACCAGGGTCTCCACCAGCCCGAGATCGGGCAGCGGCCCCGTGTTCGCCTTCGCGGGATACCCCATGGTCGACGAGCTGACCATCGCCGCGCCCGCCCGTACGGCGGTGCGCGCGTCGTCGAGTCCCGGCACACCGGCCTTCACCGGCACGCCGAACGCGGCGAACGAGGAGATCAGTTCGAACAGGTCCTGGCCGTCGTGCCGCCGCGCCGCCGAGTCCGCCTCCAGTTCCACGACGTCGGCACCGGCCTCGACGAGGGCGGCCGCGTGGGCGAGCGTCGGCGTGATGCGTACGACCCCGCCGTGGGAGTCGTCGATGTTCACGGCGAGCACGGTGAAGCCGGGGACGGCGCGCTTCACCGCGCGCACCGCGTCCGGCCCGTCGACCTTGACGGCGACGGCGCCTCCGGCCTTCGCGGCGGCGGCCAGCCGGACGACGTCGTCCACGTCCTGCCAGGGGGACTGCGGGGAGGGGGTGAGCGAGACGATGAGCCCGCGGGGAAGGACGTTCACGCCACGAACTCCTCTCCGCCGACGAGCACGCGTTCGACGTCGACGTTCTCGTCGGTCACCACCAGGTCGGCCGGTCCGCCGAGGGTCAGCTCGCCCACACCGGTGAGCCCGTAGAAGCGGGCGGGCGCGCGGCTTGCGAGGTTCACGGCGCGGTCGATGGGCCAGTCGTGCTCGACGAGCTTGCGTACCTGCTGCAGGAGCGTCACCGTGCTGCCCGCGAGCGTGCCGTCGGGAAGGCGCGGCACCCCGTCGGTGACCGTGACCGTGAAGCCGCCCACCGTGAAGACGCCGTCGCCGGCCCCGGCGGGTGACGCGGCGTCGGTGACGAGCATGGTGCGGTGCTCGGCGGCCTTCAGCGCGAACAGCGAGGTCTCGCGCGACAGGTGGATGTCGTCGGCGATGAGCTGGATGGCGACGTCCTCGCGGGCGAGCGTCGCGCCCGCGATGCCCGGAGCGCGGTGTCCGAAGGAGATCATCCCGTTGAACAGGTGCGTGACCGCGCGGGCACCCGCGTCGAACGCGGCATGAGCCGTCGGCGCGTCGGCGCCCGAGTGCCCGGCCTGTACGATCACTCCCTGCCGGGCGGCCCAGGCGATCAGTTCGGGGGCGCCGGGCAGTTCGGGGGCGACGGTGATCGTGCGCAGCGGGCCCGCGTCCAGGAACCGCCGTACGATGCCGATGTCGGGGTCACGCAGGTACTCGGGCCGGTGCACGCCGCGGTGGTGCGGGGACAGGAACGGTCCTTCGGCGTGCACGCCGACGACCTTCGCGCCGCGTGGCCTCGCCTCCCGCAACGTCCTCAGTACGCGCAGCTGGTCGGCGACGTTCTCCTCGGAGTCGGTGATGACGGTGGGCTGGACGTGGAACACGCCGTCGCGGGTGAGGGCCGCGAACGCCGCCTCGAACTCCTCCGCCGTCGCCGCGTTGAAGTCGACCCCCGCGTACCCGTTGACCTGAAGGTCGACGAGGCCGGGGAGCACATACCCCCGCCCGGTTGACGGCAGGCCGGCACGGATGAGCCGCCCGTCGCCGACCTCCACGTCACCCTTCACCCAGGCGCCGCCGATCACGGCGCCACGTGCGGAAACTCTCATCTGTACAACCTCGCTAGATCTGGGACGACGCGGCCCGTCGCCTCGGCGGCCGCGCGGGGGCGGGGGCGGCGTAAGGTGCCGGCCGCGCCTTCCAGGGCCGCCCGGAAGCGGTAACGGTCGCCGCGGTAGACGCTGCGGCACCACTGCACGACTCGTTGGTTCTCGTCGAACGTGGTCTGGACAATCTCAAGGACGGGGTCGCCCGGGGGCAGGCCGAGGCTCTCGGCGATCTCGGGGGCCGCGCCGCGCGCCTCGATGACGCAGTCGGCGGCGATCGCGTGCAGTCCGTACTGCTCGGCGAGCGTGCCGTACAGCGACGTCGTCGTGAAGTCGAGCTCACCCAGCCCCGGCGCCAGCCCTTCGGGGATGAGCGAGAAATCGATCAGCGTGGGGATGCCGTCGAGGTGCCGCAGCCGGACGAGTTCCACGACGGGGGCGCCCGGTGCGATGCCCAGAAGGTCCGCCTCGTCCAGGGAGCTCGCGCGGGTCAGGCACTTCAGTACCCGCGAACTGGCCGTCAGGCCGTTCGCCTCCGCGAGGTCCGAGAAGCTCACGAGCCCGGTCGCGCCCTCCTCGATCGACTCCGCCCCCGGCTCGGCCGGGCGGACGGTGACCAGGCCGGGCGCCTCCCGCCGCACCCACCGGGCGCCCGCGACGACCTTGACCAGGCCGTCCTTCTCAAGATCCTTCAACGCCTGGCGGACCGTCACGCGACTGACGTCGAACTGCTCGGCGAGCACCCGCTCGGACGGCATGCGCGTCCCGGGCGCGATGACCCCCGACTCGATGCGTTCCCTGAGGTGCTGCGCGACCATGCGGTGCAGGACTGACGAACTAGACATAACCCCGATTGTGTCCGTTGGAAGTGTCGTGGATGAACGTATTCAGGGGGGCGGTACGGCACGAATGGATGGCGATCGTCCGATGCGTGCTCCGGCCGGGACGGCTCACTCACCGTCGTCCAGCTTGGTGCCGGTGTCGAGGAACAGGAACTCGTCGGGGTCGATGCCCCGGGCGCCCGCCGAGCGCAACGCCACCTCCTGCAGCAGCACCGCCACGAAGATCGGCACCTCAAGAGGGCTCTGTGCCTCGATCGGCACGACCAGGGTCTGCACGTCGTGGGTGGCGGGACCCCGGCGGAACTCGACGATCTGCCGGCCGAGCGAGCCGAGGGCCCGGACGACCTGCCCGTCGTCGGCGCCGTCCAGCATGACGTGCAGGGTCGTGGGGTTGGTCGACTCCATCAGCCCGTGCAGGTACTGCCGCGTCTCGAAGGGCGCCACCGGGACCCGCGTCACCTCCCGGAGCAGCAGCGCGCCGCCCTCGGCGACGCCGATCTGGTCGGCCGGCGCCACCATGTCGATGACGGACGCCGCCGTGAGCAGGCCCGCGATCTCCTCGGCCTGCGCGGACCGCGCCGCGCGGAACTCCGCCAGCCGCTCTCCCAGGCTCAGCCACGCCGCAGACGGCTCGCCGTCGGTCCAGATCTCGGCGAGCATCGAGACGGCCATCGCCGAGGCGGTGAAGCCGATCGTCGAGGCCAGGCTGTCGGGCAGGTCGCCGAGGGTGAGCACCGAGTCGGCGGCCTCGGCCATCGGCGAGCCGGTGACGTTGACGACCGCGAGCCTGCGGCCGGTGGCCGCGCGCATGACGTCGACCGTCTCGCGGCTGCGGCCCGACTGCGACAGCGCGATGAGCGTCGCGCCGTCGCCGGAGGCCCCCGCCTCGGCCGCGTTGAGCCTGATGCTGGGGATGCCGTACGCCGAAAGATGGGCGACGGGCGCGGCGAGCGCGGCGAGGCTCGCCCCGATGCCGATGAAGGTGAGCCGTGCGGGCCTGCCGATCTCGGCCGCCGCCGCGAGGGCGCGCTCCCGCAGCACGGGGGCGACCTCGGTGAGCCTCCCGGTCTCCTGCGCCACGGCCTCGCCGAACGGGATGAACCCCTGTCTGAGAAACGCCTTGACACTCATCTGCCGCTTGCCACCCTTCCTCGTCGTGCCAGGGAGTCGATCACGACGGCGGCGACGAGCACCCCGCCGGTGATGATGTACTTCACGGCCGAGGTCTGGTTGAGCAGATCCATGCCGTTGGAGACCGCGCCGATGACGAGCATGCCGAGCAGCGCGGAGTAGGCGCTGCCACGGCCACCGAACAGGCTCGTGCCGCCGATGACCGCCGCGGCGATGGCGTTCAGCAGGATGTCGCTGCCGCCGCTCGCCTGGTTGACCGCGAACAGGCGAGACGCCGCGAGCACACCGCCGAAGGCCGCCAGGGACGAGGCGATCGTGAAGGCGATGACCTTGACCGTGCCGACCTGGATGCCCGCGCGCCGGGCCGCCTCGGCGTTGCCGCCGACGGCGAAGAGCTTGCGGCCGAACGTCGTGCCGCGCAGCAGCACGTCGACGACCACGACGAGCCCGAGGAAGATGACGAGCGACAGCGGGATGCCGTGCCACTGCGCGAAGACGACCGTCGCCGCGAGGATCACCACCGTGATCACCCCCGTGCGGACGAGCCCCCCGGTCAGCGGCCGTACGATCAGCCCGCGCTCGCGCCGCCGCCTGCCGGTACGGAAGGTCGTGGCCACCGCCCCCACCGCGTACACGACCGCGACCACGAAGCCGATCCACGCCGGGAGCGTGGTGTTCGCGAGCGCGGCGATCGCGCCGTCGTAGGGGAGGTTGATCGTGCCCTGGTTGCCGAGGACGAGAAGCTGAGCGCCCTGCCAGGCCAGCAGCCCGCCCAGGGTCAGCACGAACGACGGAACGCCGAGCTTGGTGAACACGGCCCCGTGGAACAGGCCGATCGCGGCGCCGAAGACGACCGCGAGGACGATCGCCAGGACCGGCGGCCAGCCCGCGTTGATGTTCAGCACGACCATGGCGGCGGACGTCACGCCGCTCACCGACCCCGCCGACAGGTCGATCTCACCGATGACCAGTACGAACACGACGCCGAGCGCGATGACGCCGGTCGAGGCGATCTGCTGGCTCAGGTTGAAGATGTTCTGCGGGGAGAAGAAACGGTCGTTGGCGAGCTGGAAGACGAGCGAGATGACGACGAGCCCGAGGATGACGGGCAGCGGCCCGAAATCGCCGGTACGCAGCCGCCGCAGGGGCTGGCGGAACCAGCTTCCCCGGGGTGGTTCTGCCGGGACGGTGCCCTGGGGGGCGAGGCCCGTGGCTGTGCTCACGTTCCCTCCTGTGTCATGCCTCGGCGCCGCATCCGGCGCTTTTGGGCACTGCTGTCGGCGACGCCCGTGATGGCGGCGACGACCTGCTCCTCCGTGGTCCCCTCGACGGGGAATTCCGCGACGCTGCGGCCGAGCCGCAGGCAGACGATCCGGTCGGCCACGTCGAAGACGTCGGCGAGACTGTGGCTCACCATCAGCACCGCGTGCCCTTCCGCGCGCAGCCGCTCGATGAGTTGGAGAACCTCCGCGGTCTGCTCCACGCCGAGCGCCGCCGTGGGCTCGTCCAGGATCACCAGCGCCGGGTCGCCGAGCAGGGACCGCGCGATGGCCACCGACTGCCGCTGCCCGCCGGAAAGGGACGAGACGGGCGCGCGCAGATCCGCGATCTTCACGGAGAGCCGCTTGAGCAGCCCGACGGCGACCTGCTCCATGTCGAGCGCGCTGAGGAACCCGCTGTGGTTCTTCTCGCGCCCGAGGAACAGGTTGGCGACGATGTCGAGGTTGTCGCACAGCGCGAGGTCCTGGTAGACGGTCGCGATGCCGAGGCGCGTCGAGTCGATGGGCCTGCGCGGGGACACCGGCTCGCCGTTGACCGACATGGTGCCGCCGTCCCGGGGATGCGCGCCCGCGATCGTCTTGATCAGCGTGGACTTGCCCGCTCCGTTGTCGCCGACGAGCGCCACGACCTCCCCGGTGCCGACGCTCATGCTGACGTCGCTCAACGCGCGTACCGCGCCGAAGCTCTTGCTGATGTGCTCGAGTTCGAGCACGAGTGGCGGCGCCGCGGGCGGGCGCGCGTCCGTCCTCTCACCGGTTGGTGTCATCGCTGTCTCCTTTCTTCCTGGTCGTGCTGTGCTGGTCCTGGGCCGCGGCGGCGGCCGCGTATGGTTCGGCGAGGTGCCAGACGGCCGCGCCGAGGAGCCCGGCGTCGTCACCGCACCGGGCGGGGCGCACCTCGACGTCCCACGAGACGTGCGAGGTTCCGGCGTCGCGGACGCGCCGGTCGATCTCGTCGAGGAGGGCGGCGCCCGCGGCACGGGCGAGCCCGCCGCCGACCACGAGCACGTCCGGCGAGCCGACGTGGCACATGAGGATCGCGGCCGCCGCCGCCGCGTCGGCGATGTCGGCGAGCGCGCGGCCCGCCACCTCGCGGGCGGCCCGCGTGCCGTCCGCGGCGTCGTTCCCGGAGGCGTTCTCGGCGTCGTCCGCGGTGTCGTTTTTGGAGGCGATCTCGGCGTCGTCCGAGGCGGCGTTCTCGGCGTTGTTTTTGGAGGCGATCTCGGTCAGCGTGCGGTAGTCGACCTCGGTGCCGAGCTCGCGCGCGACCTCGTGGACGCGCTGGCCCGAGCCGAGAAGCTCGATCATGGGGCGTCCGGCGCCGAGCAGGTGCAGGAACCCGATCTGGAAGCCCGACACGCGGCCCGCCAGCACCCGGCCCTCGCTCACCACCGCCGCGCCGATACCGGTGGAGATGGTGAGATAGGCCGTCGTTCCCGTCCGGGACCCCGCGCCGAAGTACGCCTCGCCCGCCGCGGCCAGCTCGGCGTCACCGGCGAGGCGTACCGCGAGGCCGGTGGCCCGGCCGAGATGCTCGGCCGACAGGCGGCCGAGGTCGGTCGCGGGGAGGTTCTTGGCCACGTGCAGACGGCCCCGGACGCGGTCGACGCGTCCGGGCAGCCCGACCACGGCGGACACGGCTCCGCTGTCGCCCGCGACCCGGGTCATGAGGTCGGCGACCTGCTCGTGCGCGGCGCCGTGCCGTACGGGTTCCTTGAGCCGGGCGGTCACGACGCCGTCCGGGCCGACGAGCGCCGCGCGCGCCGTGGTGCCGCCCAGGTCGACCGCGACGATCTGGGCGGCACCACCGGTGGAGAGAGAGGACACCTACTGCAGCCCCGCCTTGGCGCACGCCTTCGCGTAGTCGGCGGTGCAGATCTCCTCGACCGTCAGGTAACCGCCGTCGAGAAGGATCTCCTTCATGTTGTCCATGGTCACGGCGATGGATTCGAGCAGGTACGCCGGTACCTTGTTCGTTCCGTCGTCGATGGTGCCGTTGAGCAGGTCACCCGCGGGCGCCTGGCCCGTCGCGAGCGCGGCCGCGGCCTTGGCCCCGATCTGGGCCTCGGTCTCGACCGGCAGGTACGTGCTCTCGTACAGGTCGCCGGCGACCATCTTCTGGATGGCGTCGAGCTGTGTGTCGAGGCCGGTGACGGGCGGCATCGGATCGACGCCCGCGCTCTTGAGCGCCGCGATGACCCCGGTGGCCATGCCGTCGTTGCCGGCGTAGACGCCGTCGATCTTCCCGGCGCCGATCTTGGTGATGGCCTGCTGCATCTGGTTCTGCGCGTTCGCGGCCGACCAGCCCTTGGTGTCGTACTCGGCGGCCACGGTGAAGCCGGACTTGTCGACGACGCTGTGCGCGCCCTCCTTCTCGGGCTTGGCACCCGAGTCGACCGGGTCGCCGTTCATCATGACGATGTTGCCCGAGGTCTTGCCGTCCGCCTTGAGCTTGTCGATCAGCGACTGCATGCCGACGGCGCCCTGCTGGACGTTGTCGAACTTCACCCCGTAGTCGACGCCGGCCTTGTAGATCACCCGGTCATAGCTCATGACCTTCGCACCCTGCCGGCGGGCGGCGGCGACCATGGCACCGGCGGCGTTGGAGTCGACGGGGTCGATCACGAGGACCTTCGCCCCCTCGGTGAGCGCCGACTCGGCCTGGCTGAGCTGCTTACCCGCGTCTCCCGCCGCGTTGTAGTACTTGAGCTGACACTTCGGGCAGCTCTCCGCGAGCTGCTTCTCGAACGTCGGTTTGTCGCGTGCCTCATAGCGCGCGGTCTGGTTCTCCGGGAGCAGGAGCGCGACGATCGGGTCGCCGCCCCCGGCAGCGGCCGAGGGGTTTGCCGCCGGACCGGAATCCCCGCCCGAGCCGCAGGACGAGAGCAGGAGAGCCCCGGCGGCGGCGAGCGCCGTGACGGCCATGAGGCGGCCGCGTGAATGGAGGGTTGAGTTCATCGTGTTGCGTCCACCTCTAGGCCAGTTGGAGCGTCGTGAGGTGAACCAAGCTAGAACTGGTACTAACCAGTGGTCAACAATTTGGTATTACATGTACATAACAGGGACAAACCACTGGTATTAACTTCGGTGGCTACGGAGATCGTCGGCCAGCGGTCCGCAACCCTCCCCCTGGCGCCGCGGAGCGATCGGCCAAGGTCGGCCGGGGCGAGCCATCCGCCGCGCTCCCCCTATGCGGTCGGCCGTGCCTTCGACGAAGAATGCCCCCGCCCCCGACACCCGGCGGCTGCCGTGGAAGCGAAGCCCTTCGCCCAACACCCGGACGCCGCCATCATCACCGGCTTCCCCGGACTGGCCGATCTCACCGGCGCCCGCGTACCTGCCGAACCCCGCTTCACCGATGCTCGCGCCCTGAAGGCCTACGCCGGATCAGCGCCCATCACCCGAGCCTCGGGCAAGAACTTGGTCGTTCACCACCACAGGGTGAAGAACCAGCGCCTGGCCGCCACCGGCTACGTCTGGGCCTTCGCCTCTCTTCGAGCGCCAGGTCCCAGAGCCCACTACGACCACCGGCGTGCTGAGGGCGACCGGCACTCCACAGTGCGCTGCGCGACAACCGGCCTGTCCCGGTGAAAACCGGTAGATCATGAGGTCGCTGCTGTACAGACTGGGTCGCATGACGGGGGATGAGCTGACGACAGCGGCGGCGATCGGGGATGTCGAGGGAGTCCGGCGGTTGCTGGACGGCGGCGTACCTCCGGATGAGCCGGACGAGGATGGTGGCACGGCCCTTTACCGGGCCGCCGTGCGGGGGGACATGGGCATCGTACGGATGCTGCTGTCAGCCGGTGCCGATCCCGAGCGGGAGAGCGAAGGCGACAGCGAGGGACTGCCCCTGTGCGCCGCCGCGTGCTGGGGGCACATCGATGTGGTGATCGCGCTCCTCGACGCCGGCGCCCATCCCGACCGGCGGGAAGACGTCGCGAGGGCCGCCATGACGGCCCTGCACTGGGCGGCGTCGAACCAGCACCTGGCCGTCGTGAAAGCACTGCTCGACCGGGGCGCCGCCCCCGACATCGTTGATTCCGCCGGGGGCACCGCCCTCTCCCACGCCGCCGGGCGTGGTGCGACGGCCGTGGTCAGGACGCTGCTCGACCATGGGGCGAATCCCGTATCGGCCGACGCTCAGGGGCGGCGCTCCATCGATCTCGCCCGGCGGTACGCCGGGCGCGACATCGAGGCGGAGGTGCTCGCGCGAGCCACGGAACACGCCCCGCAGGGAGCGCAGATCGCTGTTCGCCGTGAGGAGTGTGAAGGAGGCGACATACGGATCGTGGCCGAGGTGCGCGACAGCACGGGCAACCTTCGCTCGGAGTCGTGGCTCGGCACCGGCCACGCCGAAATCATCCGCCTCCTGGAGGCCCGGACCTCCGGCTACATCAGCCGTCCGTAGCGCTCCCGGGACCGCGGGCCGACGACGTGATGCGCGGACCGATCCCACGCTCGCGGGCCGCTTGACGGACTTGACGCCTTAGGCAGATCGGATGGAGCGCGCGCCCGGCAGCAAGAGCCGCCACATCTGCCTGGGCTTGTACTGCAGCGTCGCCCTGCTTGGTGCGCTGCTGACGGTGTCGACTGCAGTCCAGGACGGGGGGTGCGAGCTCTTGCGGGTACGGCGGAAGGGGAACGAGGCGTGCACGAGCTGACAAGGTTGGTTGAGGGTGTCACTCGCAGGGTTTTGTCGTTCCCCTGCCGGAATGATCATCGGTGCTTCGAATCGTTCGGCGGGTTCACGTCAGGTGAGCCGACTCCGGGAACGGTTCCAGGGCTCCCGGCCGGGCCGATGCCGTTCAGGACGGTGGTGAGCAGATCCTCGACGAAACCGGCGGGGATCTCCAGGGCGGTCGCCGCGCCGCCGCTGAGCAGGTGGGGCAGGACCAGTTCGTGGCAGGCGCCGATGATCATGGTGGCGGCTGCCTCGGTGTTGGCGTCCGGGGCCAGGCGGCCGAGGTCGCGCTCGGCGCGCAGATATATGGCCAGGTCCTCGCGGAGTCCCCGGCCGCCCGCCATCGGGTTGGGCAGGTTCGCGAACCGGATGAGAACCTCCGGCCGGCCGAGCAGGCCCGCGAAGGAGGGCAGGATCGCGGCGTGCAGCGCCAACCCCTGGGTGATGTAGGCGCGCAGGTTGTCCTCGACGGTGCCGCTTCCGGCCCTGGTGGGCCGCTCGCCCAGCTCGCGTTCGACGGTCCGGACGTGGGCGTGCAGAGCGAGCGCGAGCAGTTCCTCCTTGCCCGCGAAGTGGTTGTACAGCACGCCGTCGGCGACCCGGGCCTCGCGGGCGATGTCGCGTACGGTGAGCCCGGCGGTGCCGCGCCGGGCCATGAGGCGTTCGGCGGCGGCGATCAGGTGCTCGCGCAGAGTCTGATCGCCTTCGCCGTCACGCAGGGCCGCTGCTTTTCTCGGGGACATCACATCGCATCGTAGTGATTGCCGGGAGCGGATGATCACCGGGAGCGGGTGGCGGTCAGAGGCGGGAGGCAAGTGGCGGTCACGGGTGGGTGACGACCGGGGACGGATCGCGGTCAGGGGCGCGTGGCGGTGATCAGCCAGGCGGCGCCGCGCAGCCGTACGGCGTCGGGCTCCTCGTAGGGCCGCAGCGCCACCGTGAGCGCGTCAAGGGCTCGGGCCACCGTGTCCTTGCCGACCTGGGCGAGGGCGAAGCGGACGGGGCCCCACGCCCCGAGGAAACCGGCCGCGTCGGCGGCGTCCCGGCCCCACACCTGGGGCGCGTCGACCGGTGTGGAGGTCACGTTTTCGAAGCCCGCGCCGGTGAGCACCTCAAGGACGCGGTCCGGGTCGGCCAGCGACTCCGGGCCGGGAGCACCGGGCCCGGCCGGGGCGGGGCTCGGTGGCAGATGCTCGGCCATCGCCGCGAAGACGGTGCCCAGGTCGTTGTCGGCCATTCCCCGCAGGGACAGGACGGCCAGGCGTCCGCCCGGTCGCAGCGCGCGGCCGATGTTGGCGAACGCGGTGACCGGATCGGCGAAGAACATGATCCCGAACCGGCTCACGGCCACGTCGAAGCCCGAGGTGGGGAAGGGGTGGATCTGGGCGTCGCCCTCCTCGAAGGTCACGTTGGCGACGCCCTCGTCGGCCGCACCGGCACGCGCCCGCCGCAGCATCGGCGCCGACAGGTCGATCCCGGTGGCCTCTCCGTGTCGCGCCCGCCGGGCGGCCAGCCGTGTCACCTGCCCGTTGCCGCATCCGACGTCGAGCACGCGGTCCCGGTCACCGATGGCGGCCGCCGCGAGCAGGTGGTCGTTGAACCCGCTGTTCACGGCGTCATACCGGGCCTGGTGGTCGGCCCAGTGGTTCCCCTCGTAGCCGTTCCACGCTTCCGCCTGCTCGGTGTTGACGATGGAAAGCATCGGAATTTTCCTCCCGTGAGTCTCTCGGGACGCCCCGAACGGCCTCGCCTTCGGCGCCTCATTCATGAACGGTTGTTCATGAATGCTTGTTCATGATGAAGGCGCCGGACGGGAGGTGTCAATCGTCTGCTCGACCTCGGCCCAAGCCCGTCCGATCTGGCCCACCTTCACCGGGGCGGGCTTGATCGAGGCCCGGTGGCCGTCCTTGGGCGTCCTCGTCGATACTGGCCGAGGCCGGTTGCGGTCGATCGCCGACCACGGAGGTGGCAGTGCACATCAGAACCCTGGGACAAGGCTTCGAGGTGTCGGCCCTGGGGCTGGGCTGCATGGGCATGTCACAGAGCTACGGCCCCAACCCGGGCACCCGCCAGGACATGATCGATGTGATCCGGTCCGCGGTGGAGGCCGGGGTGACCTTTCTCGACACCGCCGAGGTCTACGGCCCCTACGTCAACGAGGAGCTCGTCGGCGAGGCCATCGGCCCGATCCGTGATCGGGTGCAGATCGCCACCAAGTTCGGCTGGGACATCGCCGACGGCAGGTCCGTCGGCCTGAACTCCCGGCCCGAGCAGATCACGAAGGTTGCCGACGCCTCCTTGCGCCGCCTGGGCGTGGAGACGATCGACCTGTTCTACCAGCACCGGGTGGACCCCGGCGTGCCGATCGAGGACGTCGCCGGTACGGTCGGCGAGTTGGTACGGGCGGGCAAGGTCAAGCACTTCGGCCTGTCGGAGGCCGGGAGCGCCACGATCCGCAAGGCCCACGCCGTGCACCCGGTCACCGCGGTGCAGTCGGAGTACTCGCTGTGGACCCGCGACCCCGAACCCGAGGTGCTGCCCACGTGCGCGGAGCTGGGGATCGGGTTCGTGCCCTTCAGCCCGCTGGGCAAGGGATTCCTGACCGGCGCCGTGAACGCGCGGGCATCCTTCGCCGACGGCGACATCCGGGCCACCATCCCCCGCTTCGAGGCCGGTAACCTCTCGGCCAACCAGGCCCTGGTGGATCACCTCCGCGCGCTGGCCGAGGCCAAGGGCGCCACACCGGGACAACTCGCCCTGGCATGGCTGCTGGCCCAGCGGCCATGGATCGTCCCCATCCCGGGAACCCGCCGTCTGTCTCGTCTGCGGGAGAACATCGGCGCGACCGTGGTGGGACTGTCCGCGGACGAGCGGTCCGACCTGGACGACCTGGCCGCCAGGGTGGGCGTGGCGGGCGACCGCTACAACGAGGCGCACATGAACCTGGTCGGACGCTGAGAGCCCCGGTCGCCGGTGCCGTTCCGCCTCAGGGCGTCGGCCTCGGCCAGGGCGCGGTAGACCGAGGCCAGGTTCTTGCCCACGTTGATCCCGGTACCGACCACCCCCGCCCTGGTCAGGGATGGTTCATCATGATGAGATACACCGATTTGGTCGGCTGATCTATGCCGAATGTGGCGCATTTACCGCGTTCGGAGGTCGGCTCGACCCGCACTCTCCACTTGTGGAGGCCATGTGCCGCGAAGACGCTCCGCACCACGGAGACCGCCTCCTCCTCGGGTGCGCACCTGGTGGTGAGCCGCGCGATCAACTCGTCGCGTACGGCGCGGACGCCGATCGCCTCGGCCCGTTCGGCGGGACTCGCGTCGCGGCTGGAACGCAGCCCCAGAGCCGCACAGGTTTTCTCCCCGCCGGGGAAGACTCCCACGGGTCCCCAACCGGTCAGGCAGCTCACCAGGGGAGGCGCCTGGTTGACGCCCTCCACAAGGGATCCCTCCCGCCACAGGTCGGCGCACACCTCCACGGGGTCCCGGTCGCGGCTGCTGATGACGGCGGTGTCGCTGTCCGGGTTGGTGGTGCTGTAGCAGGCGACGCTTTCGGTGGTGGCCGCGCCGCCACCGTCCCAGATCTGGCCGGCCACGGCGGCTCCCCCCGCCGCGATGACCACCACGCCGGTCAGCGCGGTCAGCCAGCTAGCGCGCGGGGAGAGGCGATGCCGGGGCCGGGAGATTTCGGTCACGAGATGCTCCCGCAGGGCAGGTCGGCGAGCCGCTGGGAGGTCCCGGTTGGGCCAAGGCGGTAGTGTCATGTTTCCTCCTCTGACAGCGGCGGCGTCATCCAACGCTCTTCCATGCTTCGGCCTCACCCTGTTCGTGGCCGTGGGCGACCTCGAGTTCCCGGAGCCTGCGGCGGGCCCGGGAGAGCCGCGACCGCACCGTCCCCACCGGAACGCCGAGGGCAAGCGCGGCCTCGGCGTAGCCGAGCCCGTCTCCAACGCACAACGCGATCACATCCTGGTCCGCCCGGGGCAGTTGGTTGACCAGGGCCAGGATGCGACGCATCGTCCGCTCGTCGTCCAGCCGTCCGGCGACGTCGTCGGCGTGGTCGGGCTCCGTGGTCGTCTGGGCGGGGAGCCGGTCCAGCGCGTCCCGGTGACGGCGGCGTGACCTGTACTGATTACGCACGACATTGTTGGCCACCCCGAGCAGCCAGGGCAGCGCGGATTCCTTCTCCAGACGGATGGACTCACGGCGGCGCCAGGCTTCAAGGAACACTACTGAGGTCAGATCTTCTGCGGTGGCCCAGTCGGCGGTCCGGTGGAAGCAGTGGTTGTAGATGGCTCGGGAATGGCGCTCGAACAGCAGGCCGAACGCTTCCACGGTCTGCTGAGCCCATAAGGTGGCGTCGCTCGGCTCAGGGCCGGGTGGTTGGTGGGTCACACCCCGTCTGTGTCCGTCCGCCGAGGCGAGTTCCGACATTCCGGGCTCCGCTTTTCGGTTCTGATGTTTTCACAGCCGCCGTGAGGACGCCTCTGAAGTCCGGCCGAGGCGGCGCGGTCGGCGCGGACACCCCTCACGCTCACGCAGCGGCCACCGGACGAGGCACGGCTCGGGTGGCAGCCGCGTCGCGCTGCATGCGCACGTAGGCGCGGGCGGCTTGCTTCTTCGTGATCTTCACCCCGCCGGTGGTGCCCTTCTTCAGCCCCTTGTTCAGCCGGTTCAGCGCCGCGACGTGCCGCTTTTGGAGGTCGGCGACGAAGTCGGCCGGGGCGCGGGGCTTGAACAGCGCCTCGTAGTGCACGTCCCGGTTGTCCTCGAAATCGGCGGGCAGATCCTGGTCGGGGCTGCGCCAGGTGTTGGCGCCCTCCACCCAGATCTCCCGGCGCCGGATCGCCTTGCGCGGCGCGACCAGCACGCACAGCTCGTACGGGATCCGCTCGACCAGACCGGTGTCGGGGTCGACCACCGCCTCCGCCAGTCCTCGGGCACCACGTGCTCCAACGGCACCACAACAGAGCGACCCGAGACGGTCGCTTGCCCGCACTGCGGCACGTTCAACGCCGCGTTTTACCACCCCGGAGTCTGCCCCGCCGACCCGGCCAACCAGCCGAGGCAGGACCGAGGGTCCGGGACCGCTGTTACCGGCCCCGGACCCTCGCCCCTCATCATCCACCGTGCCCATTTCAGTGACGGCATGACGGTCTGCTGTTATGCCGTCACCAAGTTGTCATCTGTCGGAAGAAACCCAGGTTCGTCGACGGGTACCAGGAGCAGACCGGCAACCGCTACCCCGAAAACATCAAGCGGCCAGTACGAACGCAGGCTCACGCCCTTCGTCGGCGGACCTTCTTTTTAGGGCATCACCACGAGGTGGTGAACTTCCCCGGGCGCCGATGGCCCGTCCAGCCAGCCACGCAGTCAGCAATGCCGACATGCTCAAGCTGGCGATCTGAAAAGGATTAGGTGCGTCATCCCATCCAGCGGTGCCGTTGAGAACCGCGATGATGAACGTCACCAAAATCACGATGGGCGGCCATGGCTGTCTGCGCCGCGTGTTGCGGCGACGACGCGCACGTCCACTCATGCATCCATGAATATCCGACGGACGCGCGACACGCGGGCCTTCAGCGACGCAGTTGCCGAATTGTTCTATGGACATCAAGGGGCGCCCCGCGCTCTGGCGGCCAGGCGGCCGGGCATGCGGCCCGAAGGCCGGCCCCGGCCGCCACCACCGGAGCGCGCTCGGTCCCGCTTACCCGGGCTGCCCCTGGCGTACGACGTCAGCCCATGATCATCCCGCGGTAGTGCCAGACCCAGGGATCAGCGCAGGGGAGCGGCTCGTATGCCGCTCGGCGCTCCTCGCCGGGAACGACGATGTACGCCCCGCCCTCTGGTACGCCGTCCGCGACCACCGTCGGCCCGGGGAGGGTCGCCCCGTCCAGGGGCCGCCCAGCAGGGCTGCCTCTTGCACCATGACCCCGACCTTGGCTCACGGTCCCGGTCACGTCCCCGACTTCTGGGGATCGTGGCGAGGCCGTGACGATCGCCCGTCGGGGTTGCGGCCGTAGATGGTTGGGGCGATCGGCGCCCGAAGCCGGGGTGAGCGGCCCGGCGGTCTCCCTGTACGCGGTCAACGCGGGCTCCGGCCCCGCTGACCGTGCTGCTGCTCGCGCCGAGCGGCGGGCTCACCACACCGGGCAAAGGACCGTGGAGCCTGTGACCGGGCACGAGTACGTGCCGACGGCATCCCAGTCGCGCCGAGGGGACCGTACCTACAACGGCGGTTCGCTCTCACTGGGCGGCTCTTGTCCGGCCCGCTGTTCCTTGAGCTGGGTCAGCAGCGCGTCGAGTTCCGGGTCGTGGAAGTTTCGCTGGCGGTGCTCGTCGATCCTGGCCCGCAGGAAATTGATCGCCTCGGTGGTGTGGCCGTGTGCGGCGAGCAGGCCGGGCAGGCGCTCGACGGCCAGCATGTTGCCTGCTTCGGCCATCGCGCGCAGCATGGACAGCGCTTCGTCGGCGTGTCCCTGCCGGGCCAGCAGTTCGCACACCCCTACCGCGGAGGAGGAGTCCCCGGCCGCGGCGCGGGCGCGTAACCCGTCGAGGTCGCCCCGTTCGACCAGCAGGTCGCCCAGCGCGACCGCGGCGTAGCCGTCGCCCTCGTCGGCGTACGCGCGCAGCTCGTCGACGCGCTCGCGCTCGGCGAGCAGCCGGGCCAGCAGCCGCCGGGAGTCGGACGAGCGCCGGGACCGCAGGAAGGCGATCGCCTCCTCCTCCAGACCGTGTTCGACCAGCAGTTCGGGATATCGCCACACCGCGTTGGCGTCGCCGCCGACGGCCCGGGTACGCAGGAGTTCGAGCGCCTCCTCGACGCGTCCTTGGCCGATGAGCAGGTCGGGGACCCGGAAGTGCGCCCAGCGGTCTCCCGTACGGGCCCGCTCCAGCAGTTCCTCGCTCTGGCCCAGTTCGGCCAGCAGGTCGGCGAAGCGGTACTTGGCGTAGGAGTTCCAGGACGGGGCGACCACTCGAAGTCGGCTACCGCGTCGGACGAGTGCCCGAAGGTCGTCGAGCCGGTGGTGTTCGACCAGCAGATCGATCAAACGCTGGTAGTGGCCGTACTCTCGGGGGACGTCTTCGGCTCGGCGGGTCAGGCAGGCCACGGCGTCGTCGATGCGGCCATGGCCGACGTAGAGCTCGGCGAGCAGGTCCCCGGTGCTGTGGGTCCCGTGGTTTTCCAGCAAGGCGATGGCCTGATCCGCGTCCCCCCGCTCGCGTAACAAGCGGGCCAGCGCGTACGTGGCGGTGCCGTCGCCTCGGCGCACCCACTCCCACAACTCCTCGGTGCGGCCGTGCGCGGCCAGCGCCCCGGCGAGGTCGTCGCCCAGGTGCCGCCCGCCCGCGGGGATCAGCCGGACCAGCTCATCGATCTCGCCGCGTTCGATGAGCCACCGCCGCAGCATGCCCTGGGCCTCGGCGTGCGGCCAGGAACGGACCTCGTCGATCCGGTTCTGCTCCAGCAGTTCCCTGACGAGTTGCATGGCCGCGAAAACGTCACCCGCGTCCCCCTGCGCGCGCAGGTGGGCCTCGCGGGCCCCGGCGGCGAGGTGATCCTGCAGGAGGGCGTGCCTGAACTGCCAGGACATGCCCACCTGGCGCAGGACGTCGCGAAGCTGCGCGTCCCGCAGGAAGACCGACAGCCGCCACGGCAGCAGGCCGCGAAGGGCGAGCGAGGCGTGACGGACCTGAGAGATCGTCCGTGTCCACAGGCCGGCGGCGCAGGCCGCGGCCGTCGCGTAGAGCGACCCGGCGGCCAATCCCGCGATCAGCGCGTCCGGCCCCGGAGCGAGAAAGCCCCACGTGCCGGCGAAGACGATCTCGCCGATCAGTCCGAAGTGAAGCGCGGCTTCGACGATGCGGCGACGGCCCACCCGCGGGGCACGGCGTGGTGTGATGCGACGGATCCGCGCGGGACGGTTCCACCATGGTGAGAGCGCGAACGCCAGGGCGCTGAGCAGCGCGGCCAGCGCGCACGGCAGCGGTGCACCCAGGATCGGCAGGAGCGCGAGCCCGTAGCCCAGACCGAACCCGGCCCGGCGGGCCCGTTGCGGCCAGGTGCCCGTGCGGTGGAGCCCGCCGAGGATTCCTGTAGCGGGTACGCCGACGGCCAGGCACGCGACGAGCGCCACGGCGGGACCCGCGGCCGAGCCCGCGATCACGCCCACCGCGGCGACGACCGCGACCGGCACGGCCCGCCTGGCCCACTTGGGCCTGCGGGACAGGAACCCGGCTTCGAGCCGCCACCACGCGAGCTCGCGCGAACGTGCCAGGAAGAGCTGATAGGCCAGGGTCGCGAGCCAGCGCCGGGCCTTCGCCGGCGCGTACGGCCTGGGGCGGGCGCGCGCGGTCGCGGGCGAGGGCGCCCGGGAGTACACCCCGGTGACGAAGCCCGCGATCAGCCGCTCCCTGATCGCCGAGCGGTTCGGGAGGCCGAGCAGTTCGCGTGGGTCCGTTGCCGGGTCACTGTAGGCGGTCCGCGCCAGCGTGATCATCAGCGGTGTGGTCAGGACCTGGCCGAGCGCGCAGTCCGGCCGGGTCCGCAGGTGCGCGATGACCGGCTGCCAGCGTCCCCGGGTGGTCGGCTGGTCCAGGAAGTCGATCATTCCTTCGACGTCGACCGGCTCGATCTCTATCACGGCCGCCCGGGACAGGACGGAACCGCTGATCGTGGCCGCCCGTTCGTACTCCTGGCCCCGGCAGGTGACCACCAGTGGCCGGTCGACCAGGTCATCCAGACCCTCGATGGCTCTGGCGTGCCATTCGGGACGTATTTCGTCCAGCCCGTCCAGGATCGGAAGGATCCGGCGTCCGGTGAGCATCCACTCGGCCAGGCTGCGCCCGTCCGGGCCGGTCGCCTCCAGGACGTCGTACTCGGTGGTGAGCCGCTGGATGAGGAAGTCCTCGATGTGCTCGCGTTCGGGGTTCCACGGGGCGAGCGGCAGCAGGACGGGCACCGGAGCGGACGGTTCCCAGCTCTTCAGCAGGTCCAGCGTGAGCAGGATCGCCAGCACGCTCTTGCCCGCGCCCGGCGGGCCAAGGATGACCAACTGCCTCTGAGGCGACTCGGTGAAGGCCTTCTTGAGCTGCGTGATGTCGCCGGACATCACGGCCGAGTCGTCTCCCGCGACCGGCCGGGAGGTCGTCGACCAGCGCAGCCGCAGCGGTCGCGGCCGCGGCAACCGCCGGCGTGCGGCCTCCTGCTGCCACTGCTCGCGCACCGCGTCGACCAGATCGGCCAGCTGGCCGGCCCGGTCGGTGACGACCTCGGCCCGGCGGGTGACCTCGAACGCGACAGCGGTCAGGGTCAAGACGCCGACCGTGATCCAGATCACCGGAGTCCACCAGCCCGCAGCGACCGTCACCGTGTTCGTGGCCAGGTTCCCCGCCAGAGCCAGGGCGACAGTGAGAAGCGAGGTGGCCACGGGAGATGGCGGTCGTCGTCGAAGGCCGTTCGGCTGTCGCACATCTCACATGATCGCCCCGCGAGCCGAACCGCACCAGATGCGGTGACGGGCTCGTCCCGGATGCCGACTCCGGCTCACCGGACACCGCCCCCACCGCGCCGTAGGCATAGGTCTGGGCTTGGCAGGTCGCGAGCGCAGTCGTTCGGTTGGCCGCGGAATGCTCGCGCTGGGCGGTGGGGCGGCCGTCGGCCGGTTCCCGGTCCGGGAGGTCTGGCCGGGGTCAGTTCGCCGGGTAGCCGTCTTCCAGGTAGGCCACCGTGCCGTCGGCCGAGGCTCGCAGGGCGGCGGCGACCTGCCGGCCCAGCGGCGCCGGCACCCACCGCGGTACCTGGTCCGGATCGACGAAAGCCCAGTCGGCCAGCTCGTCGGCGGGTAGCCGGATCGCGGAGATCTGCGCGGGATCGAGCACGCCGCCGTCGTACAGGAGGATCAGCCCGTCCGGCCAGCCGGGCCGGGCCGGGATCCAGTCGACCGTCAGCAAGCGGCCCACCGGCCGATCCAGGCCGAGCTCCTCGGCCACCTCCCGCCGACACGCGGCCAGGGGAGACTCGTCGGCGTCGACGGCCCCGCCGGGCACCTCCCACTGCGGCTTGTAGACCGGATCGACCAGCAACACCGCCCCGGCCGCATCGCGGATCAACGCACCCGCGGCCATCCACTTTCGCGCCAGCGACGCCGCGTACGGATCCAGCGGCACCGCGGTCGGCTCCTGCATCGTCACAGATGTGACCGTAGCCCGCCGCCCCGCCCGTGGCCAGGATCAGGAGGGGTACGGGGGCCGAGCCCGTCTGGAACCGCCCTGGACGAGGCGACGGTCTCGGCCTCGTACCCCGCCGCGGCGCTCGGGCTGGAAGCCGGTTGCGGTAGGTGGCGCGCGGCGGGGTGCCGCCGCACTGTTCGGCCGCCTGCGATGACCGCCTTGGAGGCGGCCATCTCGGACGTGTTCGATCGCGGTCAGCGGGTGCGGGCGGGCAGTCGGCCGGCGATGGGCGGGATGACGATCACCGCGGCGACCAGGTGGGTGAGCATGAGGATCATCTTGGTCGAGGGTGTCGCCGAGATGAGCAGGTCGGGCACGACCGACAGCACGGTGAGCGCGACGGTGACCGTCACGAACGTGCGCTTGGGGGTCGCGGCCCAGCGTCGCAGCGCCACCGCCAGTACGATTCCGATCACGGCGCACGCCAGTGTCATCTGAGCGAAGCCGGCCGGTGGGATCGGTTTGCCGTCGATCTCCAGCGACGCCCCCGCGCCCGAGGAGACGGCGGCGGTGGCCAGTGCGGCGGCGACGGTGGCCGCCGCCTCAGGCCGTAGCTCGTCGCGCACGGCCAGCCGTCGTACTCGACCAGAACCACGGCCACTCCGGCCTCCTGCACGCGGGGGACCTCGGAAGCCAGCGGGCCGGCGTCGACGAAGCCGAGTCTGCCCAGCCGGGCGGCGCGCCCGCCGATGCGGCCTTCCAGCCCGTTGCCGGGTACCGCGGTGACATCTTCGGCAGGGAAGGCGGCCAGGACAGCGCGGACCAGCGGGTGCTCGCCGCGCGCCTCCAGCTCGGCGGCCACGCACAGGATCTCCTCGGCCGAATGCGTCGCGACGGGGGCGTTGCGGGTCAGGGTGCCGGTCTTGTCCAGGGCCACCGCGCGAATCCGGCCGAGCTGTTCCAGAGGCTGTTCGTGCCGCCGCCGACGGCGGCATCACCATCGACATCAGCGCCGCGGCAGTGGCCTTGCCCGCAAAGGTCCATCAGCCTGTTCGCCCGCATCATCACCACCGACAACACGCTGCGCGACGCCGTCGTCGGCTGCGGCAGCCTCTCCCGTCGCAGCACCGACGCTCTGATCTACGACGAGACCAGGATTCCAGCACGATCCACAGCGTTTCCCAAGCCGAAGCCGACCGAATCGCCGAAGAGGCGCCCCACCTCCTGGAGGCGGTACAGAGCCTGCCGCGACGTCCTCGGCCACGCCAACGCGTTCTGGATCCCTACGGACGGTCCGCGCTGGACACCTGGGCCTCGACCGTTGACCTCACTCACCATCTGCAAGTGCGATGATCCCTTCCAGCGGGTCGCGGCCCGCCAGGCCGGGCTGGCCGCCACTGGCGCGACCCGGTCCCGGATCCCGGTAGGGGGGTCGTCGGGAGTGTGGGCGATGAGGCCGCGCAGGATGTCGACGGTGATGCGCACCCTGTCGCCCGGCTTGGCGCTCCAGGCGCGGCGGTAGGCGCGCGACGCGTCGCGGGCGGCGCTGATATGCGGCTTGGGAAGGCCGGCCTTGCCGTGCGCGGACGATACGCAGGCCGGCGCCTGGTCGATGCTGGCCGGTGCCAGGCCACGTCCGGCCAGCCCGGCGACGAAACTGGCCAAGGTGGCAGCGGTGCACCAGGACAGACAGTCGGCCCAGACGCGGGTGGTGTTGGCCGCCGGAGCCGCCTGCCTCGGGCTGGCCCAGGTCAGCGGTTGAGGTAGGCGGCCAGTCCACCGGACTCCTCGTTGGCGATGAACACCGCCTTCACGTTGAAGAGGGCTTCATCGGCGTGGGCGATGCAGCCCCACGCCGAGTCGCCCCATGAGTCGGCGACCTTGATCTCGGCCGGTGCGGTGCATCCGGCGGCGCCGCCGAGCTGGCACTTCTCGGGGTGGGGGGCGGCGGCCTGGAGGGCCGCGGCGGTGCGGATGCGGGCGGCGAGTTCGGCGGCGGCGCTGGCGCGTTGTTCGGCTTCGGCACGCAACCGCCGCTCGGCGCGGACCGCTTTGGCCAACTCCTCCAGGGCTGAGCGGGCGCTCGCCTCGGCGGCGAGTTTGGCCTGTTCGATGTGGTGGCGTTCGATCGCCAGAGCGGCGGTGTCGGTGAACAGGCGGGCCAGGGCGAGGTCGGCGTCCTGGGGTGCGCGGGGGACGGGGTGGTACATGGCGAAGGTGCCCAGCAGGCTGCCGTCGCGGGCCAGGATCGGCGTGGACCAGCAGGCGGCCAGGCCCGCGGGCTCGGCCAGGTGACGGAAGTCGGCCCAGAACGGGTCGGTGGCGATATCGGAGACGATGACCTGTTCGCGCCGGTAGGCGGCGGTGCCGCACGAGCCGACGCCCTCGCCGGTGGCGATGCCGTCGATGGCCTGGTTGTAGAAGCCCGGCAGACTGGGGGCGGCGCCGTGGCGCAGGTGCCGGCCATCGGGATCGGCCAGCAGCACCGAGACCAGCACCCGGTGCGGTGCCAGGTCCTCGATGCAGCGGGCCATTCCCTCCAGGACCTCGGCCAGGGGCACCTGGCGGGCGATCTGTTCCACCAGGGCCCGATGTTCGGCCATCAGCCGCTGGGCGTGTTTCACCTGGGTGGTCTCCACACCGATCACCCGGACCCCGGTCACGGTGCCCTCGGCGTCGCGCCGTGGCTCGTACGTGACGTCGAAGAACACCTCCCGCGCCTCCGGGCCGACGCCCAGCACGATCCTGACGTCCCGGCCGGTGCGCGACTCACCGGTGCGGTAGACCTGGTCCAGCGCCTCAAGGAAGCCCTGACCGGCAAGCTCGGGCACCACGTCGACGACCGCGACCCCGGTGCGCGCCCGTTCCTGACCGAAGGCGGCGAAGAACGCCGGGTTCGCCGTCTCCACCACATGCGCCGGTCCCGTCAGCAGGGCGAACACCGCGATGGACTGCCCGAACAACGCCCGCAGGTCCTCCTCGCTGGCCTGCCCGGTATCTGCCGGTCCCTGGTCCGATACCGACGTCATAATCTGGTTGGCCTTTCCCGTTGGACAAAACCGGACATCGACAGCACCGGCCAGTGCAGGCTACCGCCCTACCCCCGGGGCATCCCTCGGACGCGGCTCAGCGCACGACATCGGCGCCGTGTTCCATCAGCGGGCCGGCCACGGCGAACCCGATGCCTTTGGAACCTCCGGTGACGACGGCGACGTTTCCGACGAGTTTCATCGGGCGTCCTCGAAGGCCACGGACTCGCTCAGTTCCCGCCAGCGGGCATCGGAAGCGCGGCGTGCGTCCTCGGTGGCGGCGGCGTACCGTACGGCGTCGGATCCCACGAGGAGCCGTACCGGCGGCTCTTCCAGCCCGGTGAGGGTCAGCAGCAGGTCGGCGACCTTGTCCGGGTCGGTCGGTTCGGTGCCGACGGCGTTGCGCACCATGGTGGCCATCGCGCCGACGCTCTGCCGGTAGGGCTCACCGACCTCGGGGATGGTCATCGAGGATCCGGCCCAGTCCGTGCGCATGCCTCCCGGCTCCAGGACGGTGACCTTGACGCCGAGCGGGCCCACCTCCTGGGCGAGCCCCTCGGAGAAACCGCCCACGGCCCATTTGGCGGCCTGGTAGGCGCTCAGGCCCGGGCTGGCCAGGCGGCCTCCGAGGGAGGAGACCTGCACGATGTGGCCGGATCCCTGCTCGCGCAGCAGGGGCAGGGCGGCCTTGGTGACGTTGACGACGCCGTGGAAGTTGGTGTCGATCTGCGCGCGGAACATGTCCATCGACATGTCCTCCACGGCGGCGATGTCGCCGTAGCCGGCGTTGTTGACCACCACGTCCAGGTGACCGAACGTGTTCACGGTGGTGGCGATGGCGCGTTGGGCGGCCTCGTGGTCGGTGACGTCCAACGCCAGCGGCAGGATTCGCTCACCGTGCTTTCTGACCAGGTCGTCGAGCTGTCCGGGCTTGCGGGCGGTGGCTGCGACCTGGTGACCGGCCTCCAGGGCCTTGGTGACGATGCTGCGGCCCAGGCCGCGTGAGCTTCCGGTGACGAACCAGACGGACATGGGCACCCCTTCGTTTAATGAACGCTCATTCAAGAGCGCTGGCCGTGACGCTACGTGCCCCCTCGCCCAGTTGTCAAATGACCGTTCATTAAATAGCCTGCGAGGCGTGAGAGCACGAGACCCCGAGGACAAGAAGCGGCGACTGCTGGACGCGGCGTTGACGGAGTTCGCCGCGCGAGGCCTGGCCGGCACCCGCATCGACGCCGTCTCCACCCGCGCCGGATGCAGTGCCGGACTCGTGTACACCTACTTCGGCGGCAAGGAGGAGCTGTTCGACGCCGTCTTGGCGGACATCGTCGCCCGCACGGTCGACCACACTCCCATCACGGTCGAAGACCTGCCGGGCTACGCCGTACGCCTGTACGAACTGAACGCCTCCAACCCCGAAGTGGAGCGGTTCGTCTCCTGGTACCAGCTCGAACGCGACGCGGCCGACGACGAGATCGTGACCGCGGCCACCCGGGAGAAGATCGACAAGGTCGCCGAGGCGCAGCGCGAGGGCCTGCTGCCCGACCGGCTGAGCGCGGCCGAACTGGTGCTGGCGATCCAGGCGCTCGCGCGGTCCTGGCTCACCCAGCCACGGGCGTCCCTGGCGGCCGTCGACCCGAAAGGGGACCGGGACTTCCGTCGTGAGGCGGTACGGCGCACGGTCACCGAACTCATCGCCGAACGCTGACGCGGCGGCCCTCATCCCCGGGAGCCGGAGGGACCACCGTGTGAAACCTCGGGGCTACCCGTCGAAACCCGGCGGGGGCGTGGTGGCTACCGGCGTGGCCGGAGGGTGGGGCAGGATGGAGACGGCGCCCTTGGCCTCGAAGATCGCAAGATGGATGCCAGCTGGGCCGTGATAGCCGTGCTGGTGGAGCACGGCGTCGAGGTCGGCCTCGGTGAGCCCGCAACGACGCAGGTCGCGCCAGTTGACGTTTCCGTCACGGATCAGGATTCGCATCGGCGGGTCGACCAGGCGGCTGACGACCGGCAGGAACCGCAGCCTGGTGATGGCCGCGTGAGCGGCGAGCAGGGCCAGCAGCGCCGCGGCGCCGGTCAGCCACGAGGCATCGGACGCGGTGGCCGTACGCCCGACGATGGCGCCGACCGCGACGGCGGCGACCCAGTCGAACGGGGCGAACTCCGCCATGGTCCGGCGTTCGGTGAGCCGGAACGCCACCACGGCGGTCAGGAACAACGCCAGCGCCTTGACCGCGGCGTAGGCGGCACGGTGCCAGTCACCGATCAGGGCGTCACCGAAGCCGTTCAAGGCGCCCCCTCAATCGCCGACGGCGACGGTGTACGCCCCGGCGACCGCATGCGAGCCCTGAACGACGAGCGGGCTGATGCTCCTGCGGGTGAAACGACGGCTTGGTCGCGCGCGGGCGAACGAGTGGCATGGCAGGTGCGGCTGAGTGGGCGCCGACACCTCACCCGTAAGCCCCATGCCGACGGGGAAAGCGGGGACAGGATCGGTAGGAAGGCGCGGTCTTTGCGGAACATGCCCGGCTTCGCCGTGACAGCGCGTTTCTCCGTGGATCGGCGATCGGTCTGTCGCCGACCGTTTCCACATGGGTCTTCCGCCACCGCCGCCTCCGGTGCCCGTGGCCCGGAGCGCCGATCCCCGCCGTCGTCGGTGGCACGGAGCCTCGCCCTGACCTTCTGGCGCTCTGGCCTGCTGTTTTGTCGCATCCACCTGATGTGGTGGTCGAGTGGATGCGACAACGATGTTCTGGTCGCCCAACCGTATCTACTTTGTCTACGTCGTTTCCCGGGATCCAGGCCGTGTCTCACGGTTAGTGACGGGGGGAGGGTGGATCCCGGGCACCGGACGCGGCCTCGTCGACAGCCGGTGGGTGATGCTGCTTTCCCCGGCCTCGACCATGGCTTGGGTACCCTCTCGGGTCATACCTTGTCGTCGAGTGGTCGCGTCCCCGGGGGAGGCCAGGCCCGCCGGGCGCTCAGAACAGTTTCTCCGCCTTCCGTTCGGCCGGTTCCTCCAGCTCCAGCAGGAACCGCTTGCGGTCCAGGCCCCCGACGTAGCCGGTCAGGCCGCCGTCGGCGCCCACCACCCGGTGGCAGGGCACGATCACGCTCAGCGGGTTGCGGGCGTTCGCGGCGCCGACCGCCTGGGCCAGCGACACGTCCCCGAGCCGCCGCGCGAGGTCTCCGTACGAGCGGGTCTCGCCGAAGGGGATCCCCTTCAGCAGTTCCCACACCCGCTGCTGGAACTCATCCCCCCGAGGGGCCAGCGGTAGCTCGAAACGGGTCCGCTCACCGGCGAAGTACTCTCCCAGCTGACGGCGCACCTCCTCAAAACCCGACTCGTCGTAAGAGCCCCGCTCCTTGGGTTTGGGACCGCGATGGTGGCGTTCGAAGTACAGCCCGCTCAGTACGCCGTCCTCGGCGACCGCGAGCAGGTCACCCAGCGGCGACGCGATGACGGTGTGGGTCCTGGCCATGATCGTTTCGTCCTTCCCGGGGTTACGGGGCCGCTTACGCGATCCCTGCACACCCTGTAGACGGCCGGAGGCCGGAAAACGTGAGATCGCACCGCGCGACGCCGGTGATCCACCCTCCGCGTTCAGCACGTGGCCAAACTCGCCCTGACGGGAAGTGCGGGCCGCCGGTCGATCTCCCCTCTCGAATCCGCATGTCAAAGGCCCTGCTCAGCGCGCTGTTGACTGCGTCCGGCGTAAACTGGCCCCACGCAGGACAGCGCGATGCACCATGCGAGGAGATGCCCGTATGAGAACATCACCTGCGGCCATCGACAGTCTTCGGACGGCGGGGGCCTTCACGCTTCGTTTCGGGTTGGCGCTCAACCTGGTGGTGATCGGACGGCTCAAGTTCGAAGACTACGAGGTCGAGAACATCCGCCCTTTGATCACTTCGAGTCCGCCGTTCTCGCGGCTCGCCGTCATGTTCGGTGAGCAGAGGCTGGCCAGACTCATCGGCGCGGCGGAGATCGTGATCGGATCGCTGATCGCGGCGAAACCGTTGGCTCCCCGGGCCTCGGCGTTCGGCAGCCTGGCGGCGGTGGGGATGTTCACCAGCACGCTCAGCTTCCTGATCACCACACCGGAGGCCTGGCAGCAGCGGCATCGGGAACCGAAGCTGTCTCTCGTGGGTCAATTCCTGATAAAGGACACTGTGCTGCTGGGAGCCTCTCTGCTCACAGCCGCCGAATCCCTGCGAGATGCCCGGCGCCCGTAATCCCCAAGCTTCAGGAGGTCGGCGACGGCGGGTCCGGCGAGGCGGTAGTAGCGGTGGCGTCCGCGGGCCTCGACGGTGAGCAGTCCTCCTTCGGTCAGCTTGCTCAGGTGG
>NZ_JBSZKT010000056.1:0-36919 GCF_055690525.1 Streptosporangium sp. H13245 | reverse complement strand
CGTCGGGCCGACGCCCTAAGGAAAGCGCCTCACCCCGCCCGCGGTCTGTGCAGAAATGCCCGCCCGCTACCGGCCCAAATACCTACGAGACGAAGGCGGCACAGTGTCGGTCATCGACCCGTCACGTCCGGCTCGCGATGCCAGAGACGAGCCGGGCGGCGGTGCGCGGGCATGGGCGAGCCGATTCGGGGGACGGAGATCCCGTTCCGCCAGGCGGGGCACACCGAGGGGCCAGCTCACACGCGGTCGTGAGCGGGTCCCCGCCCTGTTCCACGCCGCCCGCGTCACTAGTGGGTCGCTGTGGCGGATGTCGAGAACGGCCTGGCGGCTTCGTCCCAGGGGCGGACACGGCCGCCGTGGCCGTGCCATACCAGGGAGGCCCAGCATGACGATCCAGCGGATGGACAACGTCCTCATCGTTGTCGACGACCTTGACGCCGTTGTTTCGTTCTTCGTCGAACTCGGCATGGAGCTGGAGGGCAGGGCGCCGATCGAGGGACGTTGGGTGGAGCGTGTCATCGGGATCGACGACGTCCGGCAGGAGGTCGCGATGCTGCGGACTCCGGACGGCCACGGCCGGGTCGAGCTGGCGATGTTCCACACGCCGAAGGCGATCAGCACCGAGCCGAAGGACGCACCGGCGAACACACTGGGCATTCGTCGCATCATGTTCGCCGTCGACGACATCGAGGACGTCGTCGCCCGCCTGCGTACCCACGGAGCCGAACTCGTCGGCGAGCTGGCGCGCTACGAGGACAGCTACCGGCTCTGCTACGTCCGCGGCCCCGAGGGGATCATCGTCGGCCTGGCCCAACAGCTCGGCTGAGGGCCGATCCAATGAGGCCGCGGACCACACGGCCCCGTTGCTCTGACGTGCGGGAACGGTGTCTCAGCCGTCGGCGGCGAGGCGGTCCAGCCACTCCGTCAGCAGGCGCTGTTCCGCGCCGCTGAGGGTCGTCTGTTCGGGCAGCGCGGCACGCAGGGCGCGGGCCGCGCCTGCCGGGCCCGAGTCCCGTACGGCGGGCTCCCGGTTGGTCACGGCGGCGATCATGGATTCCCGGAGAGTGGTCAGCAGGGCCGGGTCGCGCCGGTCTTCCGGCAGGGTCAGCCAGGTGAGCACGGCACCGCGCGCGGTGGCGTGGATGAGTGTGACCGCGAGCTCCTCGTCGACGCGGAGCCAGCCGCCGACGGCGAGGCGCCGGATGCGGCCCATCAGGGTCTCCATGCCGACCTTGAAAGCGGCCGACGTCTCTTTCGTGGGCTCGCTGTACATCAGCGTGTACAGCTCGGGATTGGCCAGGCCGAACTCGACCGCCAGGTCCCAGCCGGCCCTCAGGTCCTCGACGGGGTGCCCCGGGTCGGGGGCGATGTGCTTGGTCCTGAGAAAGCTGGCGAAGCCGTACTCGGCCACCGCGTCGAGCAGCCCGTCCTTGTCGCCGAAGAGGCGGTAGATGGCCGGTGGCTGCACTCCCGCCGCGACCGCGACCGCGCGAGTGGTGACCGCGTCGCGGCCCTCGCCCGCCAGCAGACCGGCGGCGGCCTCGACGATCCGCTGCCGGAGCCGCTCGCGGCCCAGGGCCGCGCTGTCGGATTCGACGGCGTCCCCGCCGGGTGAGCTCGATGTCATTTTCCAACGATACCGTACCTGTGTTTCCACTGATAGTTCCAGTGATACGGTAGTAGCGATTCCAATGGAAACAGCAGGGTGAAGGGGTACGAGATGCCGGACAAGATGAAGATCGTGGCACTTGAGGAACACATCGCCCCGCCCGCGCTGCTCGACGCGTGGGCCAGGGCGGGCGTGCCGCGAATCCCGCAGCTCGGCTTCGGCGACGAGCCCTTCGCGCGGCGGCTGCGGGACTTCGGGGAGGCGCGTCTCGCCGACATGGACGACCAGGGCATCGACGTCGCGGTCCTGTCCCTGGCCTCACCGGGCGTGCACAACCTCGCGCCCGAGGACGCCGTCAGCGTGGCCCGCGAGGTCAACGACACGCTGGCCGAGATCGTCGCCGGGCGGCCCGACCGGTTCCAGGCCTTCGCCGCCATCCCCACCGCGGCGCCCGAGGCCGCCGCGGCCGAACTGGAACGCGCGGTGACCCGGCTCGGCCTCCCCGGCGCGATGCTGTACGGACGCACGGGGGACAAACTGGCCGACGCCCCGGAGTTCGACGACCTGTACGCCACGGCCGAGCGCCTCCGGGTGCCATTGCACTTCCATCCCCAGACTCCGGTCCCCGAGGTTCTCAAGGCCTACTACTCGGGCTTCGACGACGGAGCCGGGCTGGCACGCAGCACCGGGATGGGGCTCGCGACGGCGGGCCTGGGCTGGTACTACGACCTGGGTGTCCAGTATCTACGGATGATCTTCTCCGGCGTTTTCGACCGGCACCCCGGACTACAGGTGATCGCGGGACACTGGGGCGAGGTCGTCCTGTTCTACCTCGACCACACCGGGGTCATGGCGCACAACGCCAGGCTGGAGCGCCCGCTCGCCGACTACTTCACGCGGAACTTCTGGGTCTGCGGCAGCGGCACGGTCAGCGAGCGCTACATGAGGTGGACGTCGGAGGTCGTCGGAACCGAGCGCATGATGTACTCAACCGACTACCCCTACACCTTCGGGACCCGGCCCGGCGGATTCCCCTTCCTCGACACCTCCAACGGGGTCGCCCGCTCGTTCCTCGAACAGGCACCCTTCACCCACGAGGAAAAGGTGGCGATCGGGTCCGGCAACTGGGAGAACCTGACCGGGCACATCACCGCGCGGCGCGAACACGACCCGGCCTGACACTCCGCCTCACCCTGCCGCAGGCTGGTTGCCTCGTACGGTGTCGAGCCGGTACGACCCGCGGGCCAGGGGGCGAGGTACCAGCGCCGGCCGCTGCCAACCCCGCGTGCGCGTGGCACCGGGTTTGCGTCGGGGCCGCCGACCCGTAGGCCTTTTTGCGCGGCGTGGCTTCGGTTCTCATGGGGTCAGGTGCGCCGACATCAAGGAGCTCGCATGGGAACGAATAAAAAAGGATCGATACGTCGAAAAAAGAGCGATTCGCCGCCACCTGCCGACCTTGACGACACCTCCGGGCGCGAGCCCGTTCAGGACGTCGGCGGCGACAACCCGGAGGACAAGGGAGACAGGGGTGATGGCGGCACGCGATCACGAGACGACCCGTCGACGAGTGACCGCGAGGGGCAGGAGGAGTTGCGGTGGACCAGGCGCCAGTCCATCGGCGAGTTCGGCGGGCACCTGACCTCCGCCGTACAGCCGTCGGCGGTCAGGCTCGGCTGGCGCCCGGCGCGGGGAAAGGTGACCTACTGGACCACGGACGGCTCCGGCACGGCAGGAGAGAAGAAGGAGTCCCTGACCGGAACGCCGCGCGTGATGTACACCCCTGTCCGTGACCGGCAAACGCGCGCCGACGGCCAGTTGCTGGTCTACGCCGAATCCGCGTACGGGGCGGACCCGCCGATCCTCGTCCGCCGCGCGGATCTGGCCGACAACGACTACCAGGAGACGGTCACGGAGATCGAGGACCTCGTCCAGCAGGGCGAGGCCGATCTTCAGGAGTTCTGGCTCGGCAAGCGCCGGGAACTGGACGCGATGACCGAGATCACGCTTGCGCAGCCGGTGTCGGGCTTGAAGTTGAGCGCGTTCGATTCGGCACGGGTGACAGACGACTCCCTCGTCACCGTCCCCGCCGGGACCTACACCCTGCCGGGGACCCACTCGTCGACGCTCGGGTTCTCCGGCCAGCTGGCGCCGTTCAGCGCGATCGTCGAGGTGGACGCCGAGGGCGGCAGGCAGGCTGTGCTGGTCCCGGGTGAACTCGTCTGGGGCTCCGACCGCTCGCATGCCGACAGGGCGCTGGAGCAGGGTGTCGCTCAGGAGATCACCGCCGAGAGGATCATGGAGGTTCTGATCGGCGACGACTACTTCGCACGTTACCTGGCGGACCGCAGGCTGACGGGCGACCAGCTGCACTACGTCACCTCCGAGGAGATGGGCGCGGTCTTCGTCCTCGACAGGATGCCGGGCGAGGCGGAGGAGATCGAAACCGCGCGGACGGCCAATGAGATCCTGTTCAACGCCGGTCTCGGCACGCCCGGCCTCTCGGTCGACGGTCACATCTTCATCCAGCGGGACCAGCTCGGCACCGGTACGGAGTACCACGAGGCCATCCACTGGTTCTCCGACCCGACGGTGGGGCAGGTCCTCGGCCACTGGTTCAACGAGGGACTCACCGAGTACCTGACCCGCTACCCGGTGGCCGCGCTCGGCGGGGAGGCCGTCCGCAGCGAGGACCAGTACGGCCCGCAACGCCAGGCGATCGAGAAGCTCGTGGGGTACGCGGGGATAAGCGACGAGCAGCTGTGCGAAGCGTACTTCAAGGGCGACATCCAGCCGCTCTACGACGCGGTCGCGGCGGCCACCGAGGGCACCTTCAGCCTCGACGCCTTCGCGACCTGCCTCGATCCGGCACGGGCCATCGAGGCGCTGCGGCATTTCGACCGGGTCTTCGCGGTCGCCGACGAGGCGCGGGAGCACGAGGCCGACGCCGAATGACGCGGGCCCCGGGTGGGGTACACGACGACGGCCCTTCGCTCACCGGGTAACCCCGGACCGTGACCGTACGGGCCCGTTTGAAGTCGTGATCACGTGGCTGGAAAAGGAATGGACGGGATGACGCTCGGGCTTGTAGCTTGCGGTTGACCGTGACACCGCCCGAGGAGGTGAGACCCATGAACGCTGCATCGATGTGGGTGCTCCCCCTCGCCGTCATGGTCGGGCGATTGACGTAGGTGTCGCCGGGAGCGCCTCAACCACAAGGCACTCCCGAAAGGCAACACCTATGCACTCTCAGCAGGTCACCGCCGAGCCGCCGTCGGACGACAGGGGCGAGCACGACTCCGCGGCGGGCGACGTCCCCGGAGCTCTCCGGTCGCCGGTCTCCGGCGCCGATCGCGCGCCTCTCGTCTTCGATGTGATCATCGCCGGGTGCGGGCCGACCGGCGCGATGCTCGCCGCCGAACTACGGCTGCACGATGTACGGGTGCTCATCCTGGAGAAGGAAACCGAGCCCGCGTCGTTCATCCGCATAGTCGGCCTGCACATTCGCAGTCTCGAACTGATGGCGATGCGCGGGCTGCTGGACCGCGTTCTCCGGCACGGAAGACAGCGTCCGGCCGCCGGTTTCTTCGCCGCCATCCCCAAACCCGTGCCCAGGGGCCTGGATTCCGCGTACGCCTATCTGCTGGGTATCCCGCAGCCGGTCATCGAGCGCATGCTCGAAGAGCACGCGCTCGAGCTGGGTGCGGAGGTACGGCGCGGTCGCGCGGTCACCGGTTTCGAGCAGGACGACGAGGGGGTGACCGTCGAGCTGTCCGACGGGGAACGACTGCGGTCGCGCTACCTCGTCGGCTGTGACGGCGCGCGCAGCACGGTGCGCAAACTGCTCGGCGTCGGCTTCCCCGGCGAGCCCTCACGGGCCGACACGCTCATGGGCGAGATGAAAGTGGGGGTGCCGCAGGAGGAGATCGCCGCCAAGGTGGCCGAAGTCGGCGAGACCCATCGGCGATTCTGGCTCCGGCCCTTCGGCGAAGGGTTCTACAGCGTCCTGGTCCCCGCCTCGGGAGTCGGCGACCGCGCGGAACCGCCCACCCTCGACGATTTCAAACAGGGGTTGCGCACCATCGCCGGAACCGATTTCGGCGTGCACTCCCCGCGCTGGCTGTCCCGCTTCGGGGATGCCACCCGGCTGGCCGAACGCTATCGGGTCGGGCGGGTGCTGCTGGCCGGCGACGCGGCGCACATCCATCCGCCCATCGGCGGGCAGGGTCTCAACCTGGGCGTTCAGGACGCGTTCAACCTCGGCTGGAAACTGGCCGCGCAGATCCTCGGCTGGGCGCCGGAAACGCTGCTGGACACCTACCAGGCCGAACGCCGTCCGGTCGCCGAGGAGGTGCTGGACAACACCCGCGCCCAGTCGGAGCTGCTGTCCGCCGAACCGGGTCCGCGGGCCGTGCGCAGGCTGCTCACCGAACTGATGGACTTCGACGAGGTGAACCGCCACCTGATCGAGAAGATCACCGCGATCGGCATCCGCTACGACTTCGGCGAGGGCCCCGACCTGCTCGGCCGCCGCATGCGCGACATCGACGTGAAGCAGGGCCACCTCTACGATCTGCTGCGTCGCGGCCGGGGCCTGCTGCTGGACCGCACCGAACGCCTGACCGTCGGCGGCTGGTCCGGCCGGGTCGACCACCTCGCGGATCCCACCGCGGCGCTGGATGTTCCGTGCGTCCTGCTGCGTCCCGACGGCCACGTCGCCTGGATCGGCGACGACCAGCAGGACCTGGACGACCACCTCTCCCGCTGGTTCGGCACGCCCACCGGCTGATCTCGCCTGAGCGGTGGTCGTCTCGTGTACACGTGGGATGCCACCGGAACACGGCGGACGCCTGAAACCCCGGGCCGGACCTGAACGCGGTTCGGGGTTTCCCGCTCGTTGCCGGGCCTCATCGGTCGGGGGTGGTCAGGTGGTGCAGGAGTTTGCGCGCCAGGGCGTCCAGGGTGGTCAGTTCCCGGGGGGTGAGGCCGGACAGCAGGGCGGTGACGTTGGCGGTGTGCCGCGTCATGGCGGCGTCGACGGTGGCGTAGCCCTGTTCGGTGAGGCGGATCTGGAAGCTGCGCCGGTCGGCGCGGTCCAGGGAGCGTTCGACCATTCCGGCGGACTCCAGCCGGTCCAGCCGGTTGGTCATCCCCGCCCGGGAGAGCATCAGCAGGTCGGACAGGCGTGAGGGGCTGAGGGTGTACGGAGCGCCCGAGCGGCGCAGCGCCGCCAGGACGTCGAACTCACCGCGTTGCAGGCCGACCTCGGTGAACACCTGCTCCTGGGCGGGGCCCAGGAGCAGGTTCACCCGGCCCAGCCGTCCGGCCACCGCGATCGCGGCGAGGTCCAGGTCCGGGCGTTCCCGCCGCCAGGAGGCGACCACCGCGTCCACCGCGTCCTGGGCGTCTTCCGGATCGTTCGCGCTCGTGCCGGGTGAGGTGTCGTCATGCTTGTTTGCGGCGCTCATACCCCCATTGTAGTTCGAGGTCAAATACAGGCGTCACCGTATAGTTTGACGGCGTACTATCAGACGTGTAATCATCTCCGGCATGAGCGAAACACACCCGCCGGGGACGCCTCCGGAGGAGCGGCCGGGGTTCGGCCCCCTGGTGATCCACCCGCGAGACGCGGAGATCCTCGGCGCCGGGCCGGACACCATCGCGCTGCTGGCCGACGCGTCGGCCACCGGTGGCCTGCTGGGAGTCAGCCGTACCACCCTGGGCGAGGCAGGGACGGCGCGACCCCGCACTACCACCGAGGCTCGGCCGAGTTGTTCTTCGTCCTGGACGGGCGGCTGCAGGTCCTGGCGGGCGAGGAGGTGGTGGAGGTCGAGACCGGCGGCATCCTCGTGGTCCCGCCGCACACCGTCCACGCCTTCGCGGCCGCTCCCGGGACAGGTGCCGACGCGCTGATCGTGATCACCCCGGGTGTGGAGCGATTCGCCTACTTCCGTCTGCTGGAAAGCGTCCGTCAGGGCCGCGCCGACCGCCAGAACCTGCTGGCGGCCCAGGAGCGCTTCGACACCCACTTCGTCGACAGCTCCCCCTGGCGCCGGACGCGCGCAGCCGCCTGACCGCACCCCCGCCCTTACCCGCACCCACTTTCAGGAGACATCATGCGAAAGATCATCGCTTCCACCTACACCACCCTCGACGGCTTCATCGACAACCCGCACGAGTGGTCCATGAGCCACAACAGCGAGGACGCCATGGCCTACGCCCTGGCCCTGACCACCGGCTGCGACGCGCTGCTGCTGGGCCGCACCACCTACGAGGGCATGGCTCAGGCCTGGCCGAACATGGGCGGCAACCCCTACTCCGACCACGTCAACGCCATGACCAAGTACGTGGTGACCTCCCAGCCGGTCGACACCGCCGCGTGGAACCCCACCGTCGTCGTCCCGGGCGATGACCTCACCACCGAGATCACCAAGATCAAGGAGCAGGACGGCGGCGACATCCTCATCTGGGGCAACGGCCGCCTCACCGACCACCTGGCCACGGCCGGGCTGCTCGACGAGTACCGGATCTGGATCTACCCCGTCCTCAAGGGCCAGGGCGAGCCGCTGTTCCGCCCCGAAAGCGTCACCGGCCTGAAGCTCGTCGACACCACCACCTTCACCTCCGGTGTCACGGTCCTCACCTACACGCCGATCTCTGGCTGAACACCGCGAGTGTTCGTCGCCGGGGGTCGCGATCTCCCGCCAGCGGCCCCCGGCCCCGCCGAAGCACCCGCGCCCGCCACGGTTCGTCCGGCGCCTCAGATCGCCGGTCCCGGATCGGCCCCCACCGGCGACCCAAGTCCGGTCCGGGTGTCGAGTGACCCCCGCCTACGCGGCCGGGCCGGAGCGCTTCAGGGCCGGCTCACCGGCCAGGCCGGACGCGGCCTCGACGGCGATCTCGATCGCTCGCGCCGCCAGGGGAGAGTGGGTGCGGCCGGCCCGCCAGTACAGGCGGACCTCGCGCGGGGGGATGGCCGGTCGCAGCTCGTGGACGCGGAGCCGGTCGTCGGACCCGGCGTCGGCGGCGTGGACGGCGAGCCACGGCAGCACCGCCGATCCCATCCCGGCTCGCACCATCGACAGCAGCGTCTCGTTGCCCGCCGTACGAAAGACGATCTTCGGGGTCACACCGGCGCGGGTGAACGCCTCCTCCACCCTGGGCTGGTCGCAGGTCGACGGCCAGGCCACCAGCGGCGCGCCGTCGAGCCGGTCCAGCGGGACAGAAGGCCCGGAGAAGGCGCCGCGCCCGGCCACCAGCAGGTACGGATCGTCGAGCAGCTTGACGTACTCGACGTCGCCGTCGAGGGGGCCGTCGTAGAACAGCAGGTCGAGATCGCCGATCTGCGGCGCCTCCGGCTCCTCCTCGGACAGCCGGATCTCGCAGCCGGGGTGCTCGTCGCGCAGCTGGCGTACGACGACCGGCAGGATCACCGTGGACACGCTCTGGAAAGTGCCGATGTCGATCCGGCCGTCACCGGCCCGGAACCGGTCCACGGCCCCGGCCAGGGCCGCCGCCTTCGCCAGCAGCTCGCGTCCGTGCTCCAGGACGACGGCGCCGAGCGGTGTGATCCTTACGGCTCTGGGCCCGCCCGGCCGGTCGAACACCGGGCCGCCGACGGACCTCTCCAGCGCGGCGATCTGCTGGCTCACGGTCGACTGGGTGTAGCCGAGGCGGGCCGCCGCCCGTCCGAACGAGCCCTCCTCGACGACGGCGGCCATCGCGGCCAGGTGCCTCAGTTCGAGATCGGTCACGGGTCCCAGCCTACTTCCGGTCATCGCTTCCAGCGATCGAGTTGATTCGAAACAATCGCTTTTCACGATGCTCGTTGGCTCCTAGCGTGGCCGACATGACAGTGACCACCGTCCCTGTCGCGGGCGTTCGGCTCGTGGCACCGGCCGCGGTGCTCGCGGTCACCGTCATGCGCTCCACGTTCCAACGATCAAGGGAGAGTCCGGTGAGCACGTTCGTGTTGATCCACGGCGGAGGGGACGTCGGATGGTCCTGGCACCTGGTGGAGGCCGAGCTACGGGCGCGCGGGCACGACGCGCTGGCTCCCGACCTTCCGGGTGGTGACGAGTCGAAGACCCTGACGGACTACGCCGACGCCGTGGTCGAGGCCGTCGGCGACAGGCGGGACCTGGTCGTCGTGGGCCACTCGTTCGGCGCGTTCACCGCCACGTTGGTCGCCGACCGGCTGCCCGTCGACGCGCTGGTCCTCCTGGCAGGCATGATCCCGTCACCGGGTGAGTCGCCGGACGAGTGGTGGGCGAACACCGGCTACCGCAGCGCGGTGGAGGAGCAGGCCGGGCGCGACGGCGGTTTGACCGGCAACGCGGATCCATTCGTGAGCTTCTACCACGACGTACCCCGGGAGCTGGCCGAGGAGGCGATGGGCAGGGAGAACGACCATCCGTCCAGGACCGCGACGTCCGCTCCGTGGCCGTTGGACGCGTGGCCGGACGTGCCGACGAGGTTCGTGCTCTGCGGCGAGGACCGCTTCTTCCCGCCCGGCTTCTTCCGTCGGCTGGTGCCCGAGCGCCTGGGCATCGTCCCCGACGAGATCGCGGGCGGCCACTGCGTCGCGCTCAGCCGCCCCAAAGAGGTGGCGGACATGCTGACCGGGCCCCTCTCTGGATCAGCCAGCGAAGGGCCCGGTAGCGCTTTGAGGCACCACGTCGGTATTGAGAGGATCCGGTGACGGTGATGTCCAATCAGCGGGATACCCGGACCGAGCCTGCCGAGGGCGGGCACGAAACCAGACAAACTGGCCTGTTCGACCTACACGGAGACCGCGTTCCCGGGCCACCGTACGGTGGTGGGCACGGAACCGGGCAGACCGGCCTGTTCGACCTACGCGGAGACCGCGTTCCCGGGCCACCGCACGGTGGTGGGCACGGGACCGGGCAGACCGGCCTGTTCGACTACGACGCGGAGTTGCGCCCGCACAACGAACTCTTCCGTGCCGCCGCCCGCGTCGGCCCGCGCGACCGCGTACTCGACATCGGCTGCGGGACGGGGCAGTCCACCCGCGAGGCCGCCCGCGCCGCCGTCGCCGGAAGCGCGGTGGGTGTCGACCTCTCCGCGCCGATGCTCGAACGGGCTCGTCGGCTCAGTGACGACCAGGGACTGTCCAACATCACCTACCAGCGGGCGGACGCTCAGGTGCACCGCTTCCCGGCGCCGCGTTTCGACCTCTGTATCAGCAGGTTCGGAGCGATGTTCTTCGCCGACCCGGTCGCCGCGTTCACCAATATCGGGCACGCCCTGCGTCCCGGAGCGCGCCTCGTGCTGCTGGTCTGGCAGGATCGCGACCGCAACGAGTGGGCCTCCGCGATCCGCCGGAGCCTCACCGCCGCGACGGCCGCGCCCGCCGGTGGTCCGGGCCCGTTCTCACTCGCCGATCCGGCCGTCGCGCAAGGCGTCCTGGCGGCGGCGGGTTTCACGCGGGTCGGCTTCACCGACGTGCACGAGCCCGTCTTCTACGGGCCCGACACCGCCACCGCCTTCGACAACGTGCTCCGCCTGCGGGAGTACGGGGACCTGCTCGCCACCCTCGACACCTCGAGCGCCGGGCGAGCACGCGGGCGGCTACGCGCCACCCTCGCCGCCCACGACACCGGCGACGGCGTGTACTTCGACTCGCGTGCCTGGATCATCACAGCCCGCCGTCACTGACCACCGCCCTCTCCCCCGATTTCGAAGAAGGCGATGATCGCGCTGCCGACCTGGCGTGGAGCGACCTTCACGGAATTACCGGAACCGGCGATCAGCGGCCGTCCCGAGAGCCCGGACAACCGCAGACCAGCTCCAGGTCCGCGGGATTTTCCTCGGTGGACACGACCGCCTTTGTCGCTTGACCCTTCGTACCTCCGCCGGGCCGTCCGGGGCGGCGGACGGAAATACTGAATTTCCCGTGAATTCTCCGGGCAGCCGCCTTCGGTCGTGAATACGGAAACAGCGGGAACGCGGCACTCCACGCTTTATGGCTCGACTTCTTATACCTATAAGATGCCCGGGTTCGTACGAGCGAGGAGAATAATGCGGCGTTATTATATTCCTGTCTGGTTAAAGCCTTCTTTGGCGTTCGCGGTCAATGGTGCACTGTATGGCAGTTTGCTCACTAGATATCCGGAAATCGCGGACCGGGTCGGGGCGAGTGAGGTCACGTTCGGGGTGGTGCTGTTCGCCGCGGCCCTCGGCGGGATGATCGGCTCGGTGGCCGCCCCGCTGCTGGTCAGGAGGTTCGGCGAGGTGGGGGCGACGGCGGCGGCCGGGTGCGGGTACGCCCTGCTGGCGACCTCGGTGGCCTGGGCGCCCGAGCTGGTCCTGCTCGGGACGGCGCTGTTCCTGATGGGGTTCGTCGACGGCGTTCACGACGTCTCCATGAACGCCTTCTCGGTACGCGTCCAGCAGAGCACCGAGACGTCCATCATGGGGCGGGTGCACGCGACGTGGTCGCTGTCCATGGCCGTGGCCGGTGTCCTGGGGGTCGCCGCGGCCGCCCTCAAGGTGCCGATCGGTGTCCACGTCGCCGTGGTCGCGTCGGCCGCGTTCGTCCTGCAGCTCACCGTGCTGACCGCCCGGTGGCGCCGGAGCGGGCCGGAGACGGCCGGTCCCGAGCCGGACACCGGAACGCGCGTCCCGGACCGGAGGCGCCTGCGCTCCGTCCTGCTGGTGCTGGGGGTGGCCGCCCTCGCCGTCAGCTACGTCGAGGGCCCCGGCCAGGAGTGGACGGGCCTGCTCCTCAGCCGGGGATTCCAGGCGGAGACCGGGGTCGCGGCGGCGGGGACGCTGGCGTTCACGGTCGGCGTGGTGGCGTCCCGGCTGGTCCTCGACACGGTCAGCGAGCGGGTCGGCGTCGTGGTCGTGGGCGCCGTCTCCAGCGCGACGATCACCCTGGCCATGCTCGCCGGACTGCTGACCTCCGTCGCCGGGGGGCCGGTGTGGTGGGCGCTCGCCGCCATCGCCCTCGCCGGTCTGGGCGCCGGGCCGGTCTTCCCGCTGCTCTACGGGGCGGCCGACCAGATGTCGGTACGGCACGGTATCGCCCCCGCGACGACGGCCTCCATCGTCTCCACCCTGGCGAGGGTCGGGACGATCAGCGCGCCGATCGTCGTGGGTCCCCTCACCGAGACCTTCGGGCTGCCCATGGTCTTCGTGGTCATCGCGGCCGGTGGCGGCCTGCTGCTGTTCTCCCTGCCGCGAGCCCTCCGGGCGAACGGTGCCCGCCCGGACGACCGGCCCGGCGAGCGTGGGGTGACGGTCCACCAGACCTGAGGCAGCGGTACCGGCCGCGTGAGGAGCCGGGAGGCCGGGCTAGGCGGGGAGATGGTCGAGGAGGGCGAACCGCTGGGCGAACGCGGACATCTCCTCGCGTTGCCCGTCCGGCTCGGCGGTGGTGGGGTTCACGACGAGACGGGTCACTCCCTGCGCGGCGAGTACCTCGACCTGCTCTGCGGTCATGTCGATCGACCCCCACCGCGTGTACTCCAGCGCTTCCGGGCCGCGACCGGCCTCGACGGCGGCGGCCCGGGCGAGATCCATCTGCAGGGCGCGCTCGTCCGGGCTGAGCGCGCCGCCGGGAAAGTAACCGTCGCCACGCCGCCCGGCGCGGCGGGCGGCGGCCCGGCTCGATCCGCCGACGTGGATCGGCAGGTGGGTGACCCCGCGGGGCTTGGGGAAGACGCACAGGTCGTCGAAGGAGAAGAACTCCCCGGCGAAGCCGACGCCGTCCTCGCCACCGGCCCAGAGCAGCCGCATCACGTCGATCGCCTCGTCGGCACGACGGCCTCGGGTGGCGAAGTCGACCCCCACCGCCCGAGCCTCGCCCGGCAGGGTGCCGAGCCCCACGGTCAGCAGCCGCATCCGTCCCCCGGACAGCACGTCGACGGTCGCCAGGCGCTTGGCGAGGACCACCGGGTGGTGGTACGGCAGCAGCAGCACCGCCGTTCCGAGCAGGATCCGCTTCGTGGCGGCGGCCACGAAGCTCAGGCAGTCGAGCGGATCGGCGTACGGCAGCGACGGCGGGAGCCGCATGGACCCGAACATGGCGCCGGGATACAGCGCGATGTGCTCGGGCAGGTACAGCGCCTCGAAGCCGCAGTCCTCGGCGTGCCGCGCGTAGGCCGCGATCCTGCCGGGGTCGGCACCGTAGAAGGCGGTGTTGTAGCTGACGGCGAACTTCATGGCCATTCCTCCGATCGGTTGCGGCCACGGTAGAACCCTGACGCCGGTGTCAAGGCAACCCGCGACCGCTCACGATCGCGACGCACTCCCCCGCGATGCCGTACGGGGGCGCTGGATCAGGCGGGTCCCGGGCGGACAACAAATTGGTTGCCCTCGTGGCCGGACGTCTGCTGGACTCCTGACGACGACCAGTCGATCAAGGAGAAGGAAATGCGCGAAGCGTCCATGTTTTCCCGGAAAGGAAATCCCACCTACCTAGAGGACATGACGCTTAGTGATATCGCGCAAACTGTGGATTCCGGCGCGCGGAGCCGCCGGTAGGACAAATTCGGCCGAACGGCCGCTTCACGCCGCCGGGGCCATCGACAAGATCGGCGGCGTCCGTGGCTCGGGTGCCCCCGATAACCCTGGTGATCCCGGTGATCCGGCCGCCTCCGCCCGGCGCGTCGTCCTGCGCCACCTCCGGCCGGGGCGCCGCTCCGCCGTGGCCCTCGCCGCCGCCGTCGCGGCCGCGACGGCGCTGCCGCTGGCGGCACCCCAGGTCACCCGTCGCTTCGTCGACGACGCGATCGGCGGGGCGAGCACCCGCCACCTCACGCTGATCGCCCTCGGCTACCTCGCGCTCGCCCTCGCCGGGCAGGTCGCCCGTACGGTCACCGCCTGGCTCGCGAGCCGTCTCGCCTGGGACGGCACGAACCGGCTGCGGGAGAGGCTCGCCGAGCACGCGCTCGGCCTCGACATGGCCTACCACGGCAGGCGAACGCCCGGCGAGATGATCGAGCGGGTGGACGGTGACGTGGTCGCCGTGGCCGAGTTCGTCGTCGCCTTCCTGCTCGACATCGTGGCCGGGCTCCTGCTCCTCGCCGGGGTGCTCGTCGTCGTGTTCACCGTCGACGCGCGTCTCGGCGGCGTGCTGCTGGCGTACTGCGTGCTGATCGGGTTCGGCATGGCCCGCGCGCAGAGGCTGGCCGTGCCGTCGGCCACCCGCTCGCGGGCGGCGAGCGCGGCGCTCTTCGGCACCCTTGAGGAACGGCTGGCCGGTGTGGAGGACATCCGGGCCAACCGCGCGGGGGAACACGTCGTGAACCGCTTCCACCGGGCCTGCGCCGCCTGGTACCGCGCGGAGTTCCGGGCCGCGCGGGTCGGGACCGGCATCCTCGCGGGGACGACGGTGGCGTTCGCGGCCGGTACGGCGATCGTGCTCGGCCTCGCCGCGTGGACCCGGGAGTCCGGGACGCTCACGGTCGGCACCGCCGTGCTGCTCTTCCAGTACACGCAGATGGTGCGCGCGCCGTTCGAGCGGTTGATCGACCGGCTGAGGGAGTACCAGACGGCACTCGCCGGCATCGCGCGCATCGGTGACCTGCTGGCCGAGCGGCGCACGCTTCCCGCGCCCGCCGACCCGCTGCCGCTGCCGCTGCCCGCGTACGGACCGCTCGGCCTGCGCCTTGAGGGCGTGGGTTTCGCGTACGCCGACGACGACGAGCGGGTGCTGTCGGACATCACGATCACGCTGGCGCCGGGCGAGACGCTCGGCCTGGTGGGCCGTACCGGCAGCGGCAAGACGACCATCGCCCGGATGGTGCTGCGCCTGTACGACCCGACCGAGGGCACCGTCCGGGTCGGCGGGCTGGACCTGCGGGACGTCGATCCCGCGTCGGTACGCGAGCGGATGTGCGTGGTCACCCAGGACGTACAGCTCTTCGCCGCCAGCGTCAGGGACAACCTCACCCTCTTCAGGCCGCTGGCCGACGACGACCGGCTGCGCGCCGTCCTCGGCGAGGTCGGTCTCGGCGACTGGCTGGCCGCCCTGCCCGACGGGCTCGACACCACCTTGGGCGGCGCCCCGGAAAGCGCCCCGGAAAGCGGGCCGGGAAAGGGGTTGAGAAACGGGCCGGAAAGCGGACCGGGAGGCGGCGTCTCGGCCGGGGAGGCTCAGTTGCTCGCGTTCGCGCGGGCGTTCCTCACCGATCCCGGGCTCGTCGTGCTGGACGAGGCGTCCAGCAGGCTCGACCCGGCCACCGAACGGCACGTCGAAGAGAGCGTCGACCGGCTGCTCACCGGCCGGACCGGCGTGCTCATCGCGCACCGGCTCTCCTCCCTGTCCCGGGTGGACAAGATCGCCGTCATCGACCACGGCAGGGTCGTCGAGTACGGCCACCGCGCGGATCTCGTCGCGGATCCACGGAGCCGGTTCACCCGGATCCTCGACGCCGCAGAGGTACGCCGATGAGGCCCGTGACACCGGATACCGCAGCCGGATACCGCCGGGAGGTGCCGATGAGGCCCGCGACGCCGAACACCGCGAAGGTGTACGACACCGGACGCCGTGACGGCACACCAACAAAGCCCGCGACGCCAAACACCGCGAAGGTGTACAACACCGGACGCCGTGGCGACACACCAACAAGGCCCGTGACGCCGGACACGGTGGAGGTGCGCCGATGAGGCCCGTGACGCTGGTGGCCGCTCGCCTCGTCCGTTTCGACCTGCGCCGCTACCTGATCGGCGCCCTCCTGTGGATGCCGGTCAGCGTCCTCCCGCTCGCCGGTGGGCTGGTGCTGCAACGGCTCTTCGACCAGATCAGCGGGTACCGCGCCGCGAGCCTGGAGCAGTCGCTGTGGCTGTGCGCGGCGTTCGTGGGCGTGGAGGTGGTCCGCGGCCTGGTGCTCGTCGTCGCCTGGTCCTACGGGGTCTACTGGTGGGGCGCCGCCGCGACCCTCCTGCGGGCCAACGCGCTGCGCTCGATCCTCACCGCGCGCGGGCCCGCCGCGACCCGGCTGCCGCACTCGCCGGGCGAGGCGGTCGCCCGCTTCCGCGACGACGTGAGCGACCTGGTGAACCTCACCGACGAGAGCGTCCCCCTGGCCGGTTCCGCGCTCTTCGGCGGCGCCGCTCTGGTGATCATGGCCTCGATCGACCCCGTCATCACCCTGGTGCTGGCGGTGCCGATGATCGCGGCGGGAGTGTTGAGCCGGTTGCTGAACGAGGTGATCCGGCGGCTGCACCGGCGTGCCCGGGTGCTCGGCGCGGCCGTGACGGCCCATATCGGGGAGATCTTCGGCGGCGTACTGGCGATCAAGACCGCCGGGGCCGAGGACGCGGTGCTGGAGCGTCTGCGCGAGCACAACCGAGGGCGGCGCGACGCCGCCGTCAAGGACCGGCTGGCGACCGACGTGCTGGACACCGCGACGGGCGCGACCGTCGAGATCAGCATCGGTCTCGTACTGCTCCTGTGCGCGTCGGCGATGCGCCGCGGCGACTTCACGGTGGGCGACCTCGCGCTGTTCACCACCTATGTCGGCTGGCTGACGGCGCTGCCGCGTACCATCGGCACGATCCTCTACCGCCTGCCCCAGGGCGCGGTCGCCGCCGAACGGCTCACCCGGCTGATGGCGCCGTACGAGGACGCCGGTGACCTGTCGCGCGGTAACGACGTCTGGCTCGACCGGGAACCGCCTCCCGTCGCGGCGCCGCCGAACCGCGGCGACACGCTCCAGGTCGTCGAGGCGCGCGGGCTGACCGTGCGTCACGGCGGCGGCGGGCGCGGTGTGCGGGCGGTCGACCTGCGGGTGGCGCGGGGGTCGTTCACGGTGGTCACCGGCGCCGTCGGCTCGGGCAAGACGACCCTGGTACGCGCCCTGCTCGGCCTGGTACCGCTGGACGCCGGGACGATCACCTGGAACGGCCGTCGCGTCGACGACCCCGGGACGTTCCTGGTCCCCGGCCGCGCGGCGTACGCGAGCCAGGTCCCCCGGTTGTTCTCGGAGTCGCTGCGGGAGAACCTGCTCCTGGGCTGGCCCGCGGGCGACGACCGGCTCGCCCTGGCCCTGGAGCTGGCGGCGTTCGAGGAGGACCTGGCCGGAATGCCGGAGGGCATGGACACGGTCGTCGGTCCCCGTGGCGTACGGCTGTCCGGTGGCCAGGCGCAGCGGGCGACCGCGGCGCGGGCGCTGGTCCGGGCGCCCGACCTGCTGGTCGTCGACGACCTGTCGTCGGCCCTGGACGTGGAGACCGAGAGGCTGCTGTGGGACCGCATCGCCGACGCCGCCCGCGACGGGCGCGGCCCGGGAACGCTGCTGGTGGTCTCCCACCGGCGGGCGGCACTGGAGCGGGCCGACCAGGTCGTCGTCCTCGACCGCGGCCGGGTCGCCGGTCACGGCCCGCTCGGCGAGCTGCTGGAGAACTGCCCGGAGATGCGGCGCCTGTGGACCGAGGAACGCGCCACCGAGGCCGGGGAACAACCGGAAATCGGCACACCGGGCGCGGCGTGGTAGGCGGGCGGGCCGGGCGGTGACCCGCCGGTCAGCCCGTCAACCGGGCGGTCGCGGCCCGGATCCGACGCACGAAGGGAATCGTGCCCGGATCGGGTGCGCGGAGGGGATCCGGTCAATCAGGTGGCCACGGCCCCGATTCGACGCGCGGAGGGATAAGGAGAGGATTCGGAGCGGAGCGAGCCCGAGGACGCGACGGCCCGGTGCGCCGGGCCGTGCGGTGTGCCCCCGGTGGTTCATGATCTGTCCCTCCCCGAGACGCCAGCTCTGGAAGACCATCACCAGGTCGGCCTGCTTGGCGCGGTCCGGCGGTTCACGGCCTGTCTCCCCGGGGTGCCAGACCGTGTTCGTACGCGTAGATGACGGCGTGCACGCGGGTACGTAGCCCGAGTTTGCCGAGGATGCGGGCGGTGTGGGCCTTGACGGTCCCCTCCTCGATGGTCAGGGCAGCGGCGATCTCCTCCAACAGGGTGAGCCCGACGAGGAGAGCCGCGACCCCGACCACGAGCAGGCCGTCCCGTACGTGTGCCCTCGGGCCCGACCGACCCGACTTCGCCCCCCGGACACCGGGCACCGGTCACGGACCTGAAGCAGGCCGGGGACCTGGAGCCGGTCAGGGACCCGGAGTCGGTCGGAGAGCTAGAGCCGATCAGAGGCTTGAAGTTGGTCAGGGATCCGGAGTCGGCCGGAGGCTCGAAGCCGGTTGGAGAGCTGGAGTCGGTCAGGGACCTGGAATCGGTCGGAGGCCCAACGTCGGTCAGAGGCCCGGAGTCGGTCAGGGATCCGGGGGAAACGCCGTCCGGCGGTGTCGTGGGCTTTCTCGTGGTCACGAAGGGGCGCCGTCCGGTCCGGTCGCCGGGAACTCGCCGCCGCCCGCCACGTGCTCGATCAGTTCGGCCACGGCCCTTCGCCCGCCGTGCGCCTCGGCCCAGCGGCTCACCCTGCACGCGGCCTTGGCGTAGAGTCCCCCATCGGCACCACCGGCACGCAGCCAGTCCTCAAGCGTCTCGGGCAGCGGCTCCTTCGAGTCCACCCGGCACCGGTCGCGGGCCGTCGCGGGGGCGAGGTAGCGCGGGTCGTCGGACACCAGGACGGCGAGTCCCTCGTTGAACCATTGCGGGACCCGCCCCGACCCGAGCCGGGCGTGTAGTTCGACGTGTGACATCTCGTGCGAGACGATCACCGGATCGATGCCGCGCGGCGACAGCATCACCGTGCGGTTCAGCACCGCGATTCCGCGCTCCCCTCCCCCGCCGATCCTCCGGTAGCACGCGTCGGTCACGCAGGCCAGGATGCCGGGAGAGCTCTCGCGCCCGCCGTAGAAGTCCGCCACCCGCCGGGCTGCCGTGTCGACGACCTCGGCCACCTGCCGCCGCTGCGCCGCCGACAGGCCGGGTTCGACGTACAGGCCGGGCCTGAGCCGTTCCATTCCGTAACAGCCCGGACAGGTCGTGGCGGCGACCGACGGGAAGGCCACCGCGACCCCCGCCGTCACGGCGAGGGTCAGCGCGCCGAGCAGGGCGAGCAGCCACGCCCCTCTCCTGCGGACGGTTCTCCAACGGTGTAGATCCATCACGTCACTCCGGTCGCCTGTTCGCTGATTCGCCAGGGAACACTTTCTCGCGCGTGAACGGCCTCCGCTGCCGCCGCCCGCCCGCGTGTCGGATTCGATGATCATGTCGTGGTACGTCAGGACGCGGCCGGTCCGCAGGCCGCGCCGACGGGTGGCATCGCTCCCGTGGTCAGGTAGCGGTGCGCGTGCTCGCGGGCACAGGGATGCCCGCCGAGGTGGAGGGCGTGGCCGCCCAGTGCGGGCAGGTACCGGGCCCCGGGAAACTGTGCCGCCACCCGCCATCCGTCCTGGGGCGGGGTGATGTCGTCGTACTCGCCGTTGGTGATCAGAACGGGTGGCAGGCCCGGAGTGCGGAGGGAGTGCGGGGCGAAGGTCCCGGTCCTGGGCAGTCCTCCGCAGTGGTTCGCCATCGGCCACACGTTACGCCAGCCGACGCGTGGTGCGACACGCCGCAGATCGGACTCCAGCGCCTTCAGCGTCAGGTAGCCGGACGGGTAGGGGAAGTCGGCACACAGCGCGATCCGCGACAGGTCCGGGCCGGGTGCCCCCACAATCTTGGCGAAGAGCGAGGCGTCTCCCCCGCGCGCCTGTGCCAGCGCGGTGGCCAGATGCTCCCAGCCCGCCTGGTCGGAGAAGAAGGCGCGGAGGTGACCGGCTCCGCGCGTTCCGGGGCCGGAGGCGCCACCGCCGCCAGGAGGGTGAGCACGCCTGCCGCACATGTGAGAACGATGTTCATGGATCCCACGCCGCCGAAGGCGGGGCGGGCACGGCGTCCGCCTTTCGGCAGATCTTCTCGAACCCCGTCGAAAGAGCAGATCTTCTCGGACCCCGCCGGAAGACCGGGCGGCGACGTGCTCGACGGCCCCCTGGGACCCTGGGTGGGCTCCCGCCCGAAGAATTTTCGCCCGCGAGCGACGAGTCCTTCCCGTCGCGGGAGTCACCTTTTCGAGATGACGCCGCGAGCGCGCGAGACGGAACAGGCGATCGAGCGCGCCGACCGACACCAACCTCCGGCCCGGTGGCGACACGCCACCGGCCGACGCCTTCCAGCACCTTACGGACGATTTCAGGAGACGAAGATGACCGCGCAACCGCTTGACCACACCTTCACCGCGCCGATCGAGAAGGACGGGGCCTTCGCCACCTTCGTGACCGTGCCGGACTCCGCCGAGCTCCTCGGTACGAGACGGGCCGTGAAGGTCGGCGGGACGATCGACGGCCACCCGTTCACCGCCACCCTCATGCCCTCGGGCAACGGCCCGCACTGGCTTCCCATCAGGGCCGCGCTGTGCAAGCTCATCGGCAAGGACCAGGCCGGGACGCAGGTGGCGTTCCACCTTGACCAGCGGTTCAGCTGAACCGTCCGGGCGGACCGATGAACCCCATGGCGACCGGAAGACAGGCACCCGGCCTTCAGCGCGTACCCAGGTCTCGGTCCGTACGCGGACCTCGGTCCGTTCCCGAGCCTCGGCGCTGTACGCGGGCCTCGGTCCGTTCCCGGGTCAGGGTAGTGCGGCGGGCAGCCCGAAGGGGGCGAAGTGGCCGGGGCCGACGAACGAGGTGATCTCGGCGATCCGCTCGTCACGCAGGGTGAACACGTTGATCGCCCAGGCGAGGTAAGCCTCGGTGGCGTCGTCCCAGAGGTAGCAGCCCACTCCGGGCTGGCCGTTCGCGCCGACCGGGAGGTGCCGCCAGCTTCCGCAGCTCGTCAGCGGGACCCGTACGGCGAAGTCGGTGACGGCCTCCAGACCCCGGTACCAGTGCGCCATCGGCGGCATCGACCAGGTGACGTCCTCGGTCAGCAGCGCGATCAGGGCGTCGGCGTCCCCGCGTTCCAGGGCGGAGGAGTAGTCGGCGACGATCTCCCGTACGCGGGCGTCGCCGATCTTCCGCAGCGTCGGCTGCTGGGTCCGGGGGAAGACCTTGTCCGCGACGACCCTGCGGGCCCGCGCCAGGGCGCTGTTCACCGACGTGGTGGTGGTGTCCATCGTGGTGGCGATCTCGGCGGCGGAGAAGCCGAGGACCTCGAACAGCAGCAGCGCCGCCCGCTGGTTGCCCGGCAGGTGCTGCAGGGCCGCGACGAAGGCGAGCTCGACGGCTTCGCGCTGCTCGTAGCGCGCGTCCGGACCGGCCGGGGCGTCGGTGAGGCCCGCGTCGGGGTAGGGGCTCAGCCAGGCGACGTCGGCCAGCGGCGAGTCGCCGAGCACGGCGTGGTCGCTGGAGGGTCCGAGATCGACGGGCAGCGCGCGCCTGACGCGGGCGCCCGCGAGGTCCAGGCAGGTGCGGGTGGCCACGGTGTAGAGCCACGAGCGCAGCGAGCTGCGGCCCTCGAAACTCGCCAATCCCCGCCAGGCCCGCAGCAAAGCGTCCTGCAGGGCGTCGTCGGCGTCGTGAGTGGAGCCGAGCATGCGGTAGCAATGGGCGTGTAGTTCGCGACGCAACGGCTCCACGAGCCGGGTGAACGCGGCGTCGTCCCCTTTGCGCGCCCGGACCAGGTCGTCGTCCCCGGCACCTTCCGCCGCCACGATCGCGGACCGCGAAGAAATCTCCCTCACAAACGACGATTCTGCCCCACGCTGCGAGTCTCCACTTCGACCGGGCCCCACGGCACCGGCCCAGACCATTCCAGACCGTTCCATATCGTTCCAGGAGATCATGATGAACCACACGACGACCGTCACCACCGGGTCCCTCAAGGTCCCCGGCGCCAGGCTCCACTACGAGGTACGGGGACAGGGACCCCTCGTGGCGCTCGTCGGCGCCCCGATGCACGCCGCGCACTTCGCGCCGCTGGCCGACCTGCTCGCCGCCGACCACACCGTGCTCACCACCGACCCCCGGGGCCTCAACCGCAGCCCCCTCGACGAGCCCGGCCAGGACTCGACCCCGCGATTGCGTGCCGACGACCTCTCCCGGCTCCTGGCCCACCTCGACGCCGGTCCGGCCGTGGTCTTCGGCTCCAGCGGCGGTGCCGTCACCGCGCTGGCGCTCGCCGCCGCCCACCCCGAGCGGGTACGCGCCGTGATCGCGCACGAACCCCCGCTGAGCCGCCTGCTCGACAACCCCGAGGCGCACGACGCGGCGGTCGAGGACATCATCGCCACCTACGCCTCCGGCGACGTCGCGGGCGCCTGGGTCAAGTTCATGATCAACGCCAACATCCCGCTGCCCGAGTTCGAGGAGTCCGCCGGTGCTCCCGCGGAGGCGCCCGCCGCGCCCGATCCGCAGCAGGCGGCCGACGAGCGTTTCTGGTTCCTGCACGAGATGCGCGGGACCACCCACTGGCAGCCCGACATCGCCGCCCTGCGCGCCGGGCCGGTCTCCATCGTGGTCGGCATCGGGAAGGAGTCGGCCGGACAGCTCTGCGACCGCGCGTCGATCGCGCTCACCACGGCGCTCGGCACGGAGCCGACGTACTTCCCCGGTGGGCACATCGCCTTCGCCGACGACCCCGAGGGCTTCGCCCCCCGGCTGCGCGAGGTCCTGCGGGAGAGCTGAGCGACGACGTCGCGGACGCGGGACCGCACACCACCGGCCGTCCCGCCCGCTGGGGGACGCCCGCGTTCTCGGAAAGAACGACCGTGGGCGCGGGGAATCCGCTACGGCGGGCCGGGGCGCGGAGGATCAGGCGAGGTTCAGCTGCCAGGAGACGCCGAAGCGGTCGTTGGTCCAGCCGAAGCGCTTGCTGAAGCCGTAGGAGCCGAGCGGCATCAGGGGTTCGCCGTTCTCCGACAGCGCCGCGTACAGGCGCTCGATCTCCTCCTCCGACTCGCACCGTACGTACAGCGAGACCGACGGGGTGAAGCCGAAGGCGTGCTGCACGTTGCTGTCGATGGCCATGTACTCGTTGCCCGCCAGCGTGAACGTAGCGTGCTGCACGCTGCCCTCCGTGCCGGGTCCCTCGGGGCCGTAGCGGGCGATGGCGAGGATCTCGGCGTCGTCGAACAGCGACATGTAGAACGTCATCGCCTCCTCGGCGGCGCCCTGGAACATCAGGAAAGTGGTGATTTTCTGCGACATCGGGTGAACTCCTGCCAGGGGGCGTGAAGGACGAGGACACCCCCTGCCATGGGGACGGCCTGCTCACCGAGAGTACCGGTACCGGCACCGGATTCGTCGGGCACATCGAACGCGTGCTCGACAAATATTTCAGGACTAGCTTATATAAGTCAAACCCGATACGCCCGCGAACGGGGGCCAGGAACCGACGAGGTAGCGTCCCCGATCAGGTCGCCCCTCCCGCCGACCCCCGAGCCATCCGGAACGCCGGGCACCACCCCCACCAAATCGTTTCAATTGCCGCATCAGCCACCCTCGACGAAGCGGTGATCGCGGAATACGGTTATGTGCATGCCGGACGAAAAGGTAAAAACCCCCATATTTACCGTCTCCTCTGGTTTCTTCAGTCGTGCGCGTACGGTGGCGCCTCCAACCTGGAGTCGCTGGCTGATCCCCCCTGCGGCGCTCTCGGTGCACCTCGCCATCGGCCAGGCCTACGCGTGGAGCGTCTTCAAGCCGCCACTGGAGTCGGCGCTCCACCTTTCCGGCACGGCCAGCGCCCTGCCCTTCCAGGTGGGCATCGTCATGCTCGGCCTGTCGGCCGCGTTCGGAGGAACGCTGGTCGAGCGCAACGGCCCGCGCTGGGCGATGTCCGTCTCCGCGCTCTGCTTCTCCCTGGGCTTCCTGATCTCCGCGCTCGGCGTGTCCGTCGGGCAGTACTGGCTGGTCGTGCTGGGGTACGGCTTCGTGGGCGGGATCGGCCTCGGCATCGGCTACATCTCCCCGGTGTCCACACTGATCAAGTGGTTCCCCGACCGGCCGGGCATGGCCACGGGCATCGCCATCATGGGATTCGGCGGAGGGGCCCTCATCGCCTCACCGTGGTCCACCCAGATGCTCGACGCGTTCGGCACCGGCACGGGCGGGATAGCCACGACCTTCCTGATACACGGCCTGGTCTACGCGGCCTTCATGTCGATGGGCGTGCTCCTGATCAGGGTTCCGCCCGAGGGCTGGCGGCCACGGGGCTGGGAACCGGCGAAGGCCGCCGCCCGCCCGCTGGTCACCGCCGCCGACGTCTCCGCGCGCAACGCGATCCGCACGCCGCAGTTCTGGCTCCTGTGGGTCGTGCTGTGCTTCAACGTCACCGCGGGCATCGGCATCCTGGAGAAGGCCGCCCCGATGATCAAGGATTTCTTCGCGAACACCGCCATGCCGGTCACGACCGCCGCGGCGGCGGGCTTCGTGGCCCTGCTGTCCCTGGCGAACATGGCGGGGCGCTTCGTGTGGTCCTCGACCTCGGACCTGATCGGCCGCAAGAACATGTACCGCGTCTATCTCGGCGTGGGCGCCCTCTTCTACCTGGCGATCGCCCTGGCCGGGGACTCCCACAAGTTCCTGTTCATCCTCTGCGCGCTCGGCATCCTGTCCTTCTACGGGGGAGGGTTCGCCACCGTACCGGCCTACCTGAAGGACCTGTTCGGGACGTACCAGGTGGGGGCCATCCACGGTCGGCTGCTGACGGCCTGGTCCACCGCGGGCGTCCTCGGTCCGCTGATCGTCAACGCCATCGCCGACTCGCAGAAGGCCGCGGGCCGGTCGGGACCCGCGCTCTACACGACGTCCCTCTACATCATGATCGGGCTGCTCGCGGTCGGCTTCCTGGCCAACGAGCTGATCCGCCCGGTGAATCCCGTCCACCACGAAGTTCAGCACGAAAGAGGAGGCGACGCGTGACGACGGACGACGGCCCCCCGGCCGGGAACACCCCCCTGATGATCCTGGCCTGGACCTGGGTCGGCCTCCCCTTCGCGTACGGCGTCTACGAACTGTTCCAGAAACTCACCCAGCTCTTCGGCGGCTGACCGCCGTGGCGACCCCGCGTGTTCAGCGAAGAGGCCGAGGAGAACGGTCGGTGGCGGCTGAAGGCTTGGTGCTGGGTCAACACGAGTGTGGTGAGCAGCCGACCGGTCTCAGGAGTGTCAGCGGGATGCGGTCCTGGACGCTGGGTGGCTCCCTCTCTGCCCCTGCGGCTATGAGGCGAGAAGGTCGAAGTGGAAGCCCGTCACGACGCATACCAGCGCACCGATGCGCATGATTGTCACGTTGCGTTCGTGGGCCAGCAGGTACGCCACCTGCTTTTGAACCCACATCAGCAGCAGCCCAGGCGCATAGAACAGGAAGACGGGGCCGATCACCGCCAGGATTATGGTCACGAGGAAGGCGGCGACGAAGAGGACGAAACTGATCACCGGAATGTCGGGCATCCGTTCTACCAAGTCCATCAGGAAGAACATGTGCTCCGACACGGCTGGCACCAGAAAGAACACCGACCCGAAACAGGCCAGCATGAGCAGGCAGCCACCGTTCTTGATGATGGGCGCCAGGCGTCGCAGGCGCTCGGCACCGATGATGTCCAGCAGAAGAGTCAGGCCGCCCGCGAAGCTCAGGATCTTCCCGATACGGCCCACCCACACCATGGACATGACACCGAAGAGATCATGACCGAGCGTGGATTTCCCCTCCCACCACATTCCCCAGGCTTCGAAGTAGTTGATGCTCGTCACGACCGGAGCGTAGAAGCGGGCCGCCGATATCGCTAGGCGGTGCCCGAGAAAATGGCGGCCGGGATCGAGCCGATGCGGTGCTGGCGATGCCCTCCGGGGTCCTTCTCCGAATCGTCGCCTCAGCCGGACCGCCGGCCGATCGCAACCTGATCGGCATGATGGTCGCGCCGGGCCTGGCCTCGCTGCGCTGGCTACGAGACCGTCTGTGAAGCGGTGACCGTGCCATCGCAGCACCGCAAACGAGCGCCCTTGGGGTACGGGCTGGCGAAGTTCCCTACCGCTGCGAGCCGATGACCACTACACCTCGCCGGTGTCAATCTCGAATCAGAGGTGGTCGTCTCATCGAGATTGAGGTTCGTGCCGTCTTTGACGATCTCCCACTGCCATCCGCCAGAGAGTCAGGGGTAGCGCAAGATGCCCCCGTCCGGACACCGGGACGGGCCTGAGTCAGGGTGGGGTGCCGTCGGCGGAGGTGAGGAGGCGGGCGGCGAGGGCCCTGATCTCGTCGCGTAGTTCGGCGGGGGCGATCACGGTGAACGGCCAGCCGAGTCCGGCGAGCATCTGGGCCATCCCGTCGAGCCGTTCGGCCCTGACGGCGAGCAGCACCCCGTCCGGGGTCTCGGTCAGGGTCGCCGTGACGGCCGGGATCCGCGCGGCGGCCTCCTCCAGGGTGGTCTCCAGCAGCACCCTGACCTCGTGCCGGTACGGCACCGCCGACAGCGAGCCGACCACGTGGGCCACCGGGTCGAAGCCGTCGGGCACCCGGAAGCCCCGCTCGGTGCGCGCCGCCCGGTCTACCCGGTCCACCCGGAACGTCCTGATCTCCCCGCTGCCGTGGTCGTGCCCGGTGACGTACCAGCGGCCGGAGTGGAAGACGATGCCGTACGGGTCCAGGTCGCGCTCGGAGGCGTCGCCGCGCCAGGAGCGGTAGGCCAGCCGGACGGTGACCCGGCGCCGGGCGGCGTCGGCGAGGGCGAGCAGCGGTCCCGCCCTCGGGGTGCTCGCCTTCGGCGCCGCGTTCCCGGTGTGGCCCAGCGTCTCCGACACCGCGTCGACGCGCTCGCGCAGCGGGCGTGGGAGCACCCGCTGGATCTTGGCCAGCGCGCTCTCGGTCGCGGCCTCCCCCACCGCCAGCCCGGTCCGCCGCCCGGCCAGCAGGCCCAGCACCACGGCGGTGGCCTCGTCGTCGGTGAGCATGAGCGGCGGGAGCCGGTAGCCGGGCATCAGCCGGTACCCGCCGTGGCGGCCCCGCTCGGCCTGGACCGGCACCCCGAGTTCCGACAGCCTCACCGCGTAACGGCGGACCGTACGCTCGTCCACCTCCAGCCGCGCGGCGAGGTCGGGGCCGGTCAGGCCGGGGGCGGCCTGCAGCAGCTCCAGCAGCGCGAGTACCCGGGCGGCGGTCATCGGAAATCCCCTCAAAAATCAGGACCGATACTGTCCGGATTCGATTCTAGGGTGAAACCAGGCGAACAGAGGAGAGACGAAAATGAGCACGTACGTCCTGGTCCCCGGTTTCTGGCTCGGCGCGTGGGCCTGGGAGAAGGTCACCGGGCCGCTGCGCGCGGCCGGGCACGACGTCCACCCGGTCACGCTCACCGGCCTCGGCGACAGGGTTCATCTGGCGGGTCCCGAGGTCGACCTGGAGACCCACATTCAGGACATCGTCAACACCGTCGTCTTCGCGGACCTGACCGAGGTGATCCTCGTCGCCCACAGCGGGGCCGGTGCCCCGGTCACCGGCGCGGCCGACCGGATTCCCGAGCGCGTCGCCCGGGTCGTCTACGTCGAAAGCGGGCCTCCGGCCGACGGTATGACCCAGCTGGATCTCACCGAGCCCGAGTGGCGGGCGTTCATCGAGAGGCGGGTCACCGAGGAGGGCGGCGGGGTGAGCTACCCGCTCCCCTCCTGGGAGGAGCAGGAGCGGGCCGGGGCCAGCCTGGAGGGACTGGGCGAGGCCGAGCGCGAGTGGCTCGCCTCCCGCGCGACCCCGCAGCCGTACGGGACGATGACCCAGCCGCTGGTGCTCAAGGGGGGTGCGGACGCGCTGCCCAAGACGCTCGTCACATGCTCGTTCCCGCTGGAGCAGGTGCACGCCATGATCGCCTCCGGTCACCCGTTCTTCGCGGCGCTCGCCGGGCCCGAGTGGAGCTTCGCCGAGGTGCCGACCGGTCACTGGCCGATGTTCTCCAGGCCGGAGGAGACCGCCGCCGCACTGGCCGCGCTGGCGGGCTGAGGGGGCTGAGGGGTTGAGGGGGCAGGGCGTCGCGGGAGCCCGTGGAGATCGAGGTACCGGGCCCCGCGAAGCCCCGACAGGCCCAAAAGGCCGGGGTGGCGCGGAGTCTCCGGAGGATCGGGAGGAGCAGGAAGACCGGGAGGACCCGGAGGAGCGGGAAGACCTGGAGGAACGATAGGAGCGGGAGGACCCGAAGACGAGGCGTCGGTAGGACATTTGTCATGGGTGGCACCGGATCGATGGATCTGCCGAGGATCATGCGCTCTCCGTAGCGTCGTTGGCATGACAAATGACGCGAACAGCGCGGTGTCTCTCCGGGACGTGACCAAACGTTTCGGGACCGTGCGCGCCGTGGACGGCCTCAGCCTCGACATCCCCACCGGGCAGACCGTCGCCCTGCTCGGTCCCAACGGCGCGGGGAAATCGACCACGATCGGGTTACTGCTCGGGTTGCTGGCCCCCGGCTCCGGGACGGTGCGCGTCTTCGGGGGCAGCCCCGAGGCGGCGGTCCGGAGCGGGCGGCTGGCGGCGATGCCCCAGGAGGGCGGCCTCGTCTCCCGGACCACGGTCCGCGAACTGGTGAGTTTCGTCTCCGGAACGTACCGGAGACCGCTCCCGCTGGAGGAGGTGCTGGCGACCGCCGGGCTGGAGGAGCTGGCCGATCGCAGGATGGAACGGCTGTCGGGCGGCCAGGCACAGCGGGTCCGCTTCGCGCTCGCGCTGGCCGGAGACCCCGAGCTGATCCTGCTGGACGAGCCGACCGCGGCACTGGACGTACGGGCCAGGCGGGAGTTCTGGGAGAACATGCGCGCCTTCACCGCGCGCGGCAGGACGATCCTGTTCTCCACCCACTACCTGGAGGAGGCCGACGAGTACGCCGACCGGGTGGTGGTGATCGACAGGGGCCGGATCGCGGCCGACGGCACCAGCAGGGAGATCAAGCGGCTGGTCGCGCTGTCCACGGTCAGCGTCACCGCCACCGGGGACACCGCCCCGCTGGAACGCCTGCCCGGGGTCGTCTCGATGGAGATCCGGGGCGAGCGGGCCCACCTGCGTACCCGCGACGCCGACGCCACCGTCGTGGCGCTGGCGGCTGCCGGAGCCGTACGGGACCTCGAAGTCGTCCCCACCGCGCTCGAAGACGCCTTCCTCGCGCTGACAGGGCTGACAAAGAAGGCAGACCGGACAGACCAGGCGATGCTGACGGAGGTGGACGTCTGATGGTCGGCTACATCCGTCTGGAGGTCATCAGGGCCCTCCGGGACCCGGGATACGTGATCATGGGTTTCGCGATGCCCGTGACGATGTACCTCATCTTCACCAACCTCGGCGTGACGGGCGACGACCGCGTCTGGGCCGCCCTCTACGTGATGATCAACATGGCCGCCTTCGGCTCGATCGGCTCGGCCTTCAACAACGGCAGCGGCATCGCCGAGGACAGGACGGCGGGCTGGCTGCGGCAGCTGCGCATCACTCCCCTGGCCCCGGTACGGGTGGTCGCGGGCAAGGCGGCGACCGGCATGCTCGTGGTGCTGCCCGCGATCACCGGCGTGTGCCTGTCGGCGGCGCTGCTCAACGGGGTACGGCTGGAGGCCTGGCAGTGGATCGCGATCGTGCTCCTGCTCTGGGTGGGCTCCCTGCCCTTCACCCTGCTCGGCCTGTCCTTCGGCTACCTGTTCAGCGGCCAGACCGCCGCCGTGCTCAACATCGCGGCCAACATGGCGATGGCGATCGTCGGAGGGCTGTGGCTGCCCACGGAGGGCTTTCCCTCCTGGTTGAGGGCCGTCGCGGAGTGGACGCCGAGCTTCGGCTACGCCGACCTGTCGCGGAAGGTCGCCTTCGGGGAGGCGCCCGGGGTGGGCACGGCGCTGATGCTGACCGGCTGGCTGGTCGCCTTCGGGCTCCTGGCGGTGTACGGCTACCGCCGGGCCGGACGCGTGAGGTGAGCCGCGTGAGCCACGTGATAGGAGTGGCCGGGTGAGCGTGAAGGCGGAGGAACCCCGGGAGGCACCGGGCCGGGAAGGGTGGTGGAGGACAGCGAGGCGGGAAGGTCTCGGGAGCGTCCGGAGGAGAGAGCCGGGAGAGCTCGCCTTCTACCCGTGGCTGCTGATCGCGTACCCCCCGCTCAGCGACCTCGCGGCGGGGCACGTGCACCCGGCGCTACCGGCCGGGCTGGGCGTGGCCGCCTTCGCCGTCCTGTACGTGCTGTGCATCCGGCTGTCCTTCCACGACCGGCGGCGCGCGGCGGCCGTGGCGCTGGCCGGGCTGCTGGTGGTCGCCTTCCTGCTGCTGGCGGTCTTCGCGCACAACTGGTTCTATCTCGCGCCGCTGATGACCATCGCCTGCGGGACCGTGCTGCGGGGCCGGTCCGTCTACCTCCTGCTCACGGTGCTGACGCTCGCGCTGGTCGCGGTGATGTGGCGCGCGGGGGCGAGCTGGGCGAGCATCTCCCTGGCCACCTGGGGGACGACCACCGGCGGCCTGGTGGTCAGCATCGTCCTGAGGCTGTTCTCCGTGATCGCCGAACTCCAGGAGACCCGCGAGGAGCTCGCCCGTGTCGCGGTGGCCGAGGAGCGGCTGCGCTTCTCCCGCGACCTGCACGACCTGCTCGGGCACACCCTGTCGGTGATGGTGGTCAAGGCGGAGGCCGTACGGCGGCTGGCCCCCCGCGACGCCGAGGCGGCGGCGCGGCAGGCGGCCGACATCGAGGCCGTCGGCAGGGAGGCGCTGACCGAGGTGAGGGCCGCGGTCACCGGCTACCGGGGCCGGGGGCTGGCCGCCGAGCTGGCCTCGGCGCGTACGGTCCTGGCCGACGCGGGCATCGCCGCCACCGTCACCGTCACCGAGGAGCCGCTGGCCCCGGAGGCCGACGCCCTGCTGGGCTGGGCCGTACGGGAGGGGGTGACCAACGTGGTCCGCCACAGTGGCGCGGGCACCTGCGAGATCATCCTGGAGAGAACGACCTTGGAGATCCGTGACGACGGCCGGGGGCGCGGCGGGAACCCGCTGGGCAACGGCCTGCGCGGCCTGACCGAGCGGGTCGTCGCGCTCGGCGGGACACTGGAGACCCACGATCGCGACGGCTTCCTGCTGAGGGTGACGCTTCCGTGAGCAAAAGTGCTGTCGGCGGGGGAGGTGACGCTTCCGTGAGTAAGGGTGCTGTCGGCGAAGGAAGTGACGCTTCCATGAGCAAGGTTCTATCAGCGGAGAAAGTGACGCTTTCATGATCAGAGTGCTGCTGGCGGAGGACCAGGGCATGATGCGCAGCGCGCTGGCCCTGCTTCTCGACCTGGAGGACGACATCGAGGTCGTCGCCACGGTCACCAGGGGCGACGAGGTCGTACCGGTCGCGCTCGCCGCGCGTCCCGACGTCGCCCTGCTGGACATCGAGATGCCGGGGGCCAGCGGCCTGGACGCCGCGGCCGGGCTGCGGGACGGGCTGCCGGGCTGCCGGGTGCTGATCCTGACCACGTTCGGCAGGCCCGGCTACCTGCGGCGGGCGATGGAGGCGGGCGCCGCCGGGTTCCTGGTCAAGGACGGTCCCGTCGAGGAGCTCGCCGAGGCGATCCGCCGGGTCCTGACGGGCGAGAAGGTGATCGACCCCGCGCTGGCCGCCGCCGCGCTGAGCACCGGCGCCAGCCCGCTGACCGACCGCGAGCGGGACGTGCTGGCCGCGGCGACCGACGGCGCGACGATCTCCGACATCTCACGGCGGCTGCACCTGTCGGAGAGCACGGTACGCAACTACCTGTCCGCCGCGATCGGCAAGACCGGCACCCGCAACCGCATCGAGGCCGCCCGCACCGCCCGGCACAACGGCTGGCTCTGACCCGCCGGGTCCTCACGGGAACGGCCATGACACCGGCGGCGGACCGGGGCCTCACAGGGGACGGCCCCTCCGGTCGGCGGGAACGGCCGTGGCACCGGCGATGGACCGGGACCTCACGGGGACGGACCCGGTCGACGGAAACAGGCCGTGACACCGGTGGCGATGAGCCGGGACCTCGCAAGGGACGACCCCAGTTGCCGGAGACAGGCCGCGACACCGATGGTGACGGGCCGGGACCTCACAGGGGACGACCCCCGTCGACGGAAACAGGCCGTGACGCCGGAGGAGGTACCGGGGCCTCACAGGGGACGGCCCCGGTACCTCCTCCGGGAACGCCCGGTTCCTCCTCGGGGACCCGCCCGAGGAGGAACCGGGCACGCCGGGGTCAGGGCATGAGAACGGGGGCGGGGGCGGTGTCGTCCTCGGTGAGCCAGTCGCGCATCATCGCGTAGGTCTTCTCCGCGATCAGCTTCTGGCCCGCGGCGTTGGGGTGGAAGAAGTCCCACTTGCTGAGGTGGTCGACCGTGAACCGCTGCCTGAACACCTCGTTGCCGTCGAACCTGCAGGCGGGGCCGTACGCCGCGCAGACCCTGGCGAGCGCGGTGTTGTAGTCGGCCACCCGGGCGCGCACGCGGTCGCGGCGTGCCCGGTCGGCCGCCGAGGTCGAGGTGGGCCGCTCCAGCATGGTGGGGCAGATCCGGCCCACCGCCCAGAAACCGCGCGCCACCGGGTTCTTCCTGCCGATCTGCCACAGCCGTTTGAGGTCGGGGACGCTCGCCACGAACACCCGGCCGCCGGGCCGCCCGGCCCGGAAGAGTGCCAGGGCCTCGGCCACCCGCCTCTCGTAGACGGCCACGGGGGTCATCAGCCGTTCCTCGGACACGCAGGCGTCCTGGGCGCCGATCAGCACCGTCACGTAGTCGGCGCGGCGGCCGACCGCCCGGGTCACCTGACCGGCGAGGTCGGCGCTGGTGGAACCGGGGACGGCGAGGTTCACGTTGTTCCCGGCGACGGCGACGTCCACGGCCCGCAGCCTCACGTACTGGCTCCGGACGCTCTGGTGGTCACCGGTGGACCAGGAGCGCGAGGAGCAGGGGAGATACCAGCCGCAGGCGTTGAACCCCGCGCTGATGGAGTCGCCGAGCGCGGCCATGACCACCGGCCGCCAGGGTTCCGACGTCCGGGTGGCTCCGGCCGGGGTCGTCCAGGCGGTCGTGAGGGCGGCCAGCCCTGTGAGTGCTGTCACAGTCGTGCGAAGCATGGCACCTCCACTGAGGGATCGTGTCTGCTTCGGATGTATCACCGCAGGCCAGGGCGGTAGGGTCCGTTGACCGAGTGCCTTGGTTTTCTTGACACCGCGTGGCGGATGTGCTGACGGGAGAACCGCCGTCGAACACGTTCAGTTTCCGGCATAGAGTGGCGGGGGTGAGTGTAGCGCTCGGATCAACCCGTCCTCTCGTGGTGACGACCACCCCCGTCGACGACCCCGGTGACCTGTTCGCACGACTGCCGGAGACCGCCCCCTACGCCTGGGTCAGGCAGGGGGAGGGTCTCGTCGCCTGGGGCGAGGCCATCCGCCTGGCCGTGCCCCCCGGCCCCCGGCGTTTCGACTGGGCCCGCGACCGGCTGTCGGACCTCTTCGGCGAGGCGCACGTCGACGACGACGTGACCGCGCCCGGCTCGGGCCCCGTCGCCTTCGGCTCGTTCACCTTCGACCCGGAGGCCAATGGCTCGGTCCTCGTCGTCCCCCAGACCATCCTCGCCCGCCGCGACGGCCGCGCCTGGCTGACCACCGTCGGCGAACGACGGCTCGACGCGGTCACCCCGCTCCGCACCCCGGGCAGGATCCGGTACGGCGACGGCAGCCTGACCGCGCCCGAGTGGGAGCACGCCGTGGCCAGGGCCGTCCGGCGGATCAGGTCGGGCCTGCTGGAGAAGACCGTGCTGGCCCGCGACCTGGCCGCCGTCGCGGAGCGGCCGATCGACGTCCGGCTGCTGCTGTCCCGCCTGGCCGGCCGCTACCCGGAGTGCTACACCTTCTCCTGCGCGGGGCTGGTCGGCGCCACCCCCGAACTGCTGGTCCGGCGCACCGGGGAGACCGTCGAGTCCCTGGTGCTGGCCGGTACGATCCCGCGGGGCACCGACCAGGCCGACGACGTGGCGCGCGGCACGGCCCTGTTCACCTCGGAGAAGAACCGCTACGAGCACGCCTGCGCGGTCGCGTCGGTACGCGAGGCGCTCGACCCGCTCTGCGCCGAGCTGAAGATCCCCGAGGAGCCCGAGCTCCTGGTGCTCTCCAACGTCCAGCACCTGGCCAGCCCGGTGAGCGGGCGGCTGTCGGACGGGGCCTCGGTCCTGGACGTGGTGGCGGCCATGCACCCGACCGCCGCCGTCGGCGGCACCCCGACCGGGGCGGCGCTCGCCGTCATCCGCGAACTGGAGGGCATGGACCGCGCCGGGTACGCCGGGCCGGTGGGCTGGATCGACGCGCGGGGCGACGGCGAGTGGGGCATCGCGCTGCGCTGCGCCCAGATCGAGGGTTCCACGGCCCGGCTGTTCGCCGGTTGCGGCATCATGGGCGACTCCGACCCGGCCTCCGAGCTCGCCGAGGCCGAGGCCAAGCTCCGCGTGATGCGGTACGCCCTGGAGGGCTGACGCCGATCACCCTTCCCGGGCACCTCGCGCCTGGGAGGGGCCGGAACACGGCTGCCGGGCAGACGGGCCTTGCGGGCGGCCCGGTGGACAGGTGAGCATGTGGGCGCCCGGCAGGCAGGTGGGCCCGATGGACAGGTGGGCCAGACGGGCAAGCGCGCCTGGCGGGCAGGTGAGCCCGGTGAGCCCGACGGGCAAGTGAGCCTGGCGGGCAGGGGTCCGGTAGGCAAGTGGGCCTGGTAGATAAGTGAACCCGGCGGGCAGGTGGGCCCGGTGGGTTCCAGCGCCTCCGGCCCGCCTCCGGGAGCGGTCGGGCGGTCACGACGGGTGATCCTCCGCCGGGCCCGCCAGGGCCGCCGTGTCCGGGCGATTCCCGCCCGGCCTGGCCGCCACCCGGCGAATAGGCGTACCCTCACAAGTGCAATACATCGGACATTTCCGGCAAGAAAACGATATTTTCTCCAGCTCGGCGTCCTCTCGTCGCCGTACGGCCGGTCAACTCGTCAGGGAGAGGAAAACATGGCCCTACTGACCACCGCCCGCCTCACGGTGCGTGACTGGAGTCCCGAAGACGCCGGTGAGGCCCTCGGCATCTACGGCGTCCCGGAGGTCACCCGGTGGCTGGCCCCCGCGATGACGCAACTCGACGGTGAGCAGGCGATGCGGGCCACGCTGGAGTCGTGGTCCCGCAGCCGCACCACCCTGACACCCCCGCTGGGCCGGTGGGCGATCGTCCGCAACTCCGACCAGCGGGTCGTCGGCGGCCTCTCCCTGCGATACCTGCCCCCCGACGAGGAGGACATCGAGATCGGCTGGCAGCTCTCCCCCGACTCCTGGGGGAACGGCTACGCCACCGAGGCCGGTCGCGCCCTGGCCGCGTGGGCCTTCTCCATCGGCGCCCACGAGCTCGTCGCGGTCGTCCGGGTGAACAACGACCGCGGCGCGGGAACGGCGAAGCGCATCGGCATGCAGTGGGTCGGGGAGACGGACAAGTACTACGAGACGCGTCTCAACGTCTACCGCCTCTGGCCCAGTGACCTCTCCCCCGCCGACAAGGACCCGCTCCGGCCCTGACCTCGGCTCCCGCGGGTCTTACCAGTCGGCGGCGTCGACGTAGGGCCGGGTCCAGACGGTGACGTGCAGCATCACGGACTTGGTGAAGGCGGCGTGCATGCGGTCGACCCGCTCGGCCGGGGCGCCTCCGGCGGCCAGATAGTCGCGGGCGGTGGCGATGACGACCGCGGTGAAGGCCAGCAGGTAGCGCATCGGGATGTGGTCGAGTGAGTCGGCGTGGTCGGTGGTGTTCTTCTTGGCCCGGGTGTGGCGCAGCCCGATCTCGTGCTGGTAGTTGAGCCAGTCCTGGTCCAGCGGCCGGGTGCAGGCGTCGATGATGAAGCGGTCGAAGCGTGGCTTGGACGCGGCGCCGTACTCGGGGTTGGGGGTGCCGTCGGGGTGGCCGGAGTAGGCGCGCATGAACGGCAGTTCCCCGAGCCGCTTTCGGTAGGCGCTCACCATGTCGTCGGCCTGGTCGGCCAGCACACGGGCGGCCTCGATCAACGCCTGCTCGTCCTGTTCGGTCAGCCCCACCACGGCCTTGAGGTGCTCCAAGTCCTCCAACGTCAACGGCGAAACAGCGGCCTCACCGGTGCCGTAGGTATAACCCGGGATCCTCTCGGACCGCTCGACGACCGATTCCGGTACCGGTGTGTGGTCACTCATGACAAAGGTCCCCTTTGATCGGTGTCGCGGCGCGGCGGCCATGATCGTAAACGGTCTGTACAAACTCACGGGCAGAGGAGGCGTCCGGTCCTCGCGAGGGATGACATGTCCCGACGCTAACGGCGGAACGCTTCGACGGCGGTCGAACGGAGGCGGACTTAATCTGGCTGTATGGGATATCCGGAACCAGCACCACGGGCAGGCGGAGACACCGACATCGCGGTGATCGGCGCGCTGGTCGCCGACCCCGGACGGTGCCGGATCCTGCTCGCCCT
>NZ_JBSZKT010000055.1:0-38372 GCF_055690525.1 Streptosporangium sp. H13245 | reverse complement strand
CCCACCGGCCCCCCGCCGCCGCCCGCCGACCCTTCGCACGCCGCCGGGCTCCCGAGCCCCTCGGCGCCACCGGAGCCCGCCGCCCCTCCGCGCCCCGTACGACCCGCGCGACCCGCACGGCCTCCGGAGTCCGCCGGACCTTCGCGACCCGTGTGGCCTCCGGAGTCCCGGACGCCCGTGGGGCCGACGATTCCGCTGGAGTCGATTCATCCGGAATGGCCTGATGAGTGGCAGGGGGAGGAGGCGCCGTCGCCGCGCGGGCCCGCGCGGCATCGAAAGGACGAGGAGACCGGCGACACCGTCGCGTTTCCGCCGCTCCGCCGCTCCCGGACCTACCTCGACAGCAGGCCGTTCTCCATGCCCCCGCCTCCCAGCCCGTGGCGGCGGCCGTGGTCGCGGCTCTCGCGCGAGCAGCTCCTGAGGCCCGCGCTGATCGCCGGGTTCCTCGCCGCCGCGGGAGTCGGCGTCTGGTCGTCCGGCTGGTCCCCGTGGGACGGGGTGCCCACCGCCGACACGTCGCCCGCGTCTCCCGGGGAACGCCTCCTCTCGGGGCGCGACGCGGTGGTCACCCCCTCGCGGGCCCCGGTGGCGGCCGGGAGGGACGCGAAGGCCCCGGCCGGGAAACGGCGGGCTCCCGAGAGCGGGAAGGGATCCGGCGGGGAGCGGAAGGCCCCGGGCCGTGACCCGGTGCGGGTGCTCCCGGCCGAACGCGCCCTTTCCGCCGCCGGGGGAAACACCCGGGACGAGTGGGTCGAGCGGGTGGAGCGTGCCAAGCCTGTCAAGAAGCCGGTCAAGCCGGTCGAGCGGGCCGGGCGGCACCGCGAGGGCGGCTCCACGGGGACCGCCGCCGCACCGGGCGGGACGGGGGCCGCCTCACCGGAGACCGGCGCCAGGCGGGCGACCGGAAGCGCCGGGCGGGGGGCGGAGAACACTCGCGGGAACACCCGTGGAAGCGCCGACGGGAGCACGCGCGGGGACGCCGGGGGCGCCGGGACGGCGGGACGATCCCGCTCCGGGACGCGGGAGAGCGGGTCGCGGCCCCGGGCGGGCAGGACGGGCGCACCGGCCACCGGGTCGTCGTCGCCCCCGGCCTCCAGGAGCGGGCCGTCGGCCGGTGGCGGGAGCACCGGCATCGGCGCCTCCTACGCCTGCCGTCACCTGCCCTCGGGGGACTGGCGCCACGCCTACTGCGTGCGGGTCTGGAACGACTACAAGAACAGGAACGGCCTGCCCTAGCCGTATACCGTCAGTATTCTCCGGCGCGGCGCATGGCGCGGGGGCGGCCGTCGGGGTCGCAGAGGAACCGGTAGAACGGGGTGGCCCAGGCGGTGGCCCACGGGGACATCTGAGGCACCTCGTACGCGCGGAGCCGTCCCGGCGGGCGGGGGCCCTGGCGACCCTCCGCGTACCAGCGTTCGAGCTCCGCCGCCGAGGAGGCGAAGGCGTCGAAGAAGGAGGCGGGGTCGAGCAGGTCCGCGTCGGAGTCCCCGCGCGGGCCGTCGAGCGGGTCCGCGCCGGAGTCCTCGCGCCGCTTGCCGAGCGGGTCCGCGCCGGAGTCTCCGTGTCGGTCGAAGCCTTCGTGCCGATCCGAACCGGAGCCTTCGTGCCGGTCCGTGCCGGGGTCTCCGTGCCGGTTGCCGGGCCGGTCCGTGCCGGAGTTGCCGGGACGGTCGAGGTGTTCGCGGGCGAGGGTGAGCCGCAGGTCCCTGGGCAGGCGGCGGGCGCCGTCGCCGAGCCCTCCGGGGTCGAGGGGCTCGCGGCCGTCGGGGGTCTCGTCGAGCACCGCGCAGGTCAGCTCGGAGTCGTAGGTCCAGGAGCGCCGGTTGAAGTTGTCGGAGCCGATGGTCGACCACACGTCGTCGATGACGCAGACCTTGGCGTGGACGTACACCGGGGTGCCCTCCCGGTTCTCGACCCCGTAGACCGCGACCCGGTCGCCGCCCGCGCGCTTCAGGACGGCGAGCGCCTGGTTGCGGCCCAGGATCTGCGGTACGCCGCTGATCAGGCCGTCCTGGTCGGGGTGGAGCGGCAGGACGCTGATCATCCTCAGTTCCGGGTTGGCCCTCAGTGCCTCGGCGAAGGACTCGGCGACCTGGGGCGACCACAGGTACTGGTCCTCGATGTAGATCAGGCTGCGGGCGCGGCGCAGGGCCTTGAGGTAGCCGCGGGCGACGCTGCGCTCTCCGCGCGGCGCGAAGGAGTAGCGGGTCCTGCGGTGGGCGTAGGTGCGCAGGAGCTGTACGGCGTGCGGGCCGCAGGGGGGCGGGTCGGGCGGCTGCGGGGGCAGCGGGTCCGGCCGGGTGTCCTCGCGTCTGACCAGGTCGGCGACGCGGTGCACGGGGTTGCGGGTCAGTGGCTGGGGGTCCTCCCAGCGCTCCCTGAAGACGGCCTCGACGTCGCCGACGGCCGGTCCCTGGATGGCGGCCTGCACGTCGTGCCAGGGCGGGCGGCTGCCGTACACCTTGGCCATGGGCGCGGCCTGCTCGTCGCCCTCGTGGGAGGAGTCGTCGCGGCGGCTCCGGCACAGGTCGATGCCGCCGACGAACGCGATGTCGCGCCGGGGGTCGTCGCGGTGGCGCAGCACCACGAGCTTCTGGTGGTGGGAGCCCCCGGGGGGTACGCGCATGTCGCGCAGGCACTCGCCGCCCGCCGCCTCGATGGCGTCGCCGAGGTGGCGGTTCTCCTCGGCGCTGAAGAGGAGTTTGTCCCAGTGCGAGCGCCACAGGAGGCCCTTGACCACGACGCCGCGCCGGGCGGCCTCGGCGAACACGTCGGCGACCTCGGTGCCGGGGCCGTCCAGCCGCTCCCCGGGGTCGCCGCGCCAGTCGGTGAACATCAGCAGGTCCCCCGAGCGCAGCTCGCGGACGCGGGCGAGCAGCTCGGTGAAGTAGGGCGTGCCGTGCGGGATGGGCCGCACGGCGTTGCCGTGCGACCAGGCGGTCCCGCTGTCGTGCCGGGTGTCGATCCGGGACGCCGGGTTGCCACGCTCCTCGCGGTCGAGGAACCAGTTGTCTTCGGTCACCATGCCCGATCTACCCCTTTTTTGCATGTTTTCACCCTGAGGGGCGAACGATCACCGATCCGGCGCCCGGAGTCCCTTGGATCCCGGGCGTGGCCGGGCGGCACTCCCGCATCAGGGGACTGACCTGGGAAGCTCTGACAGGGGGTTTACAGGAAGTTGCTTGCGTGTTAAAAATCTGTAACTCGTACATCGAGTCGCGAAAAAAGCAGACTGTTAGTTCTTCAGGCACCGTTGTTCTCGCAGTTCTGCTTCCCGGAGACGGCACCCTCCGGGTCCGCGCGCACTACCGCACCATCGCACCACCGCACGAACAAACCCGGTATCACCGGCGACGCGCGACAGCGTCGCCGGCGGCATAAGCGCGGCGGCGCGCGCCTTGCCTGACTGATCCCCCCAAGTCAGGAAAGGACCCTCAATGTCCCCACGCCCTCGGCCGTGGGCCAGGCTGCTGACCGCAGCCCTGCTCATCACCACCGGCGCCGCGGCCACCGGCCCGTCGGCCTCCGCGGCCATCGGATCGTCGGCCTCCGCGGCCACCGGATCGGCCACCGGCGCGGCGGCCCGCGCGGTGGCCGACATCCCGGCCTCCGACTACCAGCAGGTCTCCCTGGCCACCGGCCCGAGCGAGCTCGGCGAGGCCATGTCGCTGACGGTGCTGCCCGACAGGTCGATCCTGCACACGGCGCGTGACGGCACAATCCGCCGTACGACCGCCGCCGGAGCCACCGCGACCGCCGGAAAGCTCGACGTCTACACGCACGACGAGGAGGGGTTGCAGGGCATCGCCGCGGACCCGGCCTTCGCCACCAACCGCTTCGTGTACGTGTACTACTCGCCGAAGCTGTCCACCCCCGGCGGTGACGCGCCCACCAGCGGCAGCGCGGCGACCTTCGAGCAGTGGAAGGGACACCTGAATCTGTCCCGCTTCACCCTCAAGGCCGACAACACCCTGGACATGGCCAGCGAGAAGATCGTGCTGGAGGTGCCCAACGACCGTGGCCAGTGCTGCCACGTGGGTGGTGACATCGACTTCGACGCGGCCGGGAACCTGTACCTGACCACGGGCGATGACACCAACCCGTTCGAGTCGAACTCGTACACCCCCATCGACGAGCGCACCGACCGCAACCCGCAGTTCGACGCGCAGCGTTCCTCGGGCAACACCAACGACCTGCGCGGCAAGGTGCTCCGCATCAAGCCGCAGGCCAACGGGACCTACACCATCCCCAGCGGCAACATGTTCGCCCCCGGCACGGCCAGGACCCGTCCCGAGATCTACGCGATGGGCTTCCGCAACCCGTTCCGCATGTCGGTCGACAAGGCCACCGGCATCGTCTACCTGGGCGACTACGGCCCGGACGCCGGTGGCGCCGACGCCAACCGCGGCCCCGGCGGCCAGGTGGAGTTCAACCGCATCACCGGCCCCGGCAACTACGGCTGGCCGTACTGCACCGGTACGAACACCACGAACGAGACGTACAACGAGTACACCTTCCCGTCCGGACCGTCCCAGGCGAAGTACAACTGCGCCGGCGGCCCGACGAACAACTCGTTCCGCAACACCGGCCTGCCCACCCTGCCCGCGGCCAAGCCCAGCTGGATCCGCTACGGCTTCGAGGGCTCCCCGCCGGAGTTCGGCGGCGGCTCCGAGTCGCCGATGGGCGGCCCGGTCTACCGCTACGACGCGGCCCTGAACTCGTCCATCAAGTTCCCCGCCTCGCTCAACGGCCGCTTCTTCGCCGCCGAGTACGGCCGCCGCTGGATCAAGGCCATCGAGGTCACCTCCTCCGGCGCGCCCGGCGTGATCGAGGCCTTCCCGTGGACCGGCACCCAGGTCATGGACCTGACCTTCGGCCCCGACGGCGCCCTGTACGTGCTCGACTACGGCACCGGCTCCGGCAACCAGGCCCTCTACCGGGTCGAGTACATCGCCGGGACCAACCGCAACCCGATCGCCAAGGCCGCCGCGAACAAGACCTCCGGGGCCGCTCCGCTCGCCGTCACCTTCTCCTCGGCCGGTAGCTCCGACCCCGAGGGCGGCGCGCTGACCTACTCGTGGAACTTCGGCAACGGAGCCACCTCCACCGCGGCCAACCCCACCTACACCTACACGGCCAACGGCACCTACACCGCGACGCTGACCGTCAGGGACTCGGGCGGGCTGACCGGCACCGCGAACGTGACCATCACGGTCGGCAACACCGCGCCCACGGTGAACCTCGCCCAGCCCGTCAACGGGCAGCTGTTCTCCTTCGGCGACACGGTGCCCTTCCAGGTCAACGTGAGCGACCCCGAGGACGGGACCATCGACTGCACCAAGGTCAAGGTCACCTACCTCCTCGGCCACGACAGCCACGCGCACGAGATCACCAGCAAGAACGGCTGCTCGGGAACCATCACGGTCCCGACCGACGGTGAGCACGACAGCGCCGCCAACATCTACGGCGTCTTCGTCGCCAGCTACACCGACAAGGGCGGTCTCACCACCGAGAACACCCGCACCCTGCAGCCGCGCCACCGCCAGGCCGAGCACTTCGGCGCCCAGTCGGGCATCCAGATCGCCGAGCACGGCCCCGCCGAGGGCGCCAAGACCGCCGGGTTCATCGACAACGGCGACTGGATCTCCTTCACGCCGTACGCGCTCGGCAACGCGACCTCCATCACCGCCCGCGTCTCCTCCGGCGGTGTCGGCGGAACGCTTGAGGTGAGGGCGGGCTCGGCCACCGGCACGCTCCTCGGTACGGTCACCGTGCCGGTCACCGGCGGCTGGGAGACCTTCCAGAACGTCTCGGCGAACCTGAGCAACGCCCCCTCGGGCACCACCACGCTGTTCCTGGTCTTCAAGGGCGTCACCGGTCAGGGCAACCTCTTCGACCTCGACGCCTTCACCCTGAACACCGGCGGCACCGGCGGTGGCAGCACGACGGTCGAGGGGGAGGCCTACACCTCCAACTCCGGCGTGCAGCCGGCCGCCCACGCCGGGGCCAGCGGCGGCACCACCATGGGCTACATCGACAACGGCGACTGGGCCGGGTACTCCACGCTGACCGCGCCGGGGGCGAAGACCTTCACCGCCCGCGTCTCCTCGGGCGGCCCCGGCGGCACCATCCAGATCCGCGCGGGTTCGCAGACCGGGACGGTGCTCGGCTCGGTGGCCGTGCCCAACACCGGTAGCTGGGACACCTTCCAGAACGTCACCACCAACCTCACCGGGACGGGCTCAGGATCGATCTTCCTGACCTTCACCGGCGGCGCCGGCGCCCTGCTGGACGTCGACACCCTCACCATCACCAAGTAGTGACGAATCCCCGGCGCGGCGGTCTCCCGCCGCGCCGGGGATCTTTCCGCATACGAAAGGACAGCGATGCGTAGTTTCATCGCACGCGGGCTGGCGACGGCCGCGGTGGCCACGATGGCGGCCGCGACCGTGCTCGTCCCGGCGACCGCCCAGGCCGCCGCCCCGTACGAGGTGCTGGTCTTCTCCAAGACGGCCGGGTTCCGCCACGACGCCATCCCGACCGGCATCCAGACCATCAGGGATCTGGGCACCGCCAACGGCTTCACCGTCACCGCGACCGAGGACGCCAACGCCTTCACCGCGTCCAACCTGGCCACGTACGAGGCCGTGATCTTCCTCAGCACCACCGGTGACGTCCTCAACGCCACCCAGCAGACCGCGTTCCAGAACTACGTGAACGGCGGCGGCGGTTACCTCGGCGTGCACGCGGCGGCCGACACCGAGTACGACTGGGCCTACTACGGCCAGCTCGTCGGCGCCTGGTTCAGCGGCCACCCCGCGATCCAGCAGGCGACGGTCAAGACCGAGGACAACACGCACCCGGCCACCTCCCACCTCGGCGCCACCTGGAGCCGCAGCGACGAGTGGTACAACTACCGCACCAACCCGCGTTCCACCGCGCGCGTCCTGCAGTCCCTCGACGAGGGCAGCTACAGCGGCGGCACCATGAGCGGCGACCACCCCATCACCTGGTGTCACCCGCAGGGTTCCGGCCGCTCGTTCTACACGGGTCTGGGCCACACCATCCAGTCCTACGCGGAGCCGGCCTTCCGCAGCCTGCTCCTCGGCGGCATCAGGTACGCGGCGGGACAGGTCGCGGCCGACTGCAGCCCGAGGACCGGCGGCGGCGGTTCCACCACGGTCGAGGGGGAGGCGTACACCTCCAACTTCGGCGTGCAGCCGGCGAACCACGGCCCGGCCAGCGGCGGCAGGACGGTGGGCTACATCGACAACGGCGACTGGGCCGGGTACGCGTCGGTGAACGCCTCCGGGGCGAAGACCTTCAGCGCCCGCGTCTCCTCGGCGGGTGCCGGTGGCACCATCCGGGTCCGCGCGGGTTCGCAGACCGGGACGGTGCTCGGTACGGTGACCGTGCCCAACACCGGTAGCTGGGACACCTTCAGGACCGTCACCACCAACCTCACCGCGGGGTCGGGGCCGATCTTCCTGACCTTCAGCGGCGGCTCCGGCTCGCTGTTCGACGTGGACACCTTCACCATCACCAGGTAGTGCCCCGCGGTCGGCGGGTGCCTCACACGATCGTGATCAACTTGATCAGTTGCTCGCGGAAGTGGTCGTACTCGTCGACCGCCCCCAGCAGGACCTCGGAGCCGCGCTCCTCACGGCGCGCGGTCTCCAGCACCTCCCGCCCCGCGGGAGTGATCTCGATGAGGGTGCGCCGCCGGTCGCGCTCGTCGCCGCCGCGCTCCACGTATCCGGCCCGGTGCAGCCCCTCGATCGTCCGGCTCATCGTCTGGTCGGTCACCCGGCACAGCGTCGCGAGCTCGCGCTGCGCCAGCCGTCCGTCGACGACGTGGTGCAGGGCGATCAGGCCCGCGTGGGTGAGGTCGTGCGCCGCGAGGAAGTCGTGGAAACGCCCCTCGACCAGGCGGGCGGCCACCGACAGCAGACGGCCCGTGGGCCAGGAACGGATGTCCGCGCGCATCGCCTGCGGATCCGGAGCGACTCGGTCCTCATTTCCCTCGGCCACCCGCCCATTGTCACAGACGCGAAGGCCGCGGGACCTCCTGGCCGAGCCGATCCGGACGCCGGGTCGATCCGGATGCCGAGCCGGGCCGGGCGCGGGGTGCCGGTGGTCGCGACCCCCTTGGACCACGACACCGCGCCCACCCCTTGGAGTGAGCGCGGCGGGCACGGGGCCTTCTAGGCGATGACGCCGGTCCAGAAGGCCTCGGCCTTCCGGTAGACCTGGCACAGCTCGGTGTCGAAGTACGGTGAGACGCCGGTGTCGTAGCGGCCGTCGCCGTCGGTGTCGGAGACGCCGACCGTGACGCCGTTGAGATAGCCGCTACGGCTGTCGCCCGTGTAGTCGGTCAGCCACGAGGAGCCGAGGGAGCCCTCACCGGTGAACGGGGAGTCCACGCCGACGGGCCGGTCCATGGGGAGGCCGGTGACCCCCATCGCGAACGTCGGCCCGGTCGACCGTTCGAGGGTCTCGCCCGTGTAGGGCCGGTCGCCGTCGGGGTGGGGACCGGCGGGGTAGCCGAAGACGTCGGCCGAGGGCGCGAGCGGCTGGTTGAACGTGATCCCCTGGGCGCCGACGTTCTCGGCCAGCATCCCGACGTTGGTCAGCGCGTCCGGGGAGGGGGAGGCGACACCTCGGTGCACGTTGACGAAGGCGAGGTCGCGGTCGTAGTCGCGGATGTCGTCGAAGTCCTGGTGGACGAAGCTCACCTTCCCGACGTACAGCCCGTACGGGGCGGTGCCCTCGGAGTAGGCGGGCACGAAGACCCACTTGTCGAGCGGACCGGCCGGGGCCTCGGTGTCCAGCAGGCAGTGGCCCGCCGTCGCGACGACGTTCCGGTATCTCGAGTGCACGACCGTGCCGGTGCACCAGTGCGGCTGGAGGTCGCCGCCGACGAAGAACACCTTGCCGAAGGTCGTGGGCGCCGCCCCCTCCGGCGCGGCCGGTCCCTCCAGGGGCGGTATGGAGAACCGGGGACCGGCCGGGACGATGTCCGTGGGCAGGCGTTCCCCGCCGGTCGCCGTCCGCACGGCGTACGGTGTGGCGTTCCTCAGGTTGGCGGCCCCGTCGGCGAACCAGAACCTCGCGACCTGCTGGGCCTCCGGCGCGGTGAAGGCCAGCCGGACCATCACCGCGTTCGCGGCCTGTGCCGGTGCGACGGCGGTGGAGCCCAGCACGCTCAGACCGATGCCCAGCGCGATCAGTGCACGTCTCAAGCTTGATCTCCCATGTGGTCGCGGGCGTCTTCGCGCCCTGTTCCGGGTGGAGAGCCGACCGGTCGGCCCGGCCGGCGAACAGCAAGATCGTAACCTTGGGCAGGGCCTGCTTTCCATGAGTTTTAGATCACATGTTCGATACGGGGAGATCGACGATCGCATGTGTTCGGGTATTTGTTCAGCAAGCTGAGCAACTGCATAATGCTCAGTGTGCTGAACGATATTCGCCGCCCGAGTGCCGGTCGTACCCTTCTATTGGGGGTCGTGGCCAGCGCGGTTCTCACCGGGCTGGTCTGGCTGCTGGGCCAGCGGCTGCACGGCGTCCGGCTGCTGCCCGACCAGGGCGCCTCCTGGTACTACTGGAAGCTGCCGGAACCCACCGTCTGGACCCGCGCCTCCGCGTGGCTCGGCTACGCGGCCCACCAGCTCGCCGTCTGGGGGCTGATCTACTACGCGCAGACCAGGGTCCGCCGCTACAGCGCGGGACTGCACCGGGTGAACGTCGTGGCGCTGGCGGTCAACTTCGGTTTCATCGTCCTGCACACCCTGCAGACCCACCTGTTCTACGACGGGCTCGCGCAGGACGTGTCCATCTTCAGCTCGCAGGGGTCGGTGGTCCTGCTGCTGGTCGTGGTCCTGCTGATGGAGAACGGCCGCCGCGGCCTGTTCGCCGGGCGTCCCGCCCCCATCTCCACGGAGGTGGTGGGGTTCGCCCGCAAGTATCACGGCTACCTGTTCAGCTGGGCCGCGATATACACCTTCTGGTACCACCCCATGGAGAGCACGAGCGGCCACCTGATCGGCTTCTTCTACATGTTCCTGCTCCTGCTCCAGGGCAGCCTGTTCATGACCCGCGCGCACACCAACCGCTGGTGGACCGCGACGCTGGAGCTCCTCGTCGCCGTGCACGGCACCCTCGTGGCGGTGATGAACAGCGGCCCCGACGGCATGTGGCCGATGTTCCTGTTCGGTTTCCTCGGCATCTTCGTGATCACCCAGATGCACGGCCTCGGGCTGTCCCGCGCCACCAGATGGGCCCTCGCCGCCCTTTATGCCGGAGCCGTCCTGGCGGTGTACGGCGCCCGAGGTTCTGGCAGGATCGATGAGATCGTCCGCATTCCCGCCATCGAGTACCTACTGGTCGCCGTACTGGCCGTGCTGTTCTGGCTGGGCCTGCGCGCCGCCAGGCTGGTGAGGGGCGGCGGAGCGGGGGGATCGGCGCCCGGCCCGCGGGCGTCGGCCGACGCCGGATCCGCGCCGGCGGGCGAACGGTGACGGCGGTGACGACGGTGATGACGATGGCGGCGGTAACGGTGGCGGTGACGGCGGTGATGGTGACAGTGGTGATAGTGACAGTGGTGACGGCGCCGACGCGGTTCCGGCCGCGTCGTTCGGCGTGAATACGGACGTCCGGTCGGTGAAAATCCCAACAATCCCGCTAGTGGGGCTGTATACGAGGACGCTCTTACGATAAAGACTGGACATGCCATGACAAATGCTGTTGAAATGGTGTTTTTCGCGAATAAATGATTCACCCTGCGTAAGGGGCAGTCGAACACTTCCTGATGGTGGCGCATGGACACTGCTCTGTCGTTTCGAGTTCTCGGTCCACTTGAAGTCCTGGTAGGTGAGCAACGGGTCTCGATCGGCGGGTCACGCCAGCGCATCATTCTCGCCACGCTCATCCTGCGCGCGGGGCGGGTCGTTCCCGTCGACCTGCTCGCCACCGCGATCTGGGGCGAGCGCCCACCTCCCACCGCCCGCAGCCAGGTGGTCATCTGCGTCTCCGGGCTTCGCCGCGCCTTCCTGGAGGCGGGGGCGCCGGCGAACCTGCTCGGCACCTCCTCTCCCGGGTACGTCCTGCAGGCCGACCCGTCGCAGGTCGACGTCCTGCTCGCCGAGCGCCTCGTCTCCCAGGCGCGGTCCGCGGAGAGCGCGGGCGACCTCGCCGGTGCCGCCCGGCTGTTCGCCGAGGCGTGCGGCCTGTGGCGCGGCCCGGTCCTGGCGGGCATCGAGAGCGCGTTCGTCGAGTCCGAGGCGCGACGGCTGGACGACCGCCAGCTGACGCTCACCGAGGAGCGCGTCCAGCTGGAGCTGGCCCTGGGCCGGCACCGGGAGCTCATCGACGACCTCGCCGTCTTCGTCGACGCCAACCCGCTGCGCGAGCGGCTGCGCGCCCAGCTGATGCTGGCCAGATACCGGTGCGGGCGCAGGGCGGAGGCGCTCGACACGTACCGGATCGGGCGGACGCAGCTGGTCAACGAGCTGGGCATCGAACCCGGCACCGAGCTGCAGGAGCTGCACGACGCCATCCTCCGCGACGACCCCGACCTGACCCCGGCGCCCGCGCCGCCACCCGCCCGGACCCCCGCGCCCGCCCCCGAGACGGCCGCGGAACCCGAGCCCGCGCCCGCTCCCGCCGAACTCCCGGCGGCGAACCACGTCGAGCACGGGGTGGTGCCCGCGCAGCTGCCCGCGGACGTGCCGCACTTCGTCGGCAGGGCCACCGAGATCGCCGAGCTGGACGCCCTGCTGGACAAACGGCTCGGCCAGGGACTGCTCACCATCGCCCTCATCACCGGGGTGGGCGGGGTCGGCAAGTCGGGCCTCGCCGTGCACTGGGCGCACCGGGTCGCCTCCCGCTTCCCCGACGGCCAGCTCTTCGTGAACCTGCGCGGCTACGACCTCAACGCCCAGCCGCTGACGCCCGGCGCGGTGATGGACCGCTTCCTGCGGGCCTTCGGCATCGGCGGCGAGCGCATCCCCGAGGACCTGGACGAGCGCGCGGGCCTGCTGCGCACCGTCATCGGCAAACGCCAGGTGCTGCTGGTGCTGGACAACGCCCGCGCCATCGACCAGGTCAGGCCGCTGCTGCCCGGCTCGGGCACCTGCTGCGTGATCGTGACCAGCCGGGACCCGCTGGGAGACCTGGCCCCCAGGGAGGGGGCCAGCGTGATCCACCTGGAGGTGCTGGGCTCGGCCGACTCCGCCGCGCTGCTCTCCGGGGTCGCCGACTCCGTGGTGATGGACGAGGACCCCAAGTCCGCCACCCTGCTCGGCGAGCTGTGCGACGGGCTGCCGCTGGCGCTGCGGATCGTGGGCGCGCGCCTCACCGCCCGCTCGTACTGGACCCCGGCCCGCCTGGCCAAGCGCCTCGCCGACGAGCGCCGCCGCCTGGACGAGCTGAGCTACGGCCAGCTGACCGTACGGGCCAGCTTCGCCCTCAGCTACCGCGACCTGAGCCCCCGGGCGGCGCTGATGTTCCGCAGGCTGGGACTGCTGGAGGCGCCCGACTTCGCCTCCTGGGCGGGCGCGGCGCTGCTCGGCATCGACGACCTCGACGCCGAGGACCTGATCGACCAGCTGGTGGACGCCCAGCTGGTCGAGGTACTGGGCCACGACGGCGCCGACCAGATCCGCTACCGCTTCCACGACCTGGTCAGGCTGTACGCCAGGGAGCGGGCCCACGCCGAGGAGGCGGCCGAGGACCGCCTCGCCGCGATCACCCGGGCGCTGAGCTGCTGGCTCGCGCTCGCCGAGGAGGCACACCAGCGGGAGTACGGCGGCGCCTTCACCCAGCTGCACGGCTCGGTGCCCCGCTGGCGGCCCGGCGACGCCGACGAGCTCCTGGAACGGCCCCTCGACTGGCTGGACGCCGAGCGCGGCGCCCTCGTCGCCGGGATCTCCCAGGCCGCGGGGCTCGGCGCGTCCGAGCTGTGCTGGGACCTCGCCGTCACCGCCACCACCCTCTTCGAGGTCCGCAGCTACTTCGACGACTGGCGTACCACCCACGAGACGGCCCTCGCCGCCGTACGCGGCGCGGGTGACACGCGCGGTGAGGCGGCGGTCCTGTGCTCGATGGGAAGCATGCACCTCTTCCAGCAGGTCCCGGAGCGGGCGGGCGAGTGCCTGAGCGCGGCGCGCGAGCTGTTCGAGAGGCTTGAGGACCCGTACGGGATGGCGCTGGCGCTGCGCAACATCTCGCTGCTCGACCGGCTCGCGGGCCGGTTCGACGCGGCGCTCGACGGGTTCCTCACCGCGAAGAGGATCTTCGCCGAGGTCGGCGACCACTTCGCCGAGGCCCACGTGCTCGGCGGCATCGCCCAGGTCCATGTGGACCTGGGCAGGCTGGAGCTCGCCGAGCCCCTGCTGAGGCAGGCGCTGGAGGTCTTCCGCGGGCTGGGCAGCGAGCGGGGACAGGCGCAGATCCTCAACAGGCTGGGGGAGGCGCTGCTGCGCCAGGATCGGACCGTGGAGGCCGAGGCGACCGTGCGGGCCGCGCTCGCCCTGGTCAGGAAGAGGCAGGACGGTATCGGGCAGGCGTACATCCTGTGCGGGCTGGGGGAGATCCAGATCCGCCAGGACCTGACGGACGCCGCGGTGGAGAGCCTGGACGAGGCACTCGTCATCGCCCAGGGGGTGCGGGAGCGGTTCGTGGAGGCGCGGATCCACCTGGCCTTCGGCCAGCTGCACGCCCGGTGCGGCCGGTTCGACGAGGCGGTGGCCCACCTGCTGGAGACCCTTGAGATATCCACCGAGCTGGACACCCGGTTGTGGCGGTTCAGGGCGCTGTCCGCGCTGGGTGAGGTGTTCGTCCTCAAAGGGGACGAGCCCGCGGCCTTCGATGCGTTGAATCGTGCTCTGGAATGTTGCGCCGACACCGGCTCCGAGGATTATCGGAGAATCACGGAGCGGTTGGCGGCTTTATCGGCAATGCCCTCCGAATCATCAGGTCCATGTGCTGTCGCCGGTGGTGTGGGCGATTGACGCCGCCGCGGAGACCGTGCCCTGAACGACGGCCAGGGGGAGCGCGAAGAGCGCGGCAGTGGCGGTGACTTTCGCGACCCAGGTAATCCACCGAGACATTTTCGACCTCATTCGTCTTGTTGTTTTCTTTCCTTCTTCCGTTCTGCGACAAACGTAGAATGAGGCGCGATCGAGTCGATATCACATCGGCTACCGGCCGATATCCGGGGCCGCGTCGCGCATCAGCACCGCCGTGAGCAGCACGTCCGCCCCCCACGCCAGGTGCTCGGGCGCGGTGTACTCCGCGGGCGCGTGGCTCACGCCGCCCCTGCTCGGCACGAATATCATCCCGACGGGCGCGATCCGCGCCACGATCTGCGCGTCGTGCCCGGCCCCGCTGGGCAGGCGGTGGTACGGCAGGCCCTGCCCGGACGCGGAGCGGGCGACGATCTCGCGCAGCCCCTCGTCACAGTCGACCGGCGCGGTGCGCGCCCCGGGCACGACCGTGACGCGGGTGCCGGTCGCGACCGCGACCTCGGCGGCGACCTCGGCCAGCCGCGCCACCGCCGCGTCCAGGGCCCGGGCCGAGGTGTCGCGGAACTCCACGCCCAGCCGGACCCTGCCGGGGATGACGTTCCACATGCCGGGCTCGACGGCGCACGTCCCGGTGGTGGCGCGCAGCACCAGCCGCTCGGCGGCGGCGATGGCCCGCACGGCCAGCACCATCCGGGCGGCGCCGTCCAGCGCGTCCGCCCGGTGCTCCATGGGCGTGGTGCCCGCGTGCCCGGCGGTGCCCTCGACGGTGACCGAGACGTTCACCCGCCCGGTGATCGTCTCGACCACCCCGATGGGCACGCCCAGGCGCTCCAGCACGTCGCCCTGCTCGATGTGGAGTTCCAGGTAGGCGGCGACGTCGCGGGGCGACCAGGCCGCCTCGGCCAGTCGGCCCGCGTCGCCCCCGACCGCCGCCAGCAGGTCGGCGACCGGGACGCCCCGGTCGTCGAGGGCGAGCGCCGCCCCCGGCGGCAGCGCCCCGGCGAACCCGTGCGAGCCGAGCATCCCCATCGTCCCGTGCGCGCCCTCCTCGTCGCAGAAGGCCACCACCGCGAGTGGGTGGTTCAGCCGCACGCCCTCCTCGTACAGGGTCCTGGCCACTTCGATTCCGGCCAGCACCCCGTAGGCCCCGTCGTAGGCGCCGCCGTCGGGCACCGTGTCGATGTGCGAGCCCAGGACCAGCGCCGCCGCCCCCGGCACGGTGCCGGGGCGGCGGCCGATCAGGTTCCCGGCCGGGTCGACCTCCACGGCCAGGGCCGCCTCCTCCATGAGCCGCGCGACGTACGCGCGTCCCTCCACGTCCTGGGGCGTGAACGCCAGCCGCGTCACCCCGCCGCCGGGGACCGCGCCGACCGCGCCCAGCCGGGCCACGTGCTCCACCAGGCGCCCGGCGTTGACACGAGGCCGGGTACCCTGCAGGACGGTCATGGCGTGCGCAGCGATCTGGGGCGCATGTCCGTCCACACCCGCTCGATGTGGGCCAGGCAGTCGTCACGGCCGCCGGGCGTCCCGGTGGCGGTCCACCCGGCGGGCAGGGCCCGGTCGTGCGGCCAGAGGGAGTACTGTTCCTCGTCGTTGACCACCACTACGTACGTGCTCACGTCAGACCTCCAGGTCGTGGATGTCGCGGATGTCGCGGATGATGTGGCCGAGCAGCTTCGCCCGGCGTTCGTGCAGGAAGAAGTGGTCGCCGTCCAGCACCCTGAGCCGGAAGTCCCCGCCGGTGTGCGGGCCCCACAGCAGGGCCTCGCCGGGTGAGACGATCTCGTCCCCGTCGCCGGTGTAGACGACCAGCGGGCACGCCAGCGGCGGCTCGGCGGCGGGCAGGTAGGTCTCGGTCACCCGCAGGTCGGCCCGCACCCGGGGCAGCACCACCGCGAGCAGCCGGGGGTCGTCCAGCGGCAGGCCGCCGCTGCCGCCCAGGTGGCGCATCCAGGCCACCAGCTCGCCGTCGGGGGCGTCGTGGACGGCGGGGGCGCGCGGGCCGTCCGGCGCACCGGCCGCCGCGGCCAGCAGCGCCAGGGGCGCAGGAACGCCCCTCCGCCGCAGCTCCCTGGCCAGCTCGAACGCCACCCAGGCGCCCATGCTGTAGCCGAACAGCGCGTACGGCCGCCCCAGGTGCGGGGTGAGGGCGTCGGCCAGCTCGGTGACCAGGCCGTCCATCGCGGTGTGCGGGGCCTCGCGGAACCGGCGCTCGCGCCCCGGCAGGTGCACGGGCACCACCTCCACCGTGTCCGGCAGCAGGTCGGCCCACTGCTGGTACTCCACGGAGCCGCCGCCCGCGTACGGCAGGCAGAACAGCCGGATCGCGGCCTCCGGCCGGGGAGCGGGGAAGCTCACCGCCCGCGCGGCGCGGTCGAGCACGCGCGTCGTCGTCATCGCGTCACCTCACACGTTGTTGTTCGGTCGCCTCGTCGTCTGGTCATGCCGCCACCTCGCGCGTCGTCGGGCCGCCACCTCAAGCCGGGGCGCGCCTCGTACGGCGGGGAGTGCCGGGGTCCTACGAGGTGAGGGGCAGGTCGGGGCCGGTCACCAGGGCGATGATCGACCGTTCCAGCTCGGCGGCCATCGCGGCGACCGTCTCCGGGAGGAACAGCGCCGTGTCGTACTCCAGCACCGCCCGCGCCGAGCCGCCCAGGTCGGTCACCTCCAGGGCGAGGTCGAACTGCGAGGTGCCCAGCGGCGTGACCAGCCGGTCGGCCGCCACCCCCGGCAGCCCGTCGTCGGCCGACTCCAGCAGGCGCCGGTCGTGCAGGGTGAACAGCACGTCGAACGGGGTCCCGCGGCCCAGGCCCAGCTCCGCGGTGAGCCGCGACAGCGGCAGCTCCTGGTGCTCGTAGGCGCCGAGCAGGCTCTGCCGCACCCGGCCGACGACCTCGGTGAAGGTGCGCGCCCCGCCCAGGTGCGTGCGGACGGCCACCGTGTTGACGAAGTGCCCGACCAGGTCGGCGACCTCGGTCCTGGACCGGCCGGAGACCACCGAGCCGACCACCACGTCCCGGGTGCCCGCGCGGCGGGCCAGCCAGACCTTGAACGCGGCCAGGTAGACCATGTGCGGTGTGGTGTCGGTGGCGCGGCACAGCTCCCGTACGTCGACCGGCAGGTCGAACGCGTGCTGGGCCCCCTGGAACAGCGGCCGTCTCGGGCGCGGCAGGTCGGTGGGGAGCGCGGTGCCCTTCGAGCCCGCCAGCCGCTCCCGCCAGTAGTCCACCAGCCCGGCCAGCCGGTCACCGGTCAGCGACTCGCGTTCCCAGACGGCGAAGTCGACGTACTGCACGCCGGGCGGCGCCGGTTCCGTGACACCGCCCTCGACCCGGAGGCGGTAGAAGGCGCACAGCTCCCGCCAGAACACCGCCGTCGACCAGCCGTCGAAGACGATGTGGTGCACCAGGACGAGCAGCACGTGCTCGGTGGGGGAGACCCGGTACAGGACGGGCCGCAGCAGCGGGCCCATGGCCAGGTCGAACGGCCTGCGGTACTCCTCCAGGACGAGCCCGGCGGCGTCGGCCGTCTCCACCACGGGCAGCGGCACCGGCGCCGGGTCGGCCACCCGCTGCACCGGCCCCCGCCTGGTCATGGTGAACGTGGTCCGCAGCGACTCGTGCCGGGCGGTCACCCGGCCGATCGCCCACTCCAGCGCCGCGACGTCCAGCGGGCCGCGCAGCCGGAACGCGTGCGGCGCGTTGTAGGCGGGACTCTTGGGCGCCAGCTGGTTGAGCACCCACAGGCTCTCCTGCGCGTGGGAGAGCGGGTACGCGCCGCCGGGCGTCCTGGGCACCGGGCGCGGCCCGGTCTCGGCCGGACCGGCGAGCCAGCCCGCCAGCCCGGCGGGCGTCAGGTGGTGGAAGACGTCGGAGATGGACACCTCCGCGCCCAGCCGGTCCTGGATCCGCATCGCCACCTGCACCGCGGCCAGGGAGTGGCCGCCCAGCTCGAAGAAGTCGTCGTCCGGGGAGATCTCCTCCGGGTCCAGGCCCAGCACCTCGCTCCAGACGCCGGTGACGACGTCCAGCAGCTCGGCCGTACCCGTGTCCGCTGTTCCCGCCGCGTTCGTCCCCGTTGTGCCCGTGCTCCCGGCCGCGGGGGTCTCCCCGGCCACGGTGTCACGGGCTCCGGTGTCCCGGCCGCCCGCGTGGGGGGCCGGGACACCTCGGGGTCGCGCCGGAGCCGCCGGGGTCGCCGGGACTCCGTTCCGTGTCACGAGATTTCGTGTCACGACGTTTCCTGTCACGACGTTCTGTGTCGCGACGTTCTGTGTCAGGACGTTTTCTGTCACGGCGTTTCGAGTCACGGCGTTTCGTGTCACGACGTTTCGTGTCACGACACCGGCCCGTGGCTCCCACGGGACGGCGCCGACGGGACGGCCGGGATCACCGGCCGCGAAGTCCAGCACCCGCAGGTAGCCCTCGGCGAGCCAGGCGATCGTCGCCTCGTCGAACAGGCCGGTGTTGTACCGCAGCAGACCGGAGATCTCGCCGTCCGCCGAGACCAGCTCCAGCTCCACGTCGAAGCGGACGGTCCGCTGGTCGAGGGGGTACGTCGACAGGGCCAGCTCGCCCAGCCGCAGCAGCATGCCCCGCTCGCCCGCGGAGGAGGCGCCCAGCGGCGACACCGCCTCGGGCGACTCGGCCCGGACGATCTCCCCCCGCTGCGAGGCGCGCAGCGTGAAGGCCACGTCGAACAGCGGGGAACGGCTCGGGTCGCGGTGCGCGCCCAGCCGCTCCACCAGCAGCGGGAACGGGTAGTCCTGGTGGTCCAGGGCGCCGAGCACCGCCTCCCGGGTGCGGCCGAGCACCTCGGAGAACCCGGGGTCCCCAGACAGGTCGGCGCGCAACACGACCGGGTTGACGAAGTAGCCGACGACGTCGGAGAACTCGGGGCGGCTGCGCCCGGAGGTCCAGGTGCCGAGCAGGAAGTCGTCCTGCCCCGCCGCCTTGCCCAGCAGCACCTGGAAGGCGGCCAGCAGCGTCGTGTACAGGGTGGAGCCGCCCCTCGCGGCCAGCTCCCCGACCGCCGCCGACCGCTCCGCGCCCAGCCGGAAGGCGTACGAGGCGCCCTGGAAGCCCTGGTCGGCGGGGCGGGGCCGGTCGGCGGGCAGCGCCAGCACCGGCGGCGGGTCCGCCAGCAGCCCGGTCCAGTACGCCTCCATCCGGGCGCCGTCGGGACCGGCCAGCATCGCCGCCTGCCACGTCACGAAGTCGGCGTAGGTCGCGGCGGGCGGCGCGACGCCGGGCTCGGCCCCGTCACGCAGCGCCGTGTACGCCTGCCCCAGCTCCTCCAGCAGCTGGAACAGCGACCAGCCGTCGATCGCGATGTGGTGGGTGACCCAGAGCAGCACCGGCGCCGCCGCCGGGCGCCGTACCAGCACGACCCGCAGCACCGGGCCGCGTTCCAGGTCGAACGGGCGGGCCGCCTCGGCGCCCAGCAGGTCCGCGAGGTCCTGGCCGGGCGCGAGGGCGACGATCCGGAAGTCCAGGTCGCCCGCCGGGGCGACCCGCTGCACCGGGGTGCCCTTGACGTGCCCGTACGTCGTGCGGAAGATCGGGTGCCGCGCGACCAGCCACTCGAACGCGCCGCGCAGCGCGCCCGGGTCGGCGTCGTCGTGCACCGTCCACGCGAACGGCATGTTGTAGGCGACGCTCGCCTCCCTGCGCACGCGGTCCATGAACCACAGGGACTGCTGGCCGTACGAGAGCGGGAAGGGGGCGGTGCCCGACCTCATCAGCCTGGCGAGCAGGGCGCGTTTGTCCGCGGGCGACAGGGGCGCTCGGGTCTCCATCGGAGTCCTCCAGTAAGGGGTCAGGCCGCCGGGACGGCCAGCTGCTCGACGAGGGAGAGGGCCGCCTCGGGGGAGGGGACGGAGTGGAACACCGGCTGCCCGGCCGGGGCGACCAGCTCGTAGCGCCGCAGCGTCTCGACGAGGCTGACGAAGCCGTCCCAGAAGCCCTCGGTGTTCACGAGGACCAGCGGCTTCGCCGACCTGCCCAGGTAGGTGGCGGAGATCACCTCCAGGATCTCGTCCAGCGTCCCGTAGCCGCCGGGCAGCGCGATGAAGGCGTCGGAGCCGCGCAGCATGTGCTCCTTGCGCCGGTACAGGGTGTCGGTCAGCTGCGTCTCCTGGACCGGTGCCGCGATCGCCCGCTCCCGCTCGTACAGGAACCGAGGGATGATCCCCCGGATGGCCGCGCCGCTCTCCGACGCCGCCCACGCCACCTCGCCCATCAGGCCGGAGCCGCCGCCCCCGTAGACCAGGTGGTGGCCGCGTTCGCCGATGAGCCTGCCGGTGGTCCTGGCCGTGTCGACGATGGCCTGCGAGTTGCTCCGTCCCGCGCCGCAGAAGACGCAGATGTCCAGCGGCCTGCCGTTCCCGTGCACGCCCGCGCCGGGTTCGAGGATTGTCGAGGTCATGGCTCTCTCCTTAGGAGGACCGGTAGCGCGTGATCGCCGGCAGGTGCCGGTCGCGGAGCTCCTGGTCGCGCACGCCGAGACCCTCGGCGGGGGCGAGGCAGAGAACGCCGATCTTGCCCTGGTGCGCGTTGCGCCGTACGTCGTGCACGGCCTCTGCGCTCTGCTCCAGGGAGTAGGCGCGGGACAGGGTCGGGTGGACACGCCCCTGGGCGACCAGCCGGTTGGCCTGCCAGGCCTCGTGGTAGTTGGCGAAGTGCGTGCCGACGACGCGCTTGAGGCTCATCCACAGGTACCGGTTGTCGAAGGAGTGCATGAACCCGGTGGTGGAGGCGCAGGTCACGATCGTCCCGCCCCGGCGGCAGACGTAGACGCTCGCGCCGAAGGTCTCCCTGCCGGGATGCTCGAACACGATGTCCGGGTCGTCGCCGCCGGTCAGCTCGCGGATGTGCTTGCCGAAGCGCCGCCACTCGGCGACGTCGGGGGTGTGCTCGTCCTGCCAGAAGGAGTACTTCTCCGCGGACCTGTCGATGACCAGGGACGCGCCCGCTTTCCTGGCCAGCTCCGCCTTCTCGGGGGAGGAGACCACGCAGACCGGGGTGGCGCCGCCGTTCAGCGCGTACTGCGTGGCGTAGGAGCCGAGCCCGCCGGACGCGCCCCAGATCAGGACGGTGTCGCCCTGCTTCATGGCCGCGCCGTTGCGCGAGACCAGCTGCCGGTAGGCGGTGGAGTTGACCAGCCCCGAGCAGGCCGCCTCCTCCCAGGTCAGGTGGGCGGGCATGGGCATCAGCTGGTTCGCCTTGACCAGCGCGAGCTCCGCCAGGCCACCGAAGTTGGTCTCGAAGCCCCAGATCCGCTGCTGCGGGTCGAGCATCGTGTCGTCGTGCCCCTCGGGGTCCTCCAGCTCCACCGACAGGCAGTGCGCGACGACCCGGTCGCCCGGCCTCCACTTGGTGACGCCGGGCCCCACCCGCAGCACCACGCCGGAGACGTCGGAGCCGAGCACGTGGTACGGCAGGTCGTGACGGCGGGCCAGCTCGCTGCGGCGGCCGTAGCGGCGCAGGAACCCGAAGGTGGCCACCGGCTCGAAGATCGCCGACCAGACGGTGTTGTAGTTGACCGAGCTGGCCATCACCGCGAGCAGCGCCTCGCCGGGCCCGACCTCCGGGGTGGCGACCTCCTCCACGTGTAGCGACTTGCGCGGGTCCTTGTCCTCGCTGCGCATCCCGGCGAACATGTCGACCTCGTCGGCGTGCACGGTGACGCCCCAGTAGGACTCCGGCACGGCCAGCGCCGCGAACAGGCCGGGGTCGCTCTCGCCGGACAGGACGGCGTCTCTGATCGCGTCGGTCATCGCGTTGCCTCCAGGGCGAGTCGGTCGAGCTTGCCGTTGGGGTTCAGCGGCAGGACGGGGACGGTGCGGAACCGGGCCGGGACCATGTGCGCGGGCAGCCGCTCCCCGCACAGGGCGCGCAGCTCGCGGGGGGAGACCGGCTCGCCGACCAGGTAGGCGGCGATCAGCGGCTCGCCGCCCGGCGGGGTCCGCACGACCACGGCCGCGTCGGTCACGCCGGGGGTGTGCCGCAGCACGGCCTCGATCTCGCCCAGCTCGACGCGGAACCCTCGGATCTTGACCTGGGAGTCGATGCGGCCCAGATACTCGAACGACCCCGACTCCAGCTGCCGTACCAGGTCACCGGTGCGGTACCAGCGCCGCTCCCCGTCGCCCAGGTCGGCCAGCGGGAACCTCTCGGCGTTGAGCGCCGGGCGCCCGACGTATCCGGCGGCCAGCGCGGTGCCGCCCACCCACAGCTCGCCCTCCACGCCGGTCGGCACCGTGCGGCCGTCCGCGCCGACGACGGCGGTGCGGACGTGGCGCAGCGCCCGGCCGATGTTGGTGGGCCCCGAGGTGTCCTCCACCATCGCGCGGTCCACGACCGTGCAGGTGGAGAAGACGGTCGTCTCGGTGGGGCCGTAGATGTTGACGATCTCCTCGCGCCCGCCGGTGAGGTCCATCCAGGCGCGGATGGTGTCGCGGTCGATGGCCTCGCCGCCGAAGATCAGGTAGCGCAGCGCGAGCGGGCGGGGGCTCTGCTCCATCGCCCAGGCCAGGTACTTGAACATGCTGGGCACCTGGCAGAGCACGGTCACCCGTTCGGCGTCCAGCGTCTCCAGCAGCAGCCGGGGGTCGCGTCCCGCCGAGACCGGGATGGCCACCACGCGCCCGCCGTGCAGCAGCGCCCCCCACATCTCCCAGACGGAGAAGTCGAAGCAGTGGCTGTGGAACCAGCTCCACACGTCGTCCCCGCTGAAGGAGAACCGTTCGCGGGCGGAGCGGAACAGCTCCAGCACCGCCCCCTCGGGGGTGGCGACGCCCTTGGGCGTCCCGGTGGAGCCGGAGGTGTAGATGATGTGGGTGGGGATCTCCGGGGAGCGCCGGACGGGCGGCAGCACCTCCCCGCCCGGGAGCGCGCCGGTGACCTCGACCCTCGGCACCCCGGCGAAGGGCCACGGCCCGTCCGGGTCGGCGCAGATCGCGCGCAGCCCGCTGTCTCCGGCCATGAACCGCACCCGCTCGGCGGGGTAGTCGGGGTCGAGGGGGACGTACGTGCAGCCGTGGCCGATCACCGCCACGACGGCGGCGACGACCCGCCAGGAGCGCCGCATGAAGATGCCGACCCGGTCGCCGGGGACCAGCTCCAGCTCGCCGAGGGAGCGGCGGATCCCGGAGGCGGCGTCCGCCAGCTCGGCGTAGCTCACGGATCGGTGTTCGTCGGTGACGGCGAGCGCGTCGGGCCGCCGCAGCACGTGCTCGTAGAAGGCCGAGGCCAGGGAGCCGAATTCTTCGTCCACAGGTCAGGACGATCTCCAATGGCACGGCACATGGGTATTCGTCGGCGGGCTAGGCTTCCCCCGGCGACCCGGCCCGACGGCTAGGTACGGTCCGCGCCCTGCGGCGGAAGACGCCGCGACCGCGCCTGGCGATGCTTCTCGGCATGAACGGTGTCGTTTTCGTCTTTCCCGGCCAGGGTGCCCAGTGGCGCGGCATGGGAAGTGCCCTGCTGGAGCAGGAGCCGGTCTTCGCCGCGGCGATCCGGGAGTGCGAGGTCGCGCTCGAACCGTACCTGGACCGATCCGTCACCGACGTCCTCGCGGGCACGGCCGACGCCGACAGGATCGACGTCGTCCAGCCCGCCCTCTTCGCCCTCCAGGTCGGGCTGGCCCGCCTGTGGGAGGCCAACGGCGTCACGCCCGCCGCCGTGGTCGGGCACAGCCTGGGCGAGGTCGCCGCCGCGCACGTGGCGGGCGCCGTCACCCTCAGGGAGGCGGCCAGGATCGTCGGCGTCCGCAGCCGCCTCTACCGGGGGCTCAGCGGGACGGGCGCGATGGCGCTGCTCGGCCTCGGCTGGGAGGAGGCCGCCACCGTGGTCGCCGAGCAGAACGACCGGCGCGACGGCAGCGTCTGCCTGGCCGCGGCCAACGCGCCCGGCTCGACCGTGGTGGCGGGCGATCACGACGCGGTCCACGCGCTCGTCGAGCAGCTCCGCTGGGAGGACGTCTTCTGCCGCGTGATCGGCGCCGACGTCGCCGGGCACAGCCACCACGTCGACCCGCTCCTGCCCGAGCTGCGCGAGGCGCTGGCCGCCCTGGCGCCGGTCCCCTCGGCGATCCCGCTCTGGTCGACCGTCACCGGCCGCCCCGGCGCCACACCCGACGCCGCCTACTGGTGCCGCAACCTGCGCGAGCCCGTCCTGTTCTGGCCGGTGATCCGGCAGCTGCTCGACGCGGGACACGACACGTTCGTCGAGCTCAGCCCGCACCCCACCCTGCTGTCCGGGCTGCGCGACGTCGGCGCCCTGCTGCTGCCGTCCGTGCACAAGGAGGACACCGCCGCCTTCGCGGGCTCCCTCGCCCGGCTGCGCGAGGTGGAGCTGACCGCCGACGGCCCCCTGGGCGACCACCGGGTCGAGGGCAGGCCGGTCTTCCCCGGCGCCGGGTACGTGGCGGCGGCCCTGGAGCACTCGGACGCGCTGGCCGGGGTGGAGTTCCACGTCCCGCTGGTGCTGGACGCCCCGCGCCGCCTGGGCGTCGTTCTCGACGGCGACGCGATCGACCTCGTGGTGGAGGGCCGCGCGCACGCCTCGGCCTGCTGCACGACCCCGGAGCCCGCCGCCCGCCTGGACCTGTCGGCGATCGGGGCCCGCTGCGCCTCCCGGGTCGGCGCGAAGGAGCTCTACGCGGGCTTCGACGCCAGGGGCATGCAGTACGGCCCCGCCTTCCAGCGGGTCGAGGAGGTCCTCACCGCCCCAGGAGAGTCCCTCGCCCGCCTGCGCGCCACCCCCTCCGCCGCCGCGTCCGGGCCGTACCGGCTGGACGTGGCCCTGATCGACGCCTGCCTCCAGGCGGCGGCGCCCGCCCTCGGCGACGGCGACGACCTGCTCCTGCCCCGCGCGGTGGGCCGGGTCTCGGTGCTGGGCGAACCTGGCACGGCCCGCTGGGCGTACGCCAGGGTCACCGGGGCGGGTACGGACGCGCGAGGGGGCGCGAGCGCCGGATCTGGGGACGGGGCGGACGTGCTGCTCAACGTCGACGCCTGCGACGGGGACGGCCGGGTCGTCCTGGCGCTGCGCGGGGTGCGGCTGCGGGGCATCGAGCGCGGGGCCGGGATCGGCGGCTGGACGTACACCACGCGCTGGGTGCCGGTGGAGCCCGGCGGCGCCGAGCCGTTCGACGGCGTGGTCCACCGGGTCGCGCCGGGACGGCCCGCCGAGGAGTCCCTGCGGTCGCTGCTGGAACTGGTCCAGGAGATGGCCGCCGCGCCGGAGCCGGAGCGGCTGTGGGTGGTGACCGGGAACGCCCAGCCGGTGGAGCCCGGCGACCCGGTCGACCCCGACGCCGCCGCCGTGTGGGGGATGGCCCGCACGGTCAGGCACGAGCACCCCGAGCTGCGCTGCACCCTGATCGACCTGGACGCCGAGTACGACCCGTGCACCTGGACCCCGGCCGGGAGCGAGCCGCCGACCTGGCGGCTGGGGGGTGAGAACGAGGTCGCCCTGCGGGGCGGCAGGGCGTTCGCGCCGCGCCTCACCCCGCGACCGGCCGGGCCGCGCGGCCCGCACCGGCTCGTCCAGCGCGTCCAGAAGGACCTGGGCACCTTGACCCTGGTCGAGGAGGACCCGGCCGAGCGGGAACTGTCCGAGGATCTGTCTGAGCAGAACCTGTCCGAGTGGGATCTGTCTGAGCGGGATCTGTCCGGAGGGGAGCTGGTCGGGCGGCGTTCGGTGCAGGAGACCTCCGGAGGCGTTTCCTCCGGGGCCGCCCTCGCCGGGAAGGCGCCCGCCGGGGACCTTCCCCGTCCGCCGGGGGCGGGGAAGGTCCGGATCCGGGTGCACGCCGCCGGGCTCAACTTCAACGACGTGCTGCGCGGGATCGGCATGCTCGGCGAGCAGCCAGAACCCCTCGGCTACGGCCTGGAGTGCGCGGGCGAGGTGACCGCCGTCGGCGACGGCGTCACCGGCCTGGCTCCGGGCAGCCGGGTGGTGGCCCTCGTCGCCGAGATCGGCGCGATGGCCTCGCACGTCACCGTGGACGCCCGCCTCGCCGTACCCATCCCCGCCGACCTCGGCTTCACCGAGGCGGCGACGCTGCCCGCCGCGTACGTCACCGTGGTCTACGGCATGGAGCGGCTGGCCCAGCTCGGGGCCGGGGACCGGGTGCTGATCCACGCCGCGGCCGGAGGCGTCGGCCAGGCGGCGGTGCGGCTGGCCCGGCGCGCGGGCGCGGAGGTCATCGCCACCGCGGGCTCGCCCGGCAAGCGGGTGTGGCTCCGGGAGCGGGGCGTGGAGCACGTCTTCGACTCGCGCTCGCTGGACTTCGCCGACCGGGTCATGGAGGTCACCGGCGGCGCCGGGGTCGACATGGTGGTCAACTGCCTGGCCGGGGAGGCCGTCGACGAGGGCCTGCGCGTCCTGGCGCCCTTCGGCCGGTTCGTGGAACTCGGCAAGCGCGACATCGCGGAGAACCGGCCGCTGCCGCTCGCGCCGTTCGCCAAGAGCCTGTCCTTCCACGCGGTGGAGGCGTTCTCGCTGGCCGGGCGGCGCCCGGAACTGGTCGGGGCGATGCTGCGCGAGGTGGTGGACGCGGTCGCGGACGGCACGCTCGACCCGCTGCCGGTGACGGCCTTCCCCGCGGCCGAGGCGGAGGCGGCGTTCCGCCACATGGCGTCGGCCCGGCACATCGGCAAGGTGGTCCTCACCTTCGACCGGCCCCGCCTGCGCGCCGACGGCACCTACCTGGTCACCGGCGGTCTCAGCGGCCTCGGTCTCGCCGCGGCGGAGGGTCTCGTACGGCAGGGCGCCAGGCACCTCGCCCTGATGGGCAGGAGCGAGCCGGGACCGGACGCGCGGGAGCGGATCGCCGCGCTCCGCGAGGAGGGCGTGCGGGTCGCGGTACTCGCCGCCGACGTCGCCGACGCGGCCGCGCTGGAGAGCGCGCTCGACGGCCTCCGCGCCCAGGCGCCGCCCCTGCGCGGCGTCCTGCACGCCGCCGGGGTGCTGCGCGACCGCACGATCGCCGCCACCGACTTCGACGCGGTACGCGAGGTGCTGCGCCCCAAGGTGGACGGCACCCGCAACCTGCACCGGCTCACCTCCGGCGACCCGCTGGAGCTGTTCGTGCTGTTCTCCTCGGCGGCCGGGCTCCTCGGCTCCGGCGGCCAGGCCGGTTACGCGGCGGCCAACGCCTTCCTGGACGGCTTCGCGCACTGGCGCAGGGGACAGGGCCTGCCCGCCACCAGCGTCGACTGGGGCGTCTGGTCGGAGATCGGGCTCGCCGCCCGGCCCGACCGGGCGGGCCGCCTCGCGGACCGGGGCATGGGGCCGATCGACCCCGCGTCTGGGCTGCGGATCCTGGCCGCCCTGCTGTCGGAGTCTCCGGCCCAGGTCGCGGTCGTCCCCCTGGACGTGCCCGCCTGGTTCGCGCACAACCCGGGGCAGGAGCGCTGGTCGATCTTCGCCGGGCTGGCGGGCGGCCAGGCCGCGACCGGGCCGCTGAGCATCACGACCCCCGAGGAGCTGGAGCGGGCGCTCACCGAGTGGGTGGCGGGCGTGCTGCGCACCTCCCCTGCCGCGATCGACCCCGAGGTGTCGCTGACCCGCCTCGGCCTGGACTCCCTGATGGCCGTCGAGCTGCGCAACCTCCTGGAGGCCCGGCTCGGGGTGCGGCTGCCGACCCCCGCGTTCCTCGACGGCCCCACCGTCACCGAGCTGGCCGGGCGGGTGAGCGCCCACCTGGGCGACCGGCCGGACGGAGGCGACCCCGTGGCGGACGCCCGCGACCCGATGGCGGCGCGGCTGGACGCCCTGTCCGACGCCCAGGTGGACGCCCTGCTGGACGAGCTTCTCAACGACCACATCGGAGGAATGGCATGACATCTCATGATTCGGTGCTGGCATCCCTGCTGGACACCGCCGCCGAGCACGGCGAGCGCCCGGCCCTGACCTTCCTGGGCAGGGGCGAGAGCACCGCGTGGACCTTCGCCCAGCTGGCCCAGCGCGCCCGCCAGGTCGCCACCCGCCTCACCGAGGCCGGGGCGTGCGGCGAGCGCGTGCTCCTCGCCTGCCCCTCCTCCGCCGAGTACGCGCCCGTCTTCTACGGCTGCATGCTCGCCGGAGCCGTGCCCGTACCCGTCTACATGCCCTCCCTCGCGCACTTCAGGTCGGCCTGGTCGAAGATCGCCTCCATCGCCCGCGACTCGGGCGCCGCCTACGCCGTCGCCCCCGAGCCGCTTCCCGACGCTGGCGCGCTCGCGGCCCTGCCCGGGTTCCGCCGCTGGCTGCACTTCGCCGACCTGCTCACCGGCGACGCCGCCGACCACTGGTCGCTGCCCGTCCCGGGGGACCTGGCGTTCCTGCAGTACACGTCGGGCTCCACCGGCAACCCCAAGGGCGTCATGGTGACCCACGGGGGCCTGACCCACAACGCCCGCGCGGTGGCCTCGGCCGTCGGGGCCACCCACGAGACCACCACGGTCTCCTGGCTGCCGCTCTACCACGACATGGGGATCATCGGCTCGCTGGTGTCGCCGCTGCTGTGGGGCGCCCACGTGGTGAAGATGTCCCCGCAGGCGTTCGCCGCGCAGCCGGTCAGCTGGCTGCGGGCCATCGCCGAGTACGGCGGGCAGCTCTCCTACGCGCCCAACTTCGCCTACGAGCTGTGCGTCAGGAAGGCCACCGACGCCGACGTCGCCTCCCTGGACCTGAGTGGCTGGCGGGTCGCCCTCAACGGCGCCGAACCGCTCAGGCAGGCCACCCTGCGGCGCTTCGCCGAGCGGTTCGCCCCCGCAGGGTTCGACGCCACGAGCCTGCGCGTCGCGTACGGCATGGCGGAGAGCACCCTGGTGATCTCCACCGCGCGGCTGGAGACCGACGACCCCGGCGTCCAGGTGGGGGAGCGCGCCTACGTCCGCTGCGGAACCCCGGTGGCGGACATGGTCTTCGAGATCGCCGACCCCGCCACCGGGCTGCCGTGCGCGCCCGGCGAGGTGGGGGAGGTGTGGGTGTCCGGGCCCTCGGTGGCGGACGGCTACTGGCAGCGCCCCGAGACCACCGCCGAGACCTTCCACGCCCGCCTGCCGGGACGGCCGGAGAGCTTCCTGCGCACCGGGGACCTCGGCGTGATGGAGGACGGCGACGTGGTGATCGTCGGACGACACAAGGACCTGATCGTCATCAACGGGGTCAACCACTATCCCCAGGACGTCGAGTACACCGTCGAGCAGGTCAGCCCCGCCGTGCGGGGCGGCTGCGGCGCCGCGTTCGCCACCGAGCCCACCGGCGACGTGCCGCAGGCCGAGGCCGCGGTGGTGGTCGCCGAGGTCACGGCCAAGAACGCCGGGAACCTCGACGAGCTGATCACCGAGATCCGCCTCGCCGTGGCCAGGGAGCACGACGTGATGCTCGACGGGGTGTTCCTGGTCGAGCCGCGCAGCGTCCCCAAGACCACCAGCGGCAAGATCCGGCGCCGCGAGTGCCGCGCGATGCTGCTGGACGGCGCGTTCCCCGTACTGGCCGGATGGACCTCGCCCGCGCTCGCGGGCACCGGCCCGGTGGCGGCCCTGCGATGAACGCCCAGGACCCGGTGAGGGGGACGACGTCAGGCGGTACCCGTCCAGGTGGCGGCCCCGCGACGAACGTCCAGGACCTGCTGCTCTCCCTCGTCGCCGAGCGCACCGGCCTGGCCGACGGCGACGCCGACCGGCTGTTCATCGACTACGGCATCGGCTCGGCCGACGCGGTCGCGCTCGCGGCCGAGCTGGAGGCCCGGCTGGGCGTGCCGCTGCCCACCACCGTCTTCTACGACCACCCCAGCCCCCGCGTGCTCGTGGCGTACCTGACCGCGTCGGCACCGTCGGCGTCTCCGGTACGGCGGTCCGGGCGGGAGACCGCGTACTCCCTCGAACCGGTGGCGATCGTCGGCATCGGCTGCCGCCTTCCGGGTGCCGACGGCCCGGGGAACCTCTGGAGGCTGCTCGCCGACGGCGCCGACGCGGTCGGCGCGGTGCCGGGGGAGCGGGCCGCGCGGCACCCGGGCTGGCGCGAGCCGGGAGTGGGCGAGGGCGGGTTCCTGCCGGACGTGGAGGCCTTCGACCCGGCGTTCTTCGCGGTCAACGCCCGGGAGGCCGAGGCGATGGACCCGCAGCAGCGGATGCTGCTGGAGGTCGCGCACGAGTCCCTGCAGGACGCCGGGCTGCGCCTGGACGGCCCGGCCGGTCTGGCGGGGAGTCCGACCGGTGTGTTCGCCGGTATCAGCAGCGGTGACTTCCTGGTCAGCAGCTTCTCCGGGGCGGCCGAGCCTGGCCTCTACACCCCGACCGGGGTGGCGCACAGCGTGGCCGCCAACCGCATCTCCTACGTCTTCGACCTGCACGGTCCCTCGATGGCGGTCGACACCGCCTGCTCGTCGTCGCTGGTCGCCGTCCACCAGGCGGTGACGGCGCTGCAGACGGGCCAGTGCGACACCGCCCTCGCCGGAGGGGTCAACGCGATCCTCTCTCCCGACATCGGCCTGTGCTTCCGTACGGCCGGGGTGCTCGCGTCCGACGGCCGCTGCAAGTCCTTCGGAGCCGGGGCCGACGGCATGGGCCGTTCCGAGGGCGCCGTCGTGGTGACGCTCAGGCGCCTGGGCGACGCGCTCGCCGCCGGGGACCGGATCTACGCCCTCATCCGGGGCGGCGCGGTCAACAGCGACGGGCGTACCAACGGGCTGATGTCGCCGAGCGCCCCCGCGCAGGCGCGGCTGCTGCGCGCGGCGTGCCACGCGGCCGGGGTCGACCCCGGCGAGGTCGGGTACGTCGAGGCGCACGGCTCGGGCACCCGGCTGGGCGACCTGATGGAACTGCGCGCCCTGTCGGAGGTGATGGGTACCGCGACCGATCGCCGTACCCCGCTGCGGATCGGCTCGGTCAAGAGCAACGTGGGCCACCTGGAGGCGGCGGCGGGCGCGGCGGGCCTGGCGAAGCTGGCCCTGGCGCTCTTCCACGGCACGCTCCCCGCCAGCCTGCACGCCGGAAGGCCCGCCGAGGACTTCGACTGGTCCGGTGGCGGCCTGCGCGTGCAGGACCGCCTCGAACCGTGGGGTGGGCGCCTGGCGGGGGTCAGCTCCTTCGGCTTCGGCGGTACCAACGCCCACCTGATCCTGGAGGCCCCCCCGTCCCCGGTCCCGTCTTCGCCCCCCGCCCTGGCCTCGTCCCCGGCCCTGGCCCTGTCTTCGGCCTCGACCCCGGTCGCGGCCTCGGCCCTGAACTCGGGTCCGGCCCAGGTCACGGCCTCGTCCCCGGTCCTGTCCCCGGCCACGGTTCCGTCCCTGTCTTCGGCGCCGGTTTCGAAGGGACGTGCGGGTGAGGCGTCCCCACGGGCTCAGGCCCGTCCCCGGCGTCCCCGGCGACAGGTCTGGGAGGACTGCGAGGGACTGCCCCCCGACGAGATGTGGTCGTATCCGGCCGGGACGTCCTCCCCCGAGGAGACCGGGGAGGCGGGTTCACCGGCCTCCTCGGGCAGGCACGCGGAGCTCCCGGTTTCCACCGGGACGTCCTCCGCAGGGGAGACGGCTCCGGCGGCCTCCCCGGGCAGGCGCCACTACCTGCCGCTGTCGGCGCACACCCACGCCGGGCTGCGGGAACTGGTCGTGCGGTGGCGGGTCGCGCTGCGGGAGCCGGGGCTGGACCTGGCGGCGGCCTGCCACACGGCGGGGGACCGGCGCGACCACCACGCCCACCGGGTCGGGGTGACCGGCTCCTGCGCCGCCGAGCTGGACCGCGAGCTCGACAGGGCGCTGACCGACCTGGCCGCCGCGACACCCGGCGGCACCGCCCCGGGCGGCCTGGCCTTCGTCTTCGCCGACGAGCCCTACGCCGACGAGTCGTACGCCGACGAGTTGCGCCGGGCGGGCATCCGTCCCGACCTGGTGATCGGCCACGGCGCGGGGGAGGTCGCCGCCGCCCGCCACTGCGGTGTGCTGGCGCCCGCCGCCGCCGACGCCGTGGCCCGGAACCGGGCCCGGCTGCTGGCCGGGTCGCCGCCCGTACACGCCCTGCGGGTCCGGCTGGCGCGCAGGCTGGCGGAGGCCCTGTGCGCCCGCGTCGGTCCCGCACTCGCGGTGGCCGCGGTGGAGGACCCGCAGACCTGCGTCATCGTCGGCCCCCGGGCCGCGCTGGACGGACTGGCCGCCACCCTCTCCGCCGGGGACGTGCTCTGCGGGGACCTCGGACCCGCCACCGCCGACCACAGCGGGCTGGCCGGACCGCTCGCCGCCGAGCTGGAGGCGGCCCTGAAGGGCCTGCCCGCCAACGCCGGGGAGACGGTGTCGCTGTCGACGCTCACCGGCGGGCCGATCGACGGCCGCGCGCAGGGCGCCGGACACTGGGGACGCCACCTGGCCGGGCCGAGCCTGCTCGGCGACGCGCTCACCGGCGCGCTGGACCGGGGCGTACGCACCTTCGTGGAGATCGGCGCCGTGGGACTCGGCCCCCGGCTGCGCGGCGTCCCGGGCGGCAGGAGGGCCCGCGTGGTGCGCTACGCCGCCGCGAGCGACCTGCCCGGCGTGCTGATCCGGCTGTACGAGCTCGGCCACGACCCCGACTGGGCCGCGCTCAACCCGCCGGGGGCGGTGACGTCCATTCCGTTGCTCCCCTGGTCCCGGGACTGGTCCGCCCCCCTCTCCCCGACCGGCCCCGTGGCCGTTCCCCAGGAGGTGACCGCATGAGCACCGCCGCGCGTGAGACACCCCGGCCGGAGGACGGTCGTGTGGACGCGGTTCCGTACGAGACGGCCTGGTCGAGGGACGGCCACGTGGAGACGGCTTCGCCGGGAGACGAGCGGATGCGCACCGTTCTGCACGAGGTGGCCCGGCAGGTGGAGCGTACGCCGGACGCGCTCGCGGTGATCGACCCGGGATCGGAGATCACCTACGGGCGGCTCGCCGCCCGCGCCGGTGTGGTGGCCCGCGCCCTGCGGGACCGGGGCGTACGCCCGGGGGACGTGGTCGGCGTCGCGCTGCCCCGGTCCGCCGACTACGTGGCCGCGATCCTGGGCCTGTGGCAGACCGGCGCGGTCTTCCTGCCCCTCGACACGGCCCTGCCGCCCGAGCGGCTCCGCTTCCAGCGGGAACAGGCGGGCATGAGCCTGCTCCTCGACCGCCTGCCCCCCGAGGAGGGCACGCGGGAGGCACGAAACGAGGACGCGCGGGAGGCGCGAAAGGCGCGGCCGGAAGGCGCGGAGGCGTCCGGGCCGCGTACCGACGACGGGTCCTCGCTTACCGGCGCTGGGTTCGGGGCGCACGCCGACGACGGGTCCTCGCCTACTGACGGTGGGTTCGGGCCGCGCACCGACGACGGGTCCTCGCCTACCGGTGATGGGTCCGGGCCGGGGGAGGGCGCGTACCGGTTGCCGACCGGTGACGTCCGGCCCGAGCAGTGCGCGTACGTGATGTTCACCTCCGGCTCCACCGGGCGGCCGAAGGCGGTGCGGGTCTCGCACGCCTCGCTGCACAACTGCGTGCGGGCCGTCGCCGAGCTGCTCGCCCCCGGCCCCGCCGACCGGTACGCCGCGAACCAGACCTTCTCCTTCGACATCTCGCTGCTGGAGATGTTCGTCCCGCTCAGCTACGGCGGCGCGACCCTGGTGACCTCCGAGGCGCTGCAGGCCGACCCCGCGCGGCTGGTGGGATGGCTGGAGGAGCACGACGTCACCGTCGTCCACGCCACTCCCACGGCCTGGCACGCGCTGCTGCCGTACCTGACCCCGGGACGCGAGGCGCTGCGGGCCGTCTGCGGCGGCGAGGTGCTGACCGCGCGGCTCGCCGCCGAGCTGGCCCGGCACGCCGGGCGCGTCTGGAACTTCTACGGCCCCACCGAGGTCACCGTGTGGTGCACCGCCGGGCCCGTGGACGCGGCGGAGCCCGACCCGCTGCCCGTGGGCAGGCCACTGGACGGCTACCGCGTCCTCGTGCTCGACGACGACGGCGCGCGGGTGCCGGACGGCGAGCAGGGCGAGATCCACGTCGGCGGGCGCGGGGTGGCCCTCGGCTACGGCGGCGCCCCCGAGCTGACCGCCGAGCGGTTCGTCGACCACCCCGAGCACGGCAGGCTCTACCGCACCGGCGACCTGGGGCGGCTGCGCCCCGACGGACAGCTGCGGTTCGACGGGCGCCGCGACCGCCAGGTGCAGCTGCGCGGCTACCGGATCGAGCTGGGCGAGATCGAGTCCGTGGCGCAGGAGCACCCGCTGGTCGAGCTGGCCGCCGCGCACGTCCTGGACGGCGGCCTGCTGCTGTTCGCCCAGGGAGACGTCACCCCCCGGGCGCTGCGCAAGCACCTCGCCGCCCACCTGCCCTCGTACATGATCCCCTCCAGGATCGACGTGCGCGGCGCCTTCCCGCTGACCCCCACCAAGAAGATCGACCGCGTCGCCCTGCTGGCGTCGGCGAACCGATAGGAGAAGTCGTGGCCGGATTGCACGAGCTGGTCGAAGCCCAGGTGGAGCGGACCCCGCACGCCGTGGCCGTCATCGACGCCGACGGCAACACCCTCACCTACCGCCAGCTGGAGCGGCGCGCCAACCAGCTCGCCCACCACCTGCGCGACCTGGGAGTGGTCGCCGACACCCCCGTGGCGGTGTGCGTGCACCGGGGACTGGACCTGGTCATCGCGCTGTACGGGATCCTCAAGGCCGGTGGCGCCTACCTGCCGATCGACCCCGACGCGCCGCCCGCGCGGGTGCGGCTGATGCTCGCCGAGGGCGCGGTACCGGTCTCGGTGGGAGAGCAGGCGCTCGCCCACCTGCTGCCCGGCGACATCACCCGCGTCGTGCTGCTCGACCGCGACAGCGCGCTGATCGACGACCGGCCGGTGACGCCCTGCGGTGCCGGGGTACGCCCGGACCACCTGGTCTCCCTCTACTACACCTCCGGCTCGACGGGCACGCCCAAGGGGGTGGCCAGCACCCACGGGGGCTGGGTCAACCGGATGCGGTGGATGCAGGACGAGCACCGTCTCGAACCCGGCGAGACCGTGCTGCACAAGACGACGCTCAGCTTCGACGACTCGGCCGTGGAGGTGTTCTGGCCGCTGTCGACCGGTGGCGTGGTGGCGATCCTGCCGCCTGGCGAGCACCGCGACCCGGTGGCGCTGCTGGAGGCCACCCTCCACTTCGGCGCCGCGGTGGTGCAGTTCGTGCCCAGCATGCTCTCCCTGTTCCTGGAGGCGCACCGCAGGGCCGGGCTGCCGCCGCTGCCGCACCTGCGGCACGTGGTCTCCAGCGGGGAGGCGCTGACCGCGCCGCTCGCCCTCGCCTTCCACGAGCAGATCGGTCTGTACGGGTGCCGCCTGCACAACCAGTGGGGCGCCACCGAGGTGTCGATCGACTCCACCCTGTACACCTACGACCCGCACGACCCGCACGCCGGTCCGGTCGTCTCCATCGGGACGCCCTTCACCGGCAACACCGTGCACGTGCTGGACGAGGCCGGTGACCCCGTACCCGACGGCGGGGTGGGCGAGCTGTTCATCGGCGGGACCGGCCTGGCGCGCGGCTACCACGGCAGGCCCGCGCTGACCGCCGAACGCTTCCTGCCCGACCCGTACGGCCCGCCGGGCTCGCGGCTCTACCGCACCGGGGACCTGGGGCGGCGCCGTCCGGATGGCGCTCTGGACTTCCTCGGCCGTACCGACCACCAGGTCAAGATCCGCGGTGTCCGGGTCGAGCTGGGCGAGATCGAGGCCACCCTGGACGCCCACCCGGCCGTCCAGCGGTCCGCCGTCACGGTCACCGGGGAGCGGCTGCTCGCCTACGTCGTCGCCTCGGACACAGGCGCGGGCACAGGCGCGGGCGCGGGCTCGGGCGCGGGCTCGGGCGCGGGCGCGGGCACGGGCTCGGGCACGGGCTTGGACACAGGTTCGGACACAGGTTTGGACACCGCCCTCGGCACCGTCCCGGACCCGGCGGAACTTCGGGCCCACCTCGCCGAGCGGCTTCCCCCGTACCTCATCCCCGCGCAGATCGCGGTGATCGGCGAGATGCCGCTGACCGCCAGCGGCAAGGTCGACCGGGCCGCGCTGCCGGAGATCGTCGCGCCCGCCGAGCGGTCCGAGGGCAGGCCCCCGGTCACCGCTGTGCAGAAGACGCTCGCCGCGATCTGGGCCGATGTCCTCGACCTGGACCAGGTGTGCCTGGACGACAACTTCTTCGAGCTGGGCGGCAACTCGCTGCTCGCCACCCAGGTCATGTTCCGCATCCAGGACGACCTGCGCATCGACTTCCCGCTCTACCTGCTGTTCTCCGCCGAGTCGCTGGAGGAGCTGGCCGAGGAGGTGGCCGACACCCGCGCCGAGCAGCTCCCGCCGCTGCCGCGCGCCTCCCGCGAAGGGCCGCTGCCGCTCTCCTACGGCCAGGAACGCCTGTGGTTCCTGCACCGGCTCGCGCCCGGCTCGACCGCGTACAACGTGCCGACCGCCTGCCGCCTGCACGGCCGCCTCGACGTGGCGGCGTTCCGCCAGGCGTTCGACGAGCTGGTCGCGCGGCACGAGATCCTGCGTACCCGCTACGTCGAGAGCCCCGAGGGGATCCCCGAGGTGCGCATCGACGCCCGGGGGCCCCGGCTGACGGTGGGCAGCGCGCCCGGCGAGACCCGCATCGCCCGCGAGAGCGCCGCCTCCGACGCCCTGCAGGCCGACTGGGACGAGCCGTTCGACCTCGCCGCCGCCGCGCCGGTGCGGGCCAGGCTGACCAGGCTGGACGACTACGAGCACGTCTTCTCCATGGTCGTCCACCACGTCGGCTACGACGCGGGCTCCGAGCAGGTGTTCTGGCAGGAACTCGCCACCCTGTACGAGGCCGCGCTGTCCGGCCGGCCCGCCGTGCTGCCCGAGCCGGGCGCCCAGTACGTCGACTACGCCGCCTGGCAGCGCGAGCACGCCGCCGGTGGCGAGCAGCTCGACTACTGGCGCGCCCAGCTGGCCGGGCTCACCCCTGCTGAGCTGCCCGTGGACCGGCCACGGCCGCCCGCGCAGACCTACGCGGGCGCCAGGACCTCCTTCATGATCGAGGAACGGGTCACCGAGGAGCTGCGCGCGCTCAGCCGGGAGGCGGGCACGACGCTCTTCGCCGCCCTGCTCGGCGCGTTCCAGGCCACGCTCTTCCAGGCGTCCGGCGGCGACGTCGCGGTGGGCTCCCCGGTGCCCGGCCGTACCCGCCCGGAGACCGAGCAGATGATCGGCTTCTTCGCCAACACGCTGGTGCTGCGCACCCCCTGCGGCGGCGACCCGACCTTCGCCGAACTGCTGGAGCGCGTCCGCGAGGTCGTCCACGGCGCCTACGCCCACCAGGACGTCCCGTTCGAACGGCTGGTCCAGGCGCTGCGCCCGCCGCGCCTGCCCGGCCGCACCCCGTTCTTCGACGTCATCTTCAACGGCGTCCCGCTCAGCGCGCTCACCGGCGCCGAGAGCGTGCGCCTGCCACAGCTGACGGTGACCCCCATCGACCTGGCGACGCGTACCACGGTCGCCGACCTCGTCTGCTCGGTCGCGGAGACCCCGGACTCGATCATCGGCGAGGTCGCCTACAACACCGGCCTGTTCGACGGACCCACCGTCGAGGGCCTGGTGGATGCATGGCTGCATCTGCTGGGAGCGGCGGTGCGTGACCCGCACGCGCCGCTCTCGGCACTGTCACCGGTCCCCCATGCGTGAACGGAAGTCCGAGATGCTGCGCACGATGTTCAAATCCAAGATCCACCGAGCGACGGTCACCCACGCCGACCTGCACTACGTCGGCTCGGTGACGATCGACGAGAACCTGATGGACGCCGCCGACCTGCTGGAGGGCGAGCAGGTGGCGATCGTCGACATCACCAACGGCGCCCGCCTGGAGACGTACGTCATCACCGGGGAGCGCGGCAGCGGGGTGATCGGCATCAACGGCGCCGCCGCCCACCTGGTCTCGCCGGGGGACATGGTGATCCTGATCTCCTACGGCCAGTACACGGGCGGCGAGCTGCCGGGCTACCGGCCCCGGGTCGTCCACGTGGACGGGGCCAACCGGATCGTCGACGTCGACCACGACCCCGCCCGGCCGGTGCCGGGCGCCGAAGACCAGCTCGTGCCCGCGGGCGCGGCGAGGAGATCACGATGAGCGCGTCCACGCACACCCCCGCGCACACTTCCGTCCAGGCGCCCGCGTACGCCTCCGCTCAGGCGCCCGCGCACACCCCCGCTCAGGCGCCCGCGTACGCTCCCGCCCAAGCGTCCACGCACGCCTCCGCGCACACTTCCGTCCAAGCGCCCGCGCACACTTCCGTCCAAGCGCCCGCGCACACTTCCGTCCAAGCGCCCGCGCACACTTCCGTCCAAGCGCCCGCGCACACTTCCGTCCA
>NZ_JBSZKT010000054.1:0-38793 GCF_055690525.1 Streptosporangium sp. H13245 | reverse complement strand
TGCACCGGGGACGGTGTGGGAGAGTAGGTCACCGCCGGACAATCTTTCACGAAGGGCCCCACCAGTTTTGGTGGGGCCCTTCGTGCTTTCACCAGTACTACTCCCACGCGTCCTGGGCCTTCCGGGCCCCCGGAGGACCGGCGGGGTTTTATGTGAACGAGGGCTTCCGCCGCGGGCGGGGGCCCTTTTTGTGTTTCGGAGGCTTTCCGCTCCGAATCCTCTGGATCTTCTGGGCCTTTTCGCTCCGACGACCTTTCCGTCCCGGGCTTCCGGGCAGCTCTTCTGAGGCGTCGTCAGGTCCGGCCCGGCTGTCCCATGATTTCGATCATGGCCAGGGTGTTCTGGTATTCCCGCCAGTTGACGATCTTCCCGTCCCGCACCCGGAGAACCCCGATGAAAGGGGAGGAGGCCCGGTGGCCGGTGGCGAGGACCCTTCCGGCGAGCTCGTACTCGACGACGATGACCTCGGGGTCGGTGGTCTCGTGAACAACCACGTCGCGGACCTCGTCCAGGGCGAACTGCCGGGCGAAGGCGGCCTGTTCGGGACCGGAGAAGAGCAGGAACGCCTCCTTGCCCTCGTGCCGCTTGGTCCTGCCCGGTGGTGCGAAGGGGATTTCGATGATGACGTCTTCGGCCAGCTCGCTTCCGAAGCCGCCGAGGTTCTCAAGCCAGTGTCGCCGTACGCGCTCGAAGATCTCGCGGGGGCCGGGGGCGAGGGTGGATTCGGCCATGGTGGATCCCCTTTGTGACGGACGCTAAGGTGAGTGGAAACTCATCTTTATAATCATGAATGGAGACTCACTTTGTCAATGCCGTACCCGCATCCGGGAATCCCGTGTGTGAAGGCGCGGCACACCACGGGATACTTCGCACAGCTTCGCGGGCGCGGGCAGGGACGACAGTGGCAGCGACAACAGTGGCAACAGGGACAGGGAAGGTCGGCGATGACCCCCACGAATGCTTCATCGGGTGGGACGGGCGATCCCGGCGGCGTCAGACCGTTGCGTGCGGACGCCCAGCGCAACCGGGAGCGCATCCTCGCCGCGGCGGAGGCCGTCTTCGCCGAGAAGGGCTCTTCGGCGTCGACCGAGGAGGTCGCCGCCCGTGCGGGGGTGGCCATCGGCACGGTCTTCAAGCACTTCCCGACCAAGCAGGCCCTGTTGCAGGCCATCATGAAGGGCCTGCTGGGCAGGTTGGACGGGGAGATGGCCGAGCTCGCCGCCGATGACGCTCCCGGGGAGGCGTTGTTCACCTTCGTCACCCGCATGGTCGAGCAGGCGGCGCGGAAGAGGACCGTCGTCGGTCTTCTGGCCGAGACGGGGGTCGATCTCCAGGTCGCGGGCTCGGTGCGGATGCTGCGTGACGGGATCGGGACGCTCCTCGCCCGCTCTCAGGAGGCCGGTACGGTCCGGGGCGACGTCCGTCTCGACGAGGTGATCGCCCTGCTTACCGGCATCTGCCAGGGGGCCCTTCACGCCGGCTGGGACGACGACCTGCGTCGTCGTACGCTGGCCATCGTCTTCGCCGGTCTCCGGACGTCTGGGAGCCGCCGGTGACCCGTCTCGTCGGCCAGCCCGGCGCCTCGCCGAGGGGAACGGGGGGTCAGGCGCGGGAGGCGGCGCGGAGCAGGGGCTCGATCCGGTAGGGGATCTGGATGGAGAGGGCGATCGTGGTGTCCGTCCGCTGGACCGCGGGGGAGGCCAGGATGCGGGCGATGATCTCCTGCAGGTCGGGGGTGCTGCGGGCGACCACGCGGCAGAGCAGGTCGGCCTGGCCGCTGGTGCCGTACACCTCCAGGATCTCGGGAAGGGACTCCAGGGCCCGTACGGCCTCGTCCAGGCGGCCCTGGGCGATCTGCAGCGAGACGAACGCGAGGATCGGGTATCCGGCGCCCTCGGGGGTGACGGTGGGACCGAAGTCGGCGATGACGCCGCGGGCGATCAGCTTCTCGACGCGGGCCTGCACGGTGCCGCGGGCCACGCCGAGCAGGCGGGACAGCTCGGTCAGGCCGACACGCGGGTTGGCGCGCATGGTGACCAGAAGGCGGCCGTCCAGCTCGTCGATCGACATCTCCCCGGGTCCCGTCAGATTGGGCGATTCGACCAGCATAGACGAGGTATGACCATACGTTTCTGTGCGGATCGTCCAGTACAACTGGCTGCTCTTGCCAACGTTTCCGGATATTGCTGTCATTTCATCTATGTTCGAGGAAGCACAGTACTTCGCACCGGTGGCGACCCGTGACGACGGCTCGATCGAGGTCGAGCTCGGCGCCGGTCATCCCGGTTTCGCCGACCCGGTCTACCGTGCGCGCCGCAACGCGATCGCCGCGCTCGCCGTGGGGTACGTGCCCGGCACGCCGATCCCGACGGCCGAGTACACCGGCGAGGAGCACGAGGTGTGGGCCCTGGTCAGCCGGGAGCTGGGCCTGAAACACCGTGGGTACGCGACCGCCGAGTACCTGCGCGCGACCGAGAGGCTCGGGCTGCCCGCCGAGCGCATCCCGCAGCTCCAGGAGGTCAGCGAACTGCTGGAGCCGCTGACCGGGTTCCGCTACGTCCCGGCCGCCGGGCTGGTGCCGCTCAGGGACTTCTACGGTGTCCTGGCGGACGGGCTCTTCCACTCCACGCAGTACATCCGGCACCACTCCACGCCGCTGTACACGCCGGAGCCCGACGTGATCCACGAGGTGATCGGGCACGCCAACGCGCTGGCCTCCGACCGCTACTCGCGGCTCTACCGCCTGGCGGGGGCGGCGGCCCGGCGGGTCGAGGGCAAGGAGGCGCTGGAGTTCATCTCGAAGGTCTTCTGGTTCACGATGGAGTTCGGCGTGATGACGGACCAGGGTGAGCTGCGGGCGTACGGGGCGGGCATCCTGTCCTCGTACGGGGAGATCGAGGAGTTCCGGGGGATGGACATCCGTCCGCTGGACATCGCCGGTATGGGCACCACGCACTACGACATCACGAAATATCAGGATGTGCTCTTCCGGGCGGAGTCGCTGGAGCACCTTGAGGACGTCGTCGGGGACTTCTGGGCGACCTGCGACGACGAGGTCATCGCCCGGCTAATCGCGGACGTTCGCTAAGAGCGGGCATCGGTTCGGCGGGATGTTCTATAGCGCACGCCCTCTTTGAGACTAGATTTCGCTTGATCGTCTTATTGTTACGTGTAGTGGGATATATCCCGATCGTCACGTAATGGGGGAGACGGTTGGGGTGGATGATGGGAGCAAGGAACCGGGCGGTCGTGGCCGCTCTCCTGCTGGTCGCCGCGCAGGCCACCGCCTGCGGCACGTGTGGGGGCCTGACACCGGTGAGCATGCCGACGCCGTCCCCCGCGCAGCGGGTGACACCGGTCGTTCCGGGGTCCGGCACCCCGCCTGCCGCGCCGTTCCTGGCCGAGGTCCCGGCGCCCGTCTTCCCCGGCGCCGGGGCACCCCGCTCCTCCGGGAGCGTACGGGCCGCCCGCTCGCCGAGGATCCTTCCCAAGGAGCTCAGCCGCAGCCTCGACGTGTTTCTCGCCGGGTACGGCGGCAGGACGTCCGCCTCGGTGAGCGACCTGGGCACCGGGCGGCGCTACCACTACCATCACGCCCTGCAGCTGCCGTCGGCCAACACCTCCAAGGTGAGCATCCTGACGGCCCTGCTGCTCGGGACGCGCTGGCACAGGCTCGGTGAGCAGGCCAGGTCCGACGCGAGGAACATGATCCGCTTCAGTGACAACGAGGCGGCCGACCGGCTGTACGAGCGGATCGGGCTGAGGCCCGGCCTGGCCAGTGCGAACCGCAGGTTCGGTCTCAAGCGCACCTACACCCCCGGCGGGCGGTGCGCGGACCAGTACTGCTGGGGCGTCGCGCAGACCACCGCGGAGGACCAGATCCGGCTGGTCAGGGCGCTGGCCACCGGTAAGAGCCCGCTGGCACCCCCGGAACGCCGCAAGGTGCTCGGGCTGATGGAGAGGGTGACCCCCGAGCAGAAGTGGGGGATCAGCGCGGGAGCGTGCGGGAGCGACCAGGTGTCGCTGAAGAACGGCTGGCTACGGCACGCGGCGAACGGGCGCTGGGCGGTCGCCAGCGCCGGGCTGATCCGCGGGCACGGGCACGACTACGCGGTCGCCGTACTCACCGAGGACAGCCCGAGCATGGAGACGGGCATCGCCAGGATCGAGGGCGTGACCGAGCGTCTCATGGCCGCCTTCAGGGGCGCGCGCGGCTGCGAGGCGGCCGGGAACTGAGCGGCGGCCCGCGAGCCGGGGGTCCGGTGGGCTCGCGGAACCGTGACCCGCGGGGGGTGCGTCCTACGCCGTTCTGTCGACCAGCCGGTATCCCACACCTCGTACGGTCTGGATCAGCTGGTCGTCGGTATCGCCCAGGCGGGCACGGAGGCGCTTGACGTGCACCGCGATGGTGTTGGTCGAGGTCGTGTCGGTGGAGTTCCAGACGTGCCGCATGATCTGCTCCCGCGTCACCGTGCGGTGCGCGTTGCGCATCAGGTAGTGCAGCAGCTCGAACTCACGCAGCGGCAGGTGGATCACCCTGCCGTCGACCCTGACCTGATAGGCGTTGACGTCGAGCTCCACCCTGCCGACCACGAGCGCCCTGCGGGCCCCGGCCTCGCCGGTGAACGCGGCGTGGATCAGGGGCAGCAACTCGGGCACCCGGTAGGGCCGGGCCACGCACGCGGTGGCTCCGGCCGTCAGCGCCTGGACGGCCTGCTGGGCGTGACCCTCACCCACGCCCAGCAGGACGGGGATCGCCCGCGTCAGCCGTACCGCGCGGACGAACTCCACCGCCCCGATGACCGGCAGCGAGGCGCTGACAAGCACGACATCGGGGCGGAGCGCCCCGGCCTGCAACAGGGCCTGGGCGCCGTCGGTGACGCCCATGACCTGTACTCCCTCGCGTTCCAGGGCCGCGGCCAGGTCATGGACCATGGCCACCTCCGGATCGGCGACCAGCAGCATGGGCGCCGTCCGTGTGTCCCCGTCCACCTCTGGTGCCGTCTGCGGCTGGATCACCCGGATCCTCCAATATGGGTTAGCCGAAGCGGCCGGTGATGTAATCCTCGGTCCGCTTGTCGCTGGGGTTGGTGAAGATGCGGCTGGTCTCGTCGAACTCCACCAGGCGGCCGTGCCGCACACCGGCCTCGTCGACCTCGGCCGTGAAGAAGGCCGTACGGTCCGAGACGCGGGCGGCCTGCTGCATGTTGTGGGTGACGATGACGATCGTGTAGTCGCGCGTCAGCTCCTGCATCAGGTCTTCGATCTTGGTGGTCGCGATCGGGTCCAGGGCCGAGCAGGGCTCGTCCATCAGGATGACGTCGGGCTTCACCGCGATCGCCCGCGCGATGCACAGACGCTGCTGCTGTCCGCCGGACAGGGAGAGCGCGTTCTGCTTGATCTTGTCCTTGACCTCGTCCCAGAGCGCCGCCTTGGTCAGCGCCTCCTCGACGATCTCGTCCATGTTGCCCTTGATCCCGTTGACCCGGGGACCGTAGGCGATGTTGTCGTAGATCGACTTGGGGAAGGGGTTCGGCTTCTGGAAGACCATGCCGATCCGGCGGCGGACCTCGATCGGGTCCACGTGGTCGCCGTAGAGGTTCTCGTCGTGGTACAGGATCTCGCCGGCCGCGCGGGCACCGGGGATCAGGTCGTTCATCCGGTTGAAGCAGCGGAGCACGGTGCTCTTGCCACAGCCGGACGGGCCGATCATGGCCGTGATCTCGCGGTTGCCGATGGTCAGGTTGACCCCGCGCACCGCCTCGTAGTCGCCGTAGAAGACGCTGAGGTTGGAGACGGTGAAGACCGGGTCGAGGGCTTCGATGGTGCGGGGGACTTCGGGGCCGCGCACGTTCACGTTCGGCACGGAAATTCCAATCTCGGACATTTCTTACCTCACCAGCGCTTCTGGTAGCGGTTACGGAGCCAGATGGCGACGGAGTTCATCAGGAGCAGGATCGCCAGCAGGATCACGATCGCAGCCGCTGCGAGGACGGCGAACTCCTCCTGGGGGCGGCTGATGAAGCTGTAGATCTGCAGTGGCAGGACGGTGAAGCTGCTCCAGACGCCCTCGGGGTTGAACCGGACCAGCGTCGCGGCACCGAGCATCAGGAACGGGGCGGCCTCGCCGATCGCGCGGGAGAGGGCGAGGATCGAGCCCGTCGCGATGCCCGGGATCGACGCCGGGAGCACCTGGCGGTAGATGGTCTGCCACTGGGTCGCGCCCAGCGCCAGCGAGCCCTCGCGGATCGACGGCGGCACCGCGCGGATGGCCTCGCGGGCGGAGATGATCACGATGGGCAGCACGAGCAGCGAGATGGTGACCGCGCCGGTCATGACGGTGAAGCCGAACTGCAGCCAGCGGGCGATGATGCCCAGGCCGAGGATGCCGTAGACGATCGAGGGAACGGCCGCCAGGTTGGAGATGTTCAGCTCGATCAGCTTGTTGTACCACTTGGTCCTGTCGGCGTACTCCTCAAGGTAGATCGCCGCGAGGATGCCGGTGGGCAGGGCCATGATCGCGGTCAGCCCGATGATCCACAGGGTGCCGAAGATGCCCGACTGGATGCCGGACGTCTCCGGGCGGCGGATCGACGGCTGGTTCTCCCACAGCATCGAGTTGAGCCGCGGCCAGCCCTCCTCGACGACGTAGACCAGCAGCATGGCCAGGAACAGGAGGGCGATCGCGAGGCTGGCCAGCAGCGCGATGCGGAAGAGGTGTTCCTTCAGGGGGCGCCCCTTGCTGGCCAGTTGCACGGCCGAGCGGGGGGTGGAGAGGATGGCCATCAGTCGTAGACCTCGCGATACTTCTGGACCATGCGGGCGCTGAGGTAGTTCATCGCGAAGGTGATCACGAAGAGCAGGGACCCCACCGCGAAGATGGTCTTGTAGGCGATCGAGCCGACCGAGGCGTCGCCGGAGCCGGCCTGGGCGATGAAGGCCGCCATCGTGGCCATCTCGTTGCCCGGGTAGAGCGTGAAGACGGACTTGAAGCCGCCCGCGATCGCGACGATCATCGTCTCGCCCGCGGCCCGGGAGACCGCCAGGATGATGGCGGCGACGATGCCGGAGAACGCGGCGGGGACGACGACGCGCACCGAGGTGAGCATCTTGGAGGCACCGAGGGCGTACGAGCCCTCGCGCAGGCCGTTGGGCACCGCGGCCATCGAGTCCTCCGACAGCGACGCGACGATCGGGATGATCATCACGCCGACCAGGAGACCGGCGGCGAGCGCGTTCTTGCCGTCCAGGTCCAGGAAGGGGAAGACGTCCCTCAGCACCGGGGTGACGAAGGTGAGGGCGAAGAAGCCGAAGACCACCGTGGGAACGCCCGCGAGGACCTCAAGCACCGGCTTGAAGATCTTGCGGGTCCGGTGGGAGGCGTACTCCGACAGGTAGATCGCGGCGGCCAGGCCGAGCGGCACGGCGACCACGACGGCGATCAGGGTGATCTCCACGGTGGCGACGATGAGCGGCCACACGCCGAACGCCGGCGGGTTGAACAGCGGACCCCAGTTGGTGGAGCCGAAGAACTCCCCGACGCTCACCGTGCCGAAGAACTCGACGGTCGGTTCGAGCAGCGCGATGACGATGCCGATCGTGGTCGCCACCGACACCAGCGCCGCGGCCAGGAGAATGGCCTTGATGACGAACTCGCCGTAACGCGGGCGCGACCGCGCCAGGGACCCCTGGGTCCCTGGAACGGTCGTGCGGTGCTGAGCCGACATCAGCCAGCGCTCTTCAGCGTGGTGATGTCAGCCTTGAGCTTGGCCTCCTGCTCGGGGTTGAGCGGGATGAACTTCGCGTCCTTGGCGATCGCGTTGATGTTGGCCGAGTAGTAGTCGAGGAAGGCCGCGACCTCGGGCCGCTTCACCGCGGTGGTGGAGGGGTAGATGAACAGCGGGCGGGCGAGCGGGGTGTACTTGCCACCCTGGGCAGCCTCGACGCTCGGGGCCACGCAGCCGCTGCCCGAGTCGATCTCCAGAGCCTTCAGCTTGTCGGCGTTCTCCTCGAAGTAGGTGAAGCCGAAGTAGCCCAGGCCGCCCTTGGCGCCCTCGACACCGGTGACGATGTCGTTGTCGTTCTCGCTCGGGCTGTAGTCCTTGCGGCTGGCGCCTTCCTCACCGTTGATCTCACCGGTGAAGTAGTCGAAGGTGCCGGAGTCGGTGCCGGGGCCGTAGAGCTTGAGCTCCTCGGCCGGGAACTTGGCGTCGACGTCCTTCCAGGTCTTGACCTTGCCCTCGGCCGCCGGCTCCCACATCTTCTTGAGCTGGTCGGTGGTGAGGCAGGTGGCCCAGTCGTTCTCCTTGGGAACCACGACGGTCAGCGCGTCGACGGCCACCGTGAGCTCGGTGAACTTGATGCCCTTCGCGTCGCAGGCGGCCTTCTCCTCGTCCTTGATCGCGCGGGAGGCGTTGGAGATGTCCGTCTCGCCGGCGCAGAACTTCTCGAAGCCGCCGCCGGTGCCCGAGGTGCCGACCGGCACCTTCACCTGCGGCTGCTCCTCGCCGAAGAGCTCGGAGGCCGCCTGGGTGAGGGGGGCCACGGTGCTGGAACCGTCGATCTTGATCTCGCCGCTCAGGGCCGCGCCGGCACCCGCCTCGGTCGAGGAGGAGGGGGCGGTGGCGGCGGTGGTGCTGCCGTCACTGTTGGGCTTGGCGTCGCCACCACAAGCGGCCGCGAGCGATACGACGAGCGCGGCCGTCGCCACCGCGCTGAGGCGGCGCTGTCCACTGGTCACGGTATGTTCCTTCTCCGTAGTGAGATCCGTTCTCGATGTCTTCGATGAAAGTGGGGCAAAGTGAACGGAAGTGAAACGAGCCATGACCGGGGCCGGAAGAGGTAGGCCCGTGGATGTGAATACCGGGACGTCGACGGAAGTTTGATCTCGGTTTCCGGTCCTGTAGGCCCGGTGGGCGTGGCCTTGGAGGTTCCCTGGTCCGGGCGTGGCCCGGCGGGGGAGCCTCACCGCCGGAACGTTCCCGTTTCCGGCCGCCGTCCTCGCGGACTTGCCGATCTGTTCATCTTCCCGACATCCTGCGGAAGGTAACGCGGCCGGAATCTACGGCGCGGCGCGAAGCGAAACCGCGCGGGATCGCCTCCAGCCGCGCGGTGCCGGGATGGGCTGGATTGGCCGGATGGGCTGGATGGGCGTACGGGAACAGTCCGGGTTTGCCAGCGCTGTGGGGTTTCTGTGCGAACGGGGGCGGACGGCTCGTACGGGAAGGGTGGCGAGCGTCAGGCCGGGAGGGTGAGCGGCCCGCCGCCGAGGCGTTTGAGGACCTCGCCGTGCAGGGGGCCGTTGCTGCACAGCAGGCTGCCGCCGTCGACGTCGGGAACGCCCGACAGGTCGGTCCAGATGCCGCCCGCCTCCTCGACGATCACGGTCAGCGCCGCGATGTCCCAGGGGGAGAGCTCGGGCTCCGCCGACACGTCGACCGCGCCCTCGGCGACCAGCATGTGCGACCAGAAGTCACCGTAGGCACGACTGCGCCAGACGGAACGGTTCAGGTCGAGGAACGCGTCGAGCTTCCCGGCCTCCTCCCAGCCGCCGATGCTGGAGTAGGAGAACGAGGCGTCCCCCAGGTCGGTGACGGAGGAGACCCGGCACCGCGTGGCCTTGGTGAGGCTCCTGCCACTCCAGGCGCCGCTGTCACGGGCGGCCCACCAGCGGCGGCCGAGCGCGGGGGCGGAGACCAGGCCGACGACGACGCGGCCCTGGTCCATCAGGGCGATGAGCGTGGCCCAGACGGGCACTCCGCGCACGTAGTTCTTGGTGCCGTCGATCGGGTCGATGATCCACGAGCGCTCGCCGTGGCCGCTCGCGCCGAACTCCTCGCCGATGACGGCGTCGCGCGGCCGGGCCCGGCCGAGAGCGGCGCGGATCGCCTCCTCCGCGGCCTGGTCGGCGTCGCTCACCGGTGTGAGGTCGGGTTTGGTCTCCACCCGCAGGTCCATGGACTTGAACCGGCGCATGGTCAGATCGTCGGCGGCGTCGGCCATGACGTGCGCGAGGCGAAGATCGTCGTTGTAACCCGTCACGGGGGGCAACGCTATCGCGTCGGCGGCCGAATGGCGGAGATCAGGGAGCAAGCGGAACAATCGTGTCGCGTCCCACCAGGCCGGGATACCGCGTGAAACATCCGTTGGCATCAGTGTTACTCACGAGTAGCATTCCGGTATGACCTTTGACGTGGGTGACTTCATGCTGCAGAGCGTCCCGTTCGCCAGGACGCTGGGCATCTCGTTCGACAAGGTGGAACCGGGCTTCGCCGTCGCCCGCATGGCCGACCGGGCCGATTTGCACAACCACGTGGGGGGACCGCACGCCGGGGTCCTGTTCAGCATCGCCGAGACGGCCTCCGGCGCCGCCATGCTCTCCACCTTCGGCGACCAGCTGTCACGGGCCACCCCGCTGGCCAAGAGCGCGGCGATCCGCTACCTCAAGCTCGCGAAGGGCGAGGTCGTCGCGGAGGCCCGCCTCCAGGCGTCCCGCGAGGAGGTCGTAGCCACGCTGGACGCGGGGGAGCGCCCCGAGTTCGACGTCGCCGTCGAGATCAGGACCGCCGACGGCACCCTCGTGTCCGAGATGACCGTCGCCTGGGCCTTCCGGTTGAACGGCTGACGCTTTGGAACCGCCGACCCTGGTGCCGACCGCTCTCCGCCTCTCCACCTCGCCCCCGGTTCCCGGTCCGGCGCGTCCTTACGGCTGGTCGTCGTCGGAGGCGCCTTCGCGGCTGGCGAGCAGGCGGCGCAGGGAGGTCAGCCGGGTCGGGTCGGCGTGCCCGGCCGCCACCCAGGCGTCCAGGGCGCACTCGTCGGACAGGTGGGTGCAGCCCTTCGGGCACTGGACGGTGCCCTCGATCAGGTCGGGGAAGCCCGCCAGGACCGTCTCCACCGAGACGTGGGCCAGCCCGAAGCTGCGCACCCCCGGGGTGTCGATGATCCAGCCGCCCTCCGGCAGCTCCAGGGCGACGGCCGAGGTGGAGGTGTGACGGCCCCGCCCCGTCACCGCGTTCACGTGGGAGACGGCCCGGTTGGCGTCCGGTACCAGGGCGTTGACCAGCGTCGACTTGCCCACCCCCGAATGGCCGACGAGCACGCTGATCCGGCCCTTCAGGCGCTCGCGAACCTCTTCCAGGCCGCCGCCCTTCTGGACCACCACGTACGGGACCCCGAGGGGGTCGTACAGCGAGACGAGCTCGTCGGGCGAGGCGAGGTCGGACTTGGTGAGGCAGAGCATCGGGTCGATGTCGGCGTCGAAGGCCGCGACCAGCATCCGGTCGATCATGCGGGGCCGGGGCGGCGGATCGGCCAGGGCCGTCACGATGACGAGCTGGTCGGCGTTGGCGACCACGGGACGCTCGATGCCGTCGGTGTTGTCGGTGTCGTCCGCGGAGCGGCGGAGCATGGAGGTGCGGGGCTCCACCCGTACGACGCGGGCCAGCGTGTCGGCCAGGCCGGAGACGTCGCCCACCAGGGCCACCCGGTCGCCGACCACGATGCCCTTGCGGCCCAGCTCGCGCGCCTTCATCGCGACCACGACCCTGCCGCTCATCGCGGCGCCCTCCGCGTGGTCCTTCTTGCGGCGGCGGCCCTTCTCGCCCGCCGACTCGACCAGGCACGTGTAGCGCCCGCGGTCGACGGCGACCACGAACGCCGGGATCGCGTCCTCGTGGGCAGGGCGGATCCGGGTCCGGGGCCGGGACCCCTTTCCCGGCCTGATCCTGACGTCGTCCTCGTCGTACTCGCGCTTTCTCAGTTTCTCCGCCTTGTCCGGCCCGGTGTGCCTCCGAGGAGGGCCGCGGTGCCTGCCGACCGGTCGCCCCTCACCGCGCGCCGCGCAGCATGTCCGCCCACATGGAGGCGAACTCGGGGAGGGTCTTACCCGTGGTGGCGATGTCTTCCACCTCGACGCCGGGCACGGCCAGCCCGATCACCGCTCCGGCGGTGGCCATCCGGTGGTCGGCGTAGGAGTGGAACACCCCGCCGGTGAGCGGGCGGGGCCTGATCTCCAGGCCGTCCTCGGTCTCGTTCGCGTCGCCGCCGAGGCCGTTGATCTCGGCGACCAGGGCGGCGAGCCGGTCGGTCTCGTGCCCGCGGATGTGGGCGACACCGCCGATCCTGCTGGGCGAGCTCGCGAGGGCGGCCAGCGCGGCGATCGTCGGGGTCAGCTCGGCGACGTCGCGCAGGTCCGCCTCGATGCCGGTGATCCGCCCGGTGCCGGTGACCGCGAGCCCCTCGGGCGTGTGCTCCACCGAGGCGCCCATACCGGCCAGCAGCGTACGGAGCTGGTCGCCCGGCTGGGTCGTCCGCGCGGGCCAGTCGGGGACGGTGACCGTGCCGCCGGTGACCATGGCGGCGCACAGGAAGGGCGCCGCGTTGGACAGGTCGGGCTCCACGATGAAGTCCCGCGCCCCGATGGGGCCGGGCTCGACCCGCCAGACGTCGGGCTCGGAGTCGTCCACCGCGACACCGAACTCGCGGAGCATCTGGACGGTCATCCGGATGTGCGGCTGCGAGGGGATCGGCGGGCCCTCGTGGCGTACCGTCACGCCCTTCTCGAAGCGCGCCCCCGCCAGCAGCAGGCCGGAGAGGAACTGCGAGGAGCCGGACGCGTCGAGCCTGACCTCGCCGCCGGTCAGCGGCCCCCGCACCGTGAACGGGAGCGCGTCGCCCGTCACTTCGGCGCCGAGGGCGCGCAGCGCGCGCAGGATCGGGCCCATCGGGCGCTTGCGGGCGTGCGGGTCGCCGTCGAAGAGGACCTCGCCCTCGGCCAGCGCCGCCATCGGCGGCACGAAGCGCATGACCGTGCCCGCCAGCCCCACGTCGACGCGGGCCCCGCCGGTGACGGGGCCGGGAGTGATCGCCCAGTCGACGCTGGAGGCGCTCTCGTTGGAGGGGACCATCGTCGCGCCCAGCGTCCGCAGCGCGTCCGCCATCAGGTCGGCGTCGCGGCTGCGCAGCGCCAGGCGTACCGTGCCGGGTCCGTCGGCCAGCGCGGCGAGCAGCAGCGCGCGGTTGGTCACGGACTTCGACCCGGGCAGGGGGACGGTCGCGCGGACGGGATCGGTCGCGGTCGGCGCGGGCCACAGCGGAGCGGACATGGGCAAAAGCCTACCGGTGCCCGCCCCGCGCCGCCCGTCCATGCCCGGCGCGCCAAGATCGGAGAACGGGGTGGGCGCCCCCGGCGTGTCGTGGCGTGGCAAAGTGGAGGTATGTGCGGGAGATACGCGTCTGCGCGGGGCAAGCAGGAGTTGCTGGAGGAGTTCCAGGTCGAGCTCGACGGAGCGTCCGACGAGGAGCTCGGGCCCGACTACAACGTCGCGCCCACCAAACCGGTGTACGCGGTGATGAGCCGGGTGCCGAAGTCCGAGCCGGACGGCCCGCCGGTCCGGCAGCTCCGCGTGGTCCGCTGGGGACTGGTCCCCGCATGGGCGAAGGACCCGTCCATCGGCTCCAAGATGATCAACGCGCGGGTGGAGACGGTGGCGGAGAAGCCCGCCTACCGCAAGGCGTTCGCGGCGCGCAGGTGCCTGGTCCCCGCCGACGGTTACTACGAGTGGGCCGTGCTGGACGAGAAGGACGCCAAGGGGAAGCCGAAGAAGCAGCCCTACTTCGTCCACCCCGCTGACGGCGGCGTGATGGCCATGGCGGGCCTGTACGAGTTCTGGCGGGACCGGGGCCGGGACGAGGACGACCCGCTCTCGTGGCTGGTGACCTGCACCATCATCACGACCGACGCCGTGGACGAGGCGGGCAGGGTCCACGACCGGATGCCGATGATCATCGAGCGCGACCGCTGGGGCGAGTGGCTCGACCCCGGGACGCCCGACGCGAAGGGGTTTTTGATCCCGGCGGGCTCCACCGGGCTGGAGATCCACCCGGTCTCCACCGCCGTCAACTCGGTACGGAACAACAGCCCGGAGCTCGTCGAGCCGCTGAAGGAAACCTGAGCGAGGGCGGACGCTTTTCGAAAAAGCAGGACTTTTCGGGAAAAGCGGGACGCTCCTCCGAGCGCGCCGGGCGCTCTTTCGAAAACGCCGGGTGATCCGGTGTAAAACTTCCGCCAAGTGGGCATCCGGTGGGAAAGCGGTGCCTCGTGACGAGGTGACGAGGTCGCGAGGTCGCCGTCACAGAGCCACCCCCTTGCGCCTGACGGGAGAGTCGGGGGTCCCCTCGCAGGCCGCCCCCGCTTCCCGGAGGTGCGGATTCGTGGATGTCGCGACCGCGCGCGAGCGCCTGAAGAGCATGCTCGCCGAACTCGACCGGTCCATCGGAGTGCTCCGCGGGGATTCCCCCGCCGTACGGGAACGGGACCGCTCCCCGGCGGACGGCGGCTCCGACCTGACCGACTCCGACCGCAACCGGGCCCTGCTGGACGTGGCCACCCGGCACCGCCGCTCGGTGCTGGAGGCGCTCAAGCGGATGGACGAGGGAAACTACGGCCTCTGCGCGGACTGCGGCGCGCCGGTCCCTGAGGGCAGGCTGGAGGCGCGGCCCGAGGCCGCCCGCTGCCTGCGGTGCCAGTCCAGGCGCGAGCGCCGGCGCTGACCCCCGCCCCCGGGACCCCCCAGTCCCGGCCCGGGGTCAGGAAGGGCGCCGGGCGCTGGCCACCAGGTGGATGCCCACCGTGTCGTCGTCGTCCGGATGGGTGTCCAGCTCGGTGTTGACCAGCCAGGCGAGCGCCCGGGAGTCGGAGGCGAGCACGTGGTCGACCGTCGAGGGGGACAGCACCGTACGGGGCCGTACCCACTCGACCTCCAGCCCGGCGTCGGTGAGCAGCTCGCGGAGCTGGGCGCTGCTGAAGCACCGGGTGATGCTGCCGTCGGGCCAGGGCACGAGCATGACCTCGCCGGTCTGGCGCAGGTGGGCCCAGTAGTTCTGCTCGGCGAGGATCGCCATCCCCAGCACCAGGGAGTCGACGCAGACCAGGGCCCGGCCGCCGGGGCGCAGGACCCGGGCGACGTCGCCGATCGCGGACTCGGCCATGAGCTCCACCGACATCGCGCGCTCCTCGGCGAGCACGGCGTCCACGCTGCAGTCGGGCAGGAAGCGCAGGTCGTCGGCGCGTACCTGGCTGACCTTGGAGATGTCGTGCGGCGGCTGACCGTCCACGGGCCTGCGGAAGTCGACCACCTCGACCACCCGGTGTCCCGCCTTCGCCGCCTGGACGGCCCAGCGGCCGTCACCACAGGACATGTCGAGGACGGTGGACGGGTTTTCCGGCAGCCATCGGCCCAGTTGCTCGGCCACGACCGCGTGGTAAAAGGTCCAGTACGGCCCGAGCGCACCTGAGCCGTTCAGCTCTTCGGCCGGGATGGGCAGCACAAGCAGCTCCTGGCGTCGGGAGGATCCGGTGGTCTTTCAACTACCTACCGGTACGTACCTTCTTTTTCCCCGTACCGGGTCGTTCGTCACCTTCTATCTTGCGGGAACAGATGGCGGTGCGGGCGTGTTGCAAGCGGACAACGCACGATCCTTTCGGAGGTTGGCAAGCAGATGCTCGCCTTGATCGAACCCGTCACCCGCCCCGGTGATCGGCCTGTTCCCGATGAGCGGGTATTCTCCGCTCAGTACGGTGTCCCGCGTCAGCAGGACTCCGGCGATCTTAAGGGGGTGGGTCCGGTCCCTGCGACAGACGAGGAGACTCTGGAGCAGCGGAGCACACGGTTCGAGCGGGATGTCATGCCCTATCTCGACCAGCTCTACTCCGCCGCGCTTCGGATGACCCGGAACCCCGCGGACGCCGAGGACCTTCTTCAGGAGACCTTCGCGAAGGCCTTCGCGTCCTTCCACCAGTTCCAGCAAGGCACGAACCTCAAGGCGTGGCTTTACCGGATCCTGACGAACACTTTCATCAACAGTTACCGCAAGAAGCAGCGGGAGCCCAAGCAGTCGGGCGCCGAGGAGATCGAGGACTGGCAGCTGGCCAGGGCCGAGTCGCACACCTCGGCCGGGCTCAAGTCGGCGGAGATCGAGGCGCTCGAACACCTCCCCGACACCGACGTGAAGCGGGCGCTGGCCGCGCTTCCGGAGGAATTCCGCATCGCGGTCTATCTCGCCGACGTCGAGGGCTTCCCGTACAAGGAGATCGCCGACATCATGGGGACCCCCATCGGGACCGTGATGTCGCGGCTGCACCGTGGCCGCCGCCAGCTGCGGACCCAACTTGAGGACTACGCCCGCGAGCGTGGCCTGGTTCCCGCGGAGGGTGCGAAGTGAGTGAGCGAGACAGGAACGACGAACCCGCGCCCCGAAGCCGGGTGATCGTATGAGCTGTGGCAACCACCACGACACCGACTGCCGCGAGGTCCTGGACAAGGTCTACACCTATCTGGACGGCGAGCTCGACGAGAGCAACTGCGCCGACATCCGCGAGCACCTGGACGAGTGTCACCCCTGCCTGGAGGAATACGGCCTGGAGCAGGTCGTCAAGCAGCTCGTCGCCAAGCACTGCGGCTGCGAGCAGGTCTCGGCCGACCTGAGGGCCAAGGTCCTCGGCCGTATCGACCAGGTGCGCTCCGAACTGGCTCGCTGACCTCCTAGGATCTCTCGTACGGCCTTGGCCATACGACGATGGGGGTTCACCATGCGCATACTCGTGACCGGCGGGGCGGGATTCATCGGATCCACCCTTGTCGACCGGCTGCTGGCCGACGGGCACGAGGTCGCGGCCGTGGACGACATGTCGGGCGGTGACCGCGGCAACCTGGACCGCGCCGCGAAGAACCCGCTGTTCGGCCTGCACGTGATGGACATCCGCGACCCCGCCCTGATCGGCCTGGCAGCCGAGTGGAGACCCGAGGTCATCTGCCACCTCGCCGCGCAGATCAGCGTGCGCAAGAGCGTCGCCGACCCGGTCCACGACGCCCGGCTCAACGTCGAGGGCACCGCGTCGGTCCTGCAGGCCGCCCATCGGGGCGGCACCCGCAAGATCGTCTTCGCCTCCTCGGTCGCGGTGTACGGCAGACCGGCGGTCATCCCGGTCCCCGGCGGCGCGGCGACCGACCCGCGCTCCCCGTACGCGGCCTCCAAGCTGAGCGCGGAGACCTACCTGGCCACGTTCAGGGCGCTGTACGACATCGACTACACCACCCTGGTGCTCTCCAACGTCTACGGCCCGCGCCAGTCGCCCGACGGCGAGGCGGGGGTGGTCGCCATCTTCACCGACGCGCTGCTCAACGGCACCCCCACGGTGGTGTACGGCGACGGTGCCCAGACCCGCGACTACATCTTCGTCGACGACGTGGTGGACGGCCTCGCCCGCGCCTGCGGCACCGAGGGCGGCGGCGGCCGGTTCAACCTCGGGACCGGCGTCCAGACCACCGACCGGAGGCTGCACTCCCTGGTCGCGGAGGCGGCGGGTGTCGCCGACGCGCCGGGCGCGGCCCCCGCCCGCCTGGGCGACCTCCCGGCGATGGCCGTCGACCCGGTCCCCGCGTTCGAGGGGCTCGGCTGGCGTCCCCAGACGGACCTGGCCGTGGGCCTGAAGAGCACCGTCGACTGGGCGAGGACCAGGCTCGCGAGCCCGTGAGGCCGGAGGGGCTCTGCCCGCCGATGGCGGCCGGTGATTGCTTGGTTACGCTTTGCTTGCGATTGGCCGTCTCGCTCTCCTGATCAGGTTCGCTTCGATAACCTGGGGGGCGAAATCGACGTGGAGGCAGCGCATGTTGAAGGAAACGGTCACCCCGGTCTTTCCTGGGATTTCCTGGACCTGAGCACGCGCCCTTTAGGAACCCTAGGGTGGCCGCTTTGCGTGGACTGCCGTGGTTTGCCAAGGTCTATCTGATCCTTGTCATCGGAGCCGCGTTCGCGCTGCTCGGATACAGCGTGGTGTCGGACGGCCGGCTGGATCTGCTCGACTGGTCCAACCTCATGGTGCTGGCCCTGCTGTTCCTGGTGTGCGAGTCGGTGCCCACCCTGCTGCACGTCCGGCAGGCCGCGGTGTCGGTCAGCTTCTCCGCCGTGCTCGCCGCGGTGGTGCTGCTCGGCGCCGAGGGGGCGGCGCTGGTCGGCATGACGGCCATGTTCAGCGTGCGGCCGGGCCTGCCGCTGGTGAAGCGGCTGTTCAACAGCGCCCAGTTCGCCATCTGCGGCTACGTCGCCGGCCGGGTCTACGTGTGGCTCGGCGGCAGGTCCGGGGTGCCGACCATCGCCGGGTTCGACGACATCATCGTGCCGTTCGCGGGCGCGGCGGCCGTCTTCGTGCCCCTCAACTTCGTCCTGATCGCGATCGTGCTGAAGCTCACCGGCCAGGCCGACCAGGTGCCGCTGCGGGGCGTGGTCCAGTTCATGGTCTCCTACTTCGGCTACGCCACCTTCGGCCTGCTGATCGCCGGGCTGTGGGCCACGGTCAACTCGATCTCCGCGGTGCTCGTGCTGCTCCCGCTCTTCGTGGCCCGCTGGGCCTTCGGCCAGTACCTCGCGCAACAGCGCTCCTACGACGCGACGATCGCCGCGCTCTGCCAGGCCGTGGAGACCAAGGACTACTACACGCGCGGCCACTGCACCCGTGTCTCCCTGGCCGCGGGCATGATCGCCGAGGAGATCGGCATGGGGTCCGAGCGGCTGCGCGCGATCCGCTACGCCGGGATGCTCCACGACGTGGGCAAGCTTGGCGTGCCGACCAAGGTGCTGCAGAAGGACGGCCCGCTCAGCGAGGAGGAGTTCGCGGCCATCCAGCTCCATCCGATGCGCGGGCTGGAGATCGTGCGCGGCATCGACTTCCTGGACGAGGCGTTCGCCGGGATCATGCACCACCACGAGCGGCAGGACGGCAAGGGCTACCCGATGGGGCTGGCGGGCGACGAGATCCCGGAGTTCGCCAGGATCATCGCGGTGGCCGACGCCTTCGACTCGATGACCTCCGACCGCTCCTATCGCAACGCCCGCTCGCGCGAGGTGGCGATGACCGAGCTGCGCAAGGGCGCCGGCACCCAGTTCGACCCGGTGATGGTGGTCGCGTTCGTCAAGGCCGTCGACCGTGACGGCTGGGAGCCGCCGCGTACGGTCGTCACGTCCCCGGTCGACGTGACGGAGACCACCGCGAAGGACCACGACGACCCGACCGTGCCCATCCAGGTGGTGTCCGAGCGATGAACGGCTCCGGCACCAACCGGGTTTTCCAGACGCTCGACTCGGGTCAGCTCCTGCTGATCTGCGCGGCGGGACTCCTGGCGGTGGCGGGGGTGGCCCACACGGCCGCGACCGGCCTGCTCGACCCCCGGATCGCCGTCGCCTTCGGCGCGCTGATCGCGATCGGGGAGCTGGCCAGGCTCACCATGCCCGGTAACAGGGAGGTGGCGCCGATCGGCGCGGCGGCCGCGCTCGGCTACACGCTCCTGCTGGACATGGGGGGTGTGCCCGCGCGGCACTCGGCGCTGCAGGTCGTCGCGGTGCTGTCGGCCGGCATGGTGGCGGGGGCGCTGCCGCACCTCGCGGTGGGCCGCCCGCCCCAGCTGGACGGGATGGCGCGCAGGCTCTTCACCGGCGCCCTGCTCGCGCTGGCCTACCGGCCGCTGGCCGGGCCGCTGTTCGAGGTGGCCAGCGGGGGGGAGAGCGGCTGGTGGCCCGCGCTCGGTGTGATGGCCCTGCTCATCCTGCTCATGGTGATGGCCGACGTGCTGCTGGCCGCCGTGCTCCGGGCCGAGCAGGTGCGCGCCGCCTTCAGGGTGGCCGTACGCGACGAGCTGCGGATGGCCGCGCCGCTGGGGGCCGCCGTCGCCGCCTCGGGCATCCTGCTCGCGCTCGCCTCGCACAGCATGGGCATGACCGCGCTGCTGGTCTTCGCCGCGCCGCTGCTGGTCACCCAGGTCGCCTTCCGCAAGTACGCCGGGATCAGGGCCACCTACCTGCAGACCGTACGGGCGCTGTCGCGGGTCACCGAGGTCGGCGGGTACGTCGAGCCCGGCCACTCCCGCCGGGTGAGCCGCCTGTCGGTGGCGGTCGGGCGGGAGCTCGGCACGGCGGAGCCCGAGCTGCTTGAGCTTGAGTACGCCGCGCTCATGCACGACATCGGCCAGCTGTCGTTGCGCGATCCCATTCCCGGCGGCGCCACGGTCCTCACCGACCCCGAGCAGGCGCGGCGCATCGCCGAGCTGGGCGCGGAGGTGATCAGGCAGACCGGGGTGCTGGACCGGGTGGCCGAGATCGTCCGCCGCCAGTGCGACACCTGCGCGGAGACGCCCCCGATGGCCAGCCGCATCATCAAGGCGGCGAACGCCTACGACGACCTCGTCGGCGGTTCCAGCGACCGTGACCGGGCGGGTGCCGCCCTCGAACGCCTCCGGCTCGGGGTGGGCGGAGAGTACGACCCGACGGTCGTCGAGGCGATGGCCCGGGTGATCGACAGGCTAGCCCCGATCAACCGCCTTTAGACCTCGCCAGGCCGCCGGAGCGGTCCGGGTCCGTCGGCGGAAACCACGACACGGGACTGGTGTCCCACATGCGGGCGTGATCAGCTTTCTCTGGCACAGTTGAAGAACGTCAGCGATGGGAGTTTCCGGTGGCCGAGATCCGCGCCGAGATGGTGGCGAACGTCTGGAAGGTCCTGGTGGCCGAGGGGGACCGCGTCGAGGACGGCGACACCCTGGTCATCCTTGAGTCGATGAAGATGGAGATCCCGGTCCTGTCCGAGGACGACGGTGTGATCGCCACGTTGCAGGTCGCCGAGGGCGACGTCATCCAGGAGGGCGACCTGATCGCCGTCATCCGGTAGTGCCGCCGCGGGTGAGCCGCGCGAGGAAGCGCTCGCGGTCGACGATCACGCGCTCGATCGTTCCCGAGGCGACGACGGACTCCCGGTCGCGGGCGGTGAAGCCGAAGACCAGGCGGCGCCCGTCGACCTCGGTGAGCTCGACGGCGATCTCGACGTGCGTGCCGACCGGGCTGGCCGCCAGGTGCTCCAGGGAGACCCGGGTGCCCACGGAGGTCTCGCCCGGCGCCAGGGCGCCCGCGACCGCCTGGACGGTGGCCCGCTCGGCGAGGGCCAGCACGCGGGGGGTGGCCAGCACCGGGACGTCACCGCTGCCGACCTTCGCCGCGGTGTCCTCTTTTTCCACCATGATGAGAAGCCGGGCCTGCAGACCGGGAGCGAGCGTCATGCGCGTCAGCATAGGGTCTGGTCTCGTGACCTCGTACTGCGACCACTGCGGGCGCCCTGAGGGGGAGGCCGACCACGCCGGGTGCCTGTCGGCCCGCGCGATGGAGCCGCCCCGTTACTGTTCCCGCTGCCGCCGCCGGATGGTGGTGCAGGTGACCCCCGGCGGCTGGTCCGCGCGCTGCGCCGAGCACGGCACCACGAGCGGCTGACACCGCCCGATTTCCCCCTGGCTCACCTGTTCTTTGCAGAGCCTTGTAGGGTTTTACGGAGTTCGCCCCGGATATCGTGGGGTGACACCGTGGCACCCGGGCTGACTGTTTCCTGTGTGACTTCCGGGTGGCCTTGGACACAGGGGCCTGCAAGGTGTACAAGTACGCCCAAAAGTGCGGGGTTTTGTGCGATGCTACGGCACGCGTCTCGTTTGTGAGCCATACGGCATGCAGGGTTTCGTTACAGCGCCGTGACGGTGCCGCGACGCGAATCCGCTTTGTTGGAGAGCTCTGAGGTAGGAGTGGAGAGGGTTACGGGGGAGTCATGGTGGCCCAAGGCACGACGCTGGCGGGGCGGTATCGCCTAAGCACCCGCATTGGCGCCGGCGGTATGGGCGAGGTGTGGAAGGGCGAGGACATCGTCCTGGCCCGCACCGTCGCCGTGAAGGTGCTGCTTCCGGGCCGTACGGACGATCCGGGCTTCCTGGTTCGCTTCCAGGGTGAGGCCCGGGCGATGGCGACGATCAACCACCCCGGGGTCGTCGACGTGTACGACTACGGGGTTCACGAGGTGCCCGGCGCGGGGGCGACGGCATACCTGGTGATGAAGTTCGTCGACGGCGAGCCGCTCGACCGCCTGCTCGGGCGGCTGCGACGCATCGCCCCCGGGGCCGCGATGGACCTCATCGCCCAGGCGGCCTCGGCACTGCAGGCGGTCCACGACCAGGGCATCGTCCACCGGGACATCAAGCCGGGCAACCTGCTGGTGCGCTCGGACGGCACGCTCGTGCTCACCGACTTCGGCATCGCCAGGTCCGACACCGCCAGCCGGCTGACGGACGCGGGCATGGTGCTCGGCACCGCCGCCTACTGCGCGCCCGAGCAGGCCGAGGGCGCGCCCGTCACCCCGGCCGTCGACATCTACGCGCTGGGCGTGGTGGCGTACGAGTGCCTGGCCGGGCATCGCCCGTTCGACGGCGACACGCCCGTCACGATCGCGCTCAAGCACATCCGCGAGGCGCCGCCGCCGCTGCCGCCGGATGTTCCGCCCTCGGTCAGGGCACTTGTGGAGCGCTCCCTCGCCAAGGATCCGGCCCGGCGCTTCCCCAGCGCCGCGGCCATGAGCGCCGCCGCCAGGCAGGCCGCCTTCGGCGCGGAGGGCGGCGACACGCTGTCGGCGTCCGCGCAGCAGGCCGAGCCGCCGGAGACCGGCTGGCAGGCGCAGGCCCCCCAGGGAGGCCCGCACGGGCAGACCGGCTGGCAGCAGGGCCAGGGATCGGCCACCTCACAGACCGGCTGGCAGGGGGCTCAGGCCCAGACGGGCAACTGGCAGGGAGCTCAGGCCCCGACCGGTAACTGGCAGGGTGCCCAGGCTCCGACCGGTAACTGGCAGGGGGGCGCGCAGCACTCCACCGCGCCGACGGTGGGCGCCGGGGCGGTCGAGGCGGGCGCGCAGGGCCGAGGTCGCCGCGCCGCGCAGAAGCCACGGCGCAGGAGCGGGCTGGTCGCGGCGTCGGCGGTCGCGGCCGTGATGTGCGCGGGCCTCGTCGCGGTGGCGATCAACGGGATGGCGGCCTCCGAGAACACCGCCGGTTCCGATCCCATGCTGCATCCGGTGGCCACGCCCACCGTCAGCGAGACGAAGAAGACGACGAAGCCCGTGCGGGACCGCAGGTCGCCGTCGCCCAGTCCGAGAGTGACGCGCCCGCAACAGAACAACCAGCCCACCCCGGAGGTCACCGAGAAGGAGGAGTCGCCGACTCCCACCCCGACGGCGGTCACGAAGACGCCGAAACCGACTCCCACCCCCACAGCGACCCCGACGCCGAAGCCGAAGAAGAGCGTCCCGGGCACCGTCGGCATGAAGCCGGACGCGGCGGAGTCGACACTCAAGCAGGCGGGTTTCAAGGTGAAGCGCACCTACAGCGCCGACGTCCAACCCGGCGACTGCACCGAGGTGGTCGAGTCCCGCCCGGACGGGGGCACGCTGTGGGACCCGTCCAAGCCGGTGGAGATCATCGCCGCCACCGTCGACTGCCCGCCGACGCCCACCCCGACGCCGACGGCTACCGGCAAGCCCTAGCCTTCTCGCGGTGACGACCGGCTCGCGCCGACGGACCTTCCGGTCCTCGTGCGCGAGCCCGGTGGCGCTCTCCTAGATGCCCGTGGTGTGCCGGGGGTAGGCCACCGAGGGGTCGGTGGCGATGTTGACCATGTAGGGGACGCCGGAGTCGAACGCGCGGCGCAGGGCCGGGCCGATCTCCGACGGGTCGGTGACGAGCTCGCCGCCGCCGCCGAGCGCGGTGACCACCTGGTCGTAGCGGCACTGCGGCTGCAGCTCGGCGGCCACGTCGTAGCCGTAGAGCATCTGCATGGGGTGCTTCTCCAGGCCCCACATGCCGTTGTTGCCGCAGATCATCACGACGGGCAGGCGGTGCCGCACGAGAGTGTCGACGTCCATCAGCGAGAAGCCGGCCGCGCCGTCGCCGAGCAGCAGCACCACCTGCGAGGAGGGACGGGCGATCCTGGCGGCGATGGCGTAACCCAGCCCGGTGCCCAGGCAGCCGTACGGGCCCGGGTCGAGCCAGTTTCCCGGCTGCCGGGGCTCGACGTACTTGCCCGCGTACGAGACGAAGTCGCCGCCGTCGCCGATCACCACGGCGTCGTCGGCGAGGACCTTGGCCAGCTCGCCGTAGATCCGCATCGGGTGGATCGGGTCGGACGCCGACTCCAGCAGCCCGGCGTCGGCGGCGATCGCGGCCGAGGCGGCCTCGGACAGCTGCGCCACCCAGGGCGCGTAGGTCTTGGGGGAGACGCCCGCGTTGGCGCAGGCCGCGCCGAGGCTCCAGAAGAGCAGCGAGAGGTCTCCGGCGGCGACGGCCGCGGGATCCATGTGCGTGGTCAGCTGCGACGGCGCGTCGGCCAGGTGCACGACCTTGGCGAGCGGGGCGCCGTCCTTGCCGCCGAACCAGCCGTAGCCGAGGCGGAAGTCGATCGGGGCGCCCGCCACGATCACCAGGTCGGCCTGCGAGAACGCCATCCCCCTGGCCCGGGTGACCAGCAGCTCGTGACCGGCGGGCAGGATGCCGCGCCCCTGGCCGTTGGGGATGACCGGCAGGCGGTACTCCTCGACGAAGCTCCTGGCGACCTCCTCGGCTCGGTCCATCCACACGTCGGAGCCGAGCACCAGCACCGGGTGCTGGGCCTCGGCGATCAGCTGGGCGATCGCGGCCAGCGCCTCGGGGTCGGGCTCCAGCGGCGACGGGGTCAGCGTCTCGGGGGTCTCCTCGAGCGGGGGCGCCGCCGAGAAGAGGTGGTCCATGTGGAAGTCGAGGAAGACGGGGCCGCGGTGCGGGGCGAGGGCCGTGCGGAAGGCCATCTCCACGTCCTGCGCGATGGAGTCGGCGCCGGAGCCGGTGAAGGCCAGCTTGGTGATGGGGGCGAACAGCGGCGGGTGGTCGATCTCCTGCAGCGCGCCCGACCCCCAGCGCGACTGCGGGGCACGGCCTCCCATGACCACGACGGGGGACCCGTTGAAGTGCGCGGTGGCCACCCCGCTGACGCCGTTGGTGATGCCGGGGCCCGCGGTGAGCACGGCCAGCCCGGGTTTGCGCGTCAGCCGCGCGGTCGCCTCGGCGGCGAAGACGGCACTCTGCTCGTGGCGGACGTCCAGGATGGGCATGCCCTCGTGGACCGCGCCGTCGTAGAGCGGGAAGACGTGCCCGCCGGACAGGGTGAACATGGTCTCGATGCCGTATGCCTTGGAGACGGCGACCGCGATGTCACCTGCGTGCTTGGGAGACTCCATATCGCGCAACCTACCAGTCAGTCACTTAGCCGGACAGGGATTGTTCACCCTGCCCAGTTCCCTTCGCCTAATGCCGCTGACGCATATCGCATCTATCCGGAAATGGGCGGTGCAACGCCTGGTGGCGGGCCCTCGGAGGCCGTACGGGCGGAGCGCGGATCCGCCGGGGTGACATCCGGTTCGCGGGGCTCCCCGCGTCGCTCGCGAGGAGCCTTCGCGCGGGGCTCAGAGGGTGTCGGAGAGCGCCTTGATGGGCATCTTGAGGTCTGCCAGCAGGCCGAGGTCGGCCTCGGCCGTACGGCCCAGGGTGGTCAGGTAGTTGCCCACGATGATCGCGTTGATGCCGCCGAGCATGCCGTCACGGGTGCCCAGGTCGCCCAGGGTCAGCTCGCGGCCACCCGCGTAGCGCAGGATCGTGCGGGGCAGCGCGAGCCTGAAGGTGGCGATCGTCCGGAGCGCCTCCGGCCCCTCCAGCAGCGGGAAGGACTCGAAGGGGGTGCCGGGACGCGGGTTGAGGAAGTTCAGCGGGACCTCGTCGGGCGCCAGCTCGCCGAGCTGGCCGGCGAACTCGGCCCGCTGCTCCCGGGTCTCGCCCATGCCCACGATGCCGCCGCAGCACAGTTCCATCCCGGCCTCGCGCACCATCAGGCAGGTGTCCCAGCGCTCCTCCCAGGTGTGGGTGGTGACGACCTTCCCGAAGTGCGACCTCGCGGTCTCCAGGTTGTGGTTGTAGCGGTGCACGCCCATCTCGGCCAGCTCGTCGACCTGGGCCTGGGTGAGCATGCCGAGCGAGCAGGCCACGTTGATGTCGACCGCCTCGCGGATCGCCTTCACTCCTTGGCGGACCTGGTCCATCAGCCGCCGGTCGGGACCTCGTACGGCGGCCACGATGCAGAACTCGGTGGCTCCCGTCGCCGCGGTCTCCCTGGCGGCCTCGACCAGCGAGGGGATGTCCAGCCAGACGGCGCGGACCGGGGAGGAGAACTGCCCCGACTGCGAGCAGAAGTGGCAGTCCTCCGGGCAGCCGCCGGTCTTGAGGGAGACGATGCCCTCGACCTCCACCTCCGGGCCGCACCACTTCATCCGTACCTCGTGGGCGAGGGCCAGCAGCTCGGCCAGGCGGTCGTCGGGCAGCTCCAGGCAGCGCAGCGCCTGCGCGGCGTCGAGACCGCGGCCCTCCTCCAGCACCTGCGTCCGGGCTGTCTCGAGGATGTCGCTCATCCAATACCTCCAGCGTGGAGAAGAGCCGCGGCTCGGCTACGGGGAAAGCCTAAGGGTGGCGCGGAAGGAAGCGGGGTCGAAGCCGCCGCCCAGCGCCGGGCCCAGCCCCGCGCGGGCCGCGCGGGCGAAGGCGTCGCGCCCCAGCAGACCGGCTCCCTCGGGGAGGGCGCCCGCCAGCGGGCGCGCGGCCAGCATCTCCAGGTCGGCCACGTTGCTCCGCTCGGCGGGGCCGGGCTCGGCCGGCCAGGAGCCGATCACCACCCCGGCGGGCTCCAGCCCCCGGTGGGCCATCGCCTCCAGCGTCAGCGCGGTGTGGTTGAGCGTGCCCAGCCCGGCCCTGGCCACCAGGAGGACCGGTGCCGAGAGCGCGCGGGCCAGGTCGGCCAGGGTCGCCCCCTCCTCGTCGAAGCGGACGAGCAGCCCGCCCGCCCCCTCGACGATCACCAGCCGGTGCGAGGAGGCCAGCTCCTCGATCCTGGCCGCCGCCCGCGCGACGGAGAGCGGCGGCAGGCCGGACAGGCGTGCCGCCGCGGCCGGGGACAGCGCGGCGGGGTATCTGGCCAGCTCGAAGGTCGTCCGTACCCCGGACAGCCGGATGACGTCGTCCACGTCGCCGGGATCGGCGCCGGACACCCCGGTCTGCGCGGGTTTGACCACCGCCACCGAGGAGCCCCGCTCCCTGGCGAGCGAGGCCACCGCCGCGGTGACGACCGTCTTTCCCACCCCGGTGTCGGTCCCGGTGACCACGAGAATGCTCACCCGTCCCACCTTAGGCGGCGCGGGCGACGCGTCAGGGGCGGTGCAGGCGGGTGACGAACTTGTAGCGGTCTCCCCGGTACAGGGACTGGGCCCACTCGACCGGGTTGCCGTCCGCGTCGAAGGCGTGCCGGGTGAGCAGGAGCATCGGCAGGCCGACGTCGACACTGAGCACCTGCGCGTCGTACGGGGTGGCGAGCACGGTCTCTATGATCTCCTCGGCGTCGGTCAGCCGTACGCTGTAGGCGTTGTACAGCGTCTCGTACAGCGAGGAGTGCACCTCCAGCTCTCGTCTGAGCCGGGGGAAGCGCCGGGCGGAGAGATGGGTGGTGTCGATCGACATCGGCTCGCCGTTGGCCAGGCGCAGCCGGTGGATGCGCAGCACGCGGCCACCGGCGTTGATGGCCAGGCGGCGGGCGAGCGGCTCGTCGGCGGTGACGTAGCTGATGTCGAGGATCTTGGTGTCGGGTTCGAGGCCGACGGTCCGCAGGTCCCCGGTGTAGGAGGTCAGCTGGAGGACCTGGGCGACCTTGGGCTGCGCGACGAACGTCCCCTTGCCCTGGATGCGCACCAGGCGGCCCTCGACCACGAGCTCGGACAGGGCCTGGCGCACGGTCGTGCGCGACGTCTCGAAGCGGACCGCGAGGGCCCGTTCCGGGGGCAGGGCGCTGCCCGCGGGCAGGCTCTTGGTGAGGGTGAGCAGGCTGCGCTTGACGTCGTAGTATTTCGGGATCCGCGGGGAGTCGTCGCTCACATGGTCACCTTCATCTCGGCCACGGCGGTGAGTGCACCCCGGATCACCGCTAGATCATCGGAACTCAGATTGGCCCGTGCCGTCAACCGCAGGCAAGAGCGGCCGACCGGCACCGAGGGCGGCCGGAAGCATCCGGCGCGCACCCCGTGTTCCGCACAGATGAGGGCGGCCCGAAGCGCGATCTCGGGTGGGCCGAGCACGATGGGGACGACCGCACCCGCCGGATCGCCGGTCTCCAGGCCGAGGTCGCGGGCCGTCGCGGCCAGCTCCCTCGCCCTGGCCCGCACGATTCCGGGCAGTTCGGGCTGATGGTGAAGGATATCGACGGCGGCGAGTGCCGCCGCCACGCTGCCCGGTGCCAGCCCGGTGTCGAAGATGAACGAGCGGCCCGTGTCGACAAGGGTCTGGATCACCTCGGGCGCGCCCAGCACGGCCCCGCCCTGCGACCCCAGGGACTTGGACAGTGTGATCGTTCTCACAACGCCCGGCTCGGACGCGAGCCCCGCGGCGTGCACCGCGCCCTGCCCGCGGGCGCCGACGACCCCGATCGAGTGCGCCTCGTCGACGACCAGCAGCGCGCCCTGCCGCACCGCCGCCGCGTGCAGTTCCGTGAGCGGTGCCAGGTCGCCGTCCACGGAGAAGATCGCGTCGGTGACCACGATCGCGTGCTCCTCGTCCCGGTCGGCCAGCGCCTTCTCCACGGCCACCACATCCTTGTGTGGAGTGACCACGACCCGGGAGCGCGACAACCGGCAGGCGTCCACGATCGACGCGTGGTTGCCCGCCTCGGAGACCACCAGCGCGTCCCTGCCCAGGGCGGCGACGGCGGCCAGGTTGGCCAGGTAGCCGGAGGAGAACACCAGGGCGCCCTCCGCGCCGGTGAAGGCGCGCAGACGCGTCTCCAGGCGCGCGTGGAGGGCCGTGGAGCCGGTGACCAGGCGAGAGCCCGTGGAGCCGGTGCCCCAGGCCCGCGTGGCCGCCACGGCCGCCTCGACCAGGCGCTCGTCCCTGGCCAGGCCGAGATAGTCGTTGGAGGCCAGGTCGATCAGGCCGTCGTCGTCGGGGGTGCGGGCGCGCAGGACCCGCCGCAGTCCTGCCGCCTCCCTCGTGGCCGCCGCCGTGCGGAACCGGGCCAGCGGGTCGGGGGTGTGCTCCATAGGCGCATCTTTCCAGCCGGACTCACCCGATTCGCGTTCGGGCCTGCAAAGAACGCATGATGCACGGGTGCCGACTCTAAGCGACCTGGCGGTTCGTCACACCGCGCTCGACAATGCGGACCTTGAGTGGATGCACTCGCTGGTGTCCGACTGGCAGCTCCTCGCCGACCTCTCCTTCGCGGACCTGATCCTGTGGATCCCGCTGAAGGAGGGCACCGGCTGGATCGCGATCGCGCAGATGAGGCCCACCACGGGCCCGACGGTCTACCACGACGACATCGTGGGCATGACGGCGTCCAAGGGGGAGCGGCCGCTCCTGGAGACCGCCTGGAACGAGCGGCGCATCTGCCGCGAGGGCGACCCCGACTGGTCGAGCGGGGTGCCGGTCCGCGAGGAGACCATCCCGGTGCGGCGGGCCGACCACTTCCTGGGCGTCATCCAGCGCTCGACGAACCTGTCCTCCGCGCGTACCCCCTCCAGGCTGGAGCTGACCTACCTGCAGAGCGCCTCCGACCTGGCCCAGATGGTGGCCGAGGGCCGCTTCCCGTTCTCCGGCGCCGAGCCGATCCTGGTCCGCTCGCCGAGGGTGGGCGACGGGCTGCTCCGGCTCGACCGGGCGGGCCGCGTCACCTACGCCTCGCCGAACGCGCTGTCGGCCTACCGGCGGCTCGGCCTCAACGCCGACCTGGTCGGCGCGGAGCTGGGCCGTACGACCGCCACGCTCTGTTACTCCGACGAGCCCATCAACGAGAACCTGATGCTCGTCGCGAGCGGGCGGGAGCCCAGGGAGACGGAGGTGGAGTCGGGGGGCACGGTCGTCCAGCTGCGGGCGATCCCGCTGGTCGTCGGCGGCGGGAGGATCGGCGCGCTGGTGCTCATCAGGGACGTGACCGAGCTGCGGCGCCGCGAGCGGGAGCTGATGACCAAGGACGCCACCATCAAGGAGATCCACCACCGGGTGAAGAACAACCTGCAGACGGTGGCCGCGCTGCTGCGGCTCCAGGCCAGGCGGATGCAGCTGCCGGAGGGCAGGGAGGCGCTGGAGGAGGCGGTACGCAGGGTGGGGTCGATCGCGATCGTGCACGAGACGCTCTCCCACACGCCCGAGGAGCAGGTCGACTTCGACGACATCGCCGACCGGGTGATCGCGATGACGGGAGAGGTCGCGGCCCCGGAGACGCAGGTCGTGCCGCGCCGCGTCGGGACGTTCGGGGTGCTGCGCTCGGAGATCGCGACGCCGCTGGCGATGGTGCTCACCGAGCTGCTGCAGAACGCGGTCCAGCACGGGCTGGCGCAGCGCCAGGGCAAGCTCCAGGTGATCGTGTCACGCGGGGCCGAACGGCTGGACGTGATCGTGTCCGACGACGGCAGCGGGCTGCCCGAGGACTTCGACCTCGACCAGGCCACCAGTCTCGGCCTGCAGATCGTCCGGACCCTGGTGGTGGGCGAGCTGTCCGGGCGGCTGGCCATCGAGCCGCGCCAGGGCGGCGGGACCGAGGTGAGCCTGAGCATCCCCCTCCCCGCGGTCTGAGCGGGGGAAGGGAAACGCGTCAGGTCAGGCCCTCGCCGGAGCCACCGGCTTCGGCGGTGTCGGCGGCGTCGTCGCGGGCGGGGGAGGTCAGACGCTCGCGCGGGTGCGGGCGCGGGCCGTACGGCGCTTGAGCGCGCGTCGCTCGTCCTCGCTCAGGCCGCCCCAGACACCGGCGTCCTGCCCGGATTCCAACGCCCACTTCAGGCATGCTTCACTGATGCTGCACGTGCTGCAGACCTGCTTGGCTTCCTCGATCTGCATCAGGGCGGGGCCGGTGTTGCCGATCGGGAAGAACAGCTCGGGGTCCACGTCACGGCAGGCAGCTCGGTGGCGCCAGTCCATGCGTCCACTCCTTCGTATGAGGAGCCCCTTGCGTCGGCTCCAGCGGCTCACTTTGTGAAGAGTTTCACTAACCAGCGCGAACGAATCCCCGGTCCGTGGTGCGGGTCGGGGGTCATCCACTTGATCGTCGGTGGCCTGGGAGCGAGGTGGCCGCTCAAAGGTCCTACGTTCCGACGTCAATCCTGAGATTGTCAGCCACGCTTAGTACACGCAAGAGGTTTGGGAGAACGTTTTGCCTGAAATGGATGTCGGATGCGTCACACACGCCCGTACGTAACCGATTAGACCAAGACCTGTAACGCGTCGGGGATAGAACGGAACGTTATCCGCTCGACCTCCCCCAAGTAGTCACCGTCCAGCTGGAAGGCCACGGGACGCCCGGCACTCAGGGTGAACTCCTTCTCGTCGTGGAGTTGCACCAGGTGGCGGCCCGTCGGCAGGGTGTCGCGGTCACCGATGATCTGGGGCATCAGCTGCAGCATGGAGGGCAGGCCGAGGCGCTGGAGGCCCAGAAGATCGAGCCCGGTCTCGAAGCTCGCCCACGGGGTCGGCGAGACCGGCCGCGGGCCGATGTACGACCACGGGGAGGTGTTGGAGACGACGGCCATGAAGATGCCGCCGGTCCTCGGCACGTCCGGGCCCTCGACGGTCATCGGCGGGTGGCGCTTGTCGGTCGACAGATAGTGGTGTAACGCGGTGTTCACATAGCGGGTGGGCGTCGCCTTGCGGCCGGTGCCCCGCATCCCCTCGACCGCCCTGATCACCTCGGCGTCGTACCCCAGGCCACTACAGAACGTGAAATATCTACTGTGGTCATTCCAGATCGCCTGGCCGAGCCCGACGGTCCGCCTCCGGCCGTCGCGGATCGCCTCCAGGATCGCCCCCATCGCCTCGACCGGGTCGTTCGGCAGGCCCAAGGCCCTCGCGAAGACGTTCGCGCTGCCGCCGGGGATCGCCAGCAGCGCGGGCCGGTCGATCGAGCTGCCCTCGTCACCGGCCTTGCCGTCCACCGGGTCGAGCAGCCCGTTCACCGCCTCGTTGATGGTGCCGTCACCACCCAGCACGGCCACCACGTCGTAGCCGGAGGCGTGCGCCTTGCGGGAGAGCTGCGTCGCGTGCCCCCGGTAACCCGTCTCCTCGACGGTGAGGTTCATCGTCGCGCTCAGCGCCCTGATGAGAACGTCCCTGGTTCGCTGGTTGGTCGTCGTCGCCTTCGGATTCACCAGGAGCATCGCGCGCATGACCTCAGCGTATCCGCCGGAAACCGAGCGGAGGCGGCGAAGAGGCGGGCGACCATACCCGGCGATAGGGTTGGCCGCGTGTCGAACCGCCCGATGACCCTCACCGTCGCCGCCGCCGTCATGGCGCTGGAAGGCGCGACCGCCCTGCTCCTCGGCGGCTACGCCGGCGTGGAGACGGTGATCGGCCGGCCGTCGGACCTGATGAGCTCGATCGCCGTCGCCGCCTTCGGGATCATCATCGGCGCCGCCCTGCTCTGGGTCGGCTGGGGAATGATCCGGTCGGAGCGGTGGGCGCGGAGTCCGGGCGTGCTGACGCAGATCTTCGCCATCCCGGTCTCGGTCACGTTGATCCAGTCCGACCAGCGGGCGATCGGCGTCTCGCTGATCGTCCTCGCGGTGGTCGGACTGGTCACGCTGCTGTCCCCGCCGACGACGCACGCCCTCTACGGGGACCAGGACTAGCCGCTCGCTAGTCGTCGACGGTCAGACCCTCGCGGAGCTGGGCGAGGGTCCTGGCGAGCAACCGGGACACGTGCATCTGCGAGATGCCGAGCTCGGTGGCGATCTGGGACTGTGTCATGTTGCCGAAGAAACGCAGCAGCAGGATCCGCTTCTCCCGCGGGGGCAGCCGCTCCAGCAGGGGCTTGAGCGACTCGCGGTACTCGACGCCCTCCAGGGAATCGTCCACGATCCCGAGGGAGTCGGCCACCGCCGGCGCGTCGTCGTCACCGGAGTCGGGCGCGTCGAGGGAGACCGTGGAGTAGGCGTTGGCCGACTCCAGCCCTTCGAGCACCTCCTCCTCGCTCATCTTCAGGAACGCGGCCAGCTCGGCCACGGTCGGCGCGCGCCCCTCCCGCTGGGAGAGCTCGCTGATCGCCTTGGTGAGCGAGAGCTTGAGCTCCTGCAGCCGGCGCGGCACGCGCACCGCCCAGCCCTTGTCGCGGAAGTGGCGTTTGATCTCGCCCACGATCGTCGGGGTCGCGTAGGTGGAGAACTCCACCCCGCGGCCGAGATCGAAACGGTCGATCGACTTGATCAGCCCGATGGTCGCGACCTGGGTGAGGTCGTCCAGCCACTCGCCCCGGTTACGGAACCGGCGGGCGAGGTATTCGACGAGGGGGAGGTGGAGCTCGACGAGCTCGTCGCGGATGCGCTGGCGACGCGGGTCGTCGGAGGTCAACTCCACCAGTTCCGCGAAGAGCAGGCGCGCACGCACCCGGTCGGGCACCGCGTGGTCGCTGGCGGCCATGGCACGAGTCCTTTCCGTCACGCCGGCCTCGCCGCGCCTCGGCGCTTGCGGAGGACGATCGCCATACGGTCGGGGGAGTCGGTTACGGCATCCACATCATCGGCCAGGGCGGTGAGCACCATCCACGCGAAGTCGTCGCGTTTCGGAGGGGTGTTCCCCACCGTGCTGACCTCGACCCGCACTTTCATCAGCTGCCCGGTGAGCTCGAACTCGGCGGTCAGATCGGTGCCGGGAACGGCCTGGGTCAGCAACATCGCACACGCCTCGTCGACCGCGATCCGAAGATCCTCGATCTCGTCCAGCGTGAAGTCCAGCCGTACGGCAAGTGCGGCTGTCGCCGTACGCAGCACGGACAGATAGGCACTCGTCGCCGGCAGCCGGACGCTCACCACGTCACGGATCCCGCCCATGCCGACCGCGGGCGCCTCGGTGTGTTCGGTCACGTTCCTCCTCGCAGAGTCGCTGACTGCAACCTACAGCCCTGAGACGGTAGTTGGCCCGCTTGGACTCGCGATCGGGGCGATTTGCCACCGTCAAGAACCCCTGAAGATACGCAAAAGGGGCACTGTACTTATGGAGGCCCCGGTGCGTCGCGCCCCGGCCCGCACCGGACGGCGCGGACACCCCGGGATTCCGGCCTGCCAGGCGAGACGGGGGTGTCGCGGCGCGGACACCGCCGCGGCGGCGACGGGTCCCCGCGGACCCCCGATCCGGATCAAGGAGGTGTCCAGGGGACGTTTCCCTGATCCGGATACCGGCGCCCTCTCACGAGATCGTTGTGAGGGTTTTAGGCGGCCTTGGTCTCCCAGAAGATCTTGGAGATGTCGTCGATCTTGCCGAGGAGCTCGTCGGCCTTGGCGACGTCCACCGTGCCCTTGCCGCCGGCCGCGCCCGCGAGCTTGGTGGCCTCCCAGAACAGCTGGTGCAGCTGCGGGTAGGTCTCCAGGTGCGGGGGCTTGAAGTAGTCGGTCCACAGCACCCACAGGTGGTGCTTGACCAGCTCGGCCCGCTCCTCCTTGATGGAGAGCGCGCGGGCGCGGAACACCGGGTCCTCGTTTCCGGCGTACTTCTCCATGATGGCCTTGACGGACTCGGCCTCGATGCGGGCCTGGGCCGGGTCGTACACGCCACAGGGCAGGTCGCAGTGGGCCGAGGCGACGTGCTTGGGGCGCAGAAGTCGTGCGAGCATCGGAAGTCCTTCCTTGATGCCGGGTACAGAATGGTCCGGTTAACGACCTTACTCGTCTCCGAATGCCCGCGTGGGAGGGGGTTGCGCTCCATGAGAGTCCGTGTCGCGGGAGAGTCGATGCTGCCCGCGCTGCGGCCGGGCGACTGGCTCTGGGTGCGGCGCGGCGCGGTCGTGCGGCCCGGGGACCTGGTCGTCGCGCGGCTGCCGTCCGACCCCGCCGTGCTCATCGTCAAGCGCGCCGCGTGGGAGGCGGACGACGGCTGGTGGCTGGAGAGCGACAACCAGCGCGCGTCCGGCCGGCGCGACAGCTGGGACTTCGGGGCGCTGCCGCCGTCGTCGATCGTCGGCCGGGTGGTGCTGCGCTATCGGCCGGGCTTCTGGCGGGCCCGGTAGGCCTTTACTGGACGACCTTCTGGCGGGCCCGGTAGGCGGCGACGTTGGCCCGGCTGGCGCACCGCTCCGAGCAGTAGCGGCGCGACCGGTTGGAGGAGGTGTCGAGGTAGGCCCTGCGGCAGGGCGGCGCCTGGCAGAGGCCGAGCCGGTCGACGCCGAGATCGGTGATCATGGTGGCGAGGCCCATCACCGCGCCCACCGCGTACTGGTCGGCCATCCGGCCGCCCTCGGTGAGGTGCAGGTGCCAGCGCTCGCCGTCGTGGCCGGAGATCTGCGGCTGGACCGGGTGGTGGATCAGCAGCGAGTTGAGCCGGTCGACCACCGCCTCCTCGTCGCCCACCTCGGCGGTCTCGAACACGATCATCAGCTCCTCGCGCAGGTCGCGCAGGGCCTCCAGGTCGCTCCTGGTGATTCGGCAGCCGGGCCGGTAGCGGCCGCCCTCTTCCAAGAGCAGGCGCAGCCCTTCGAGGCCGGTCAGCCGGTCGGGGCTGTTGATCAGTAGTACGGCCAGCTCCGCGTAGGAGGTCAGGTCCATCTGGGGATCCGTCGATGTAAGAGGCGGCATGGATTTTGAGTATTACACGATGCGGCGAGGTTAACACCGGGACGGCGAAAGTGCGGGACTTCCTCCATCGGAGGCAGTCTCAACATGTGGCACAATCGAGCAACGGGTGACCCCCGTACCCCTCCAGGCGACCGTGCTCAGTGAGCAGGCCCCGAGCGGCTACCGAAGCCCGGGACAGGCTTCCTCCGGCCGTCTCCGAAGGAAACATCCGTCTGTCTGACTGAACTACAGGGGTCGCTGTGGCTGTCATGCCATCCTCCATCTCTCTCGAAGCCCTCGAAGCCCTCGACTTGGATCCGGCCTTCGCCCTGCACCGCGGCGGCAAGCTGGAGGTCCGCTCCACCGTCCCGGTCCGCGACGCCGGTGACCTGGCACTCGCCTACACGCCGGGGGTGGCCAGGGTCTGCAGCGCGATCGCCGACGAGCCCGAGCTGGCCAAGGACTACACCTGGATCTCCAACGTGGTCGCCGTCGTCTCCGACGGCACCGCGGTGCTCGGCCTCGGGGACATCGGGCCCGCCGCCGCCATGCCGGTCATGGAGGGCAAGGCCCTGCTGTTCAAGCAGTTCGCGGGCGTCGACGCGGTGCCCATCTGCCTCGACTGCACCGACGTGGACGCGCTGGTCGAGACGGTCGTCCGGCTCGCCCCCTCCTTCGGGGGGATCAACCTCGAGGACATCAGCGCGCCCCGCTGCTTCGAGGTCGAGTCGCGCCTCCGCGAGCTCCTGGACATCCCCGTCTTCCACGACGACCAGCACGGCACCGCGATCGTCACGCTGGCCGCGCTGAAGAACGCCGCGCGGCTGACCGGCCGCTCGCTGGGAGAGCTGCGGGTCGTGGTCGCCGGTGCCGGAGCCTCCGGGATCGCGGTCAGCAGGATCCTGCTCAACGCGGGCATCGGCGACATCGCGGTGGCCGACTCCAAGGGGCTCATCCACGAGGGCCGCGACGGGCTCAACCCGGTGAAGGAGGCCCTGGCGCGCGACAGCAACCGGGCGGGCCTGCGCGGCTCCACCGAGCAGGCGCTGGCCGGGGCCGACGTGTTCGTCGGGCTGTCGGGCTCGACGGTCTCGGAGGAGGCCATCGCGTCGATGGCCTCGGAGTCGATCGTCTTCGCGCTGTCCAACCCGACGCCCGAGGTGCGGCCGGAGATCGCGCGCAAGTACGCGCGGGTGGTCGCGACCGGCCGCTCCGACTTCCCCAACCAGATCAACAACGTGCTGGCCTTCCCCGGCGTCTTCCGCGGGGCGCTCGACGTCCGCGCCACCACGATCACCGAGAACATGAAGGTCGCCGCCGCCGAGGCGCTGGCCGGGGTCGTCGGGGACGACGACCTGTCGGCCGACTGCGTGATCCCCAGCCCGTTCGACGAGCGCGTCGCCCCGGCGGTCATCGCCGCCGTCTCCGCGCAGGCCCGCGCCGACGGGGTCGCCCGCCTCTAGGAGCCCCCTGGGAGCGCCCCCTCTGATCCGTCCCCGCTTCTCGCGGGGCGGTGACCACGCCGTACGGCCACATCCCCCGCTCACCGGGTACGCGCGATCGCGGACGCCCCTCGCCCGACCGGCGAGGGGCGTCCGCGTTTTCCGGAAACCCCGATATTCGTCACGGATCGTGCTATAAAAAGAACTCTCAGTTACCTATGTGCGTAAGGCGTGCATCAGGCGGCCGATGCGCGCACGACCGCGTCGCGCGCTGTCGCACGCAGGTGGTTCTCGCGGTGAGGGGAGCTATGGAACGCGAGCCCAACCGACTACTCCAGAGGCTCATCGCCGAGGCGGGCTTCACCCACAAGGGGCTGGCCCGCCGGCTCAACGATCTCGGCGCGGCTCGCGGCCTGTCCGGTCTGCGGTACGACCACAGTTCCGTGCTGCGCTGGATCGCCGGCCAGCGGCCGAGAGACCCGGTCACGGGGCTGCTCGCCGAGATCTTCGCGCTCCGGCTCGGCAGGGCCGTGACCCCCGAGGATCTCGGCCTGCCGGCGGTCCTGACGCCTCTCGGCCTCGGGCAGGAGTTCAACCACACGTGGCAGGAGGGAATCTCGACCGTGACAGCACTGTGGCGCGGGGACGTGGAGAGACGCAGGTTCTTGCTCGACTCCACCTTCGCGATCGGGGCCGGGTCCGCCGGAGCGGTGCGCTGGCTGACCCTTCCGCTGGAAGGCCGCCCCGAGGGGCGGGGCACCCGGCGCGTCGGCATGGACGACATCGCGGCGATCCGGGAGGTCACCCGGTCCTTCGGCGAGCTGGACAACAGGTTCGGTGGCGGGAGGGTCCGGCCCGCTGTCGTGAAATATCTGGACACGGCGGTCGCGCCGCTCCTCGGTGACGGCTCGTACGCCGAGAACACGGGCAAGGCGCTGGCGTCGGCCGCCGCCGAGCTGACCCGGCTGGCCGGATGGATGGCCTACGACCTGGAGCAGCACGGCCTGGCCCAGCGCTACCTGATCCAGGCGCTGCGCCTGGCGCGCGGGGCGGGCGACCACGGGCTCGGCGGCGAGATCCTCGCCGGGATGAGCCACCAGGCCATATATATAGGACAACCCGCCCACGCGCTCGACCTGGCCAGGGCCGCCCAGCTCTCCGCCCGGCGGGCCGGGGTCTTCGCCCTGCTGGCCGAGACGCACGTGCTGGAAGCCCACGCGCACGCGGCACTGGACGACCGCGCGGCGTGCGCGAGCTCCCTCCACGAGGCCGAGCTGTCCTTCGACCGGCGCCGGGCCGGTCACGAGCCCGACTGGATCTCCTACTTCGACGAGGCCTACCTGTCGGCGAAGTTCGCGCACTGCTTCCGCGACCTGGGCGACGGGCCGGGCACGGTACGGCACGCCAGGCGCTCGCTGGAGATGGACGGGCGCTACGTACGCGGGCGGATGTTCAACCTGTCGCTGCTCTCGGCCGGGCTGCTCGCCTCGGGGGAGCTAGAGGAGGCCTGTTCCGTCGCGGTGGAGGCGCTGGAGCTGGCGAAGGGCCTGGAGTCGGCACGGACCCGGTCGTACGTCACCGACCTGCGGCGGAGACTCGAACCCCACGCCGCCGAGCGGCCGGTGATGGAGCTGAACGAGCGGGTCGGGGAGCTCAATCCCGCCTGAGCGCCCGTTCCCGGGCCTTCGGCTCGCGGATGGAGTCCTGGAATGGCCGAAGGGGCCCGGTGTGTGCCGGGCCCCTTCGGGTGAAGCTACGTGCTAGGTGGAGCTACGTGCTGGTGGTGCTGTGAGTCTGGGGTTTGGACGCCCGGACTCGGGTGATCGTCAGGGAGCTACTACTACTTGACGATCG
>NZ_JBSZKT010000053.1:0-39912 GCF_055690525.1 Streptosporangium sp. H13245 | reverse complement strand
AGATCGGCATGGGCGACAACATCTGGCTCGGCGACCGCGACGGCGTCCGCACCCCCATGCAATGGAGCCCCGACCGCAACGCGGGATTCTCCGACTGCGACCCCGGGCGCCTGTACCTCCCGGTCATCATGGACCCGATCTACGGCTACCAGGCGCTCAACGTCGAGGCACAGCAGCGCAGCGCGGGATCGCTGCTGCACTGGACCAAGCGGATGATCGACATCCGCAAGCGTCACCCGGTCTTCGGCCTCGGCGAGTTCACCGAGCTGAACTCGTCCAACCCGAGCGTCCTCGCCTTCGTGCGCGAGCTCGGCGACGACCGGATGCTGTGCGTCAACAACCTGTCGCGGTTCCCGCAGCCGGTGGAGCTTGACCTGCGCCGTTTCGAGGGAACCGTCCCGGTGGAGACGATGGGCGGAGTTCCTTTCCCACCGATTGGCGAACTTCCGTATCTTTTGACTCTTCCTGGGCATGGGTTCTACTGGTTCACCCTGCCACCCGCATCCCAGGAGGCGTAAAGCCGTGTTGACGGAGCTCCTTACCGGTTGGATCGCCCATCAACGATGGTTCGCCGGTAAGGGGCGCCCGATCGACGACCTTGTCGTCGACTCGGACGTGGAGCTGTCACCACGCCTGCGCCACCTGATCATCTCCGTTCACCAGTCCGGAGCGCGCGACCGCTACCAGTTGCTGCTCGGCAGCGAGGCGCCGGAGTGGGCCCGCTTCAAACCGGCCCACATCGGCGGCGGCTACTACGACGCCGCCTACGACGCCGACCTCACCGCCGCCCTGCTCGAAGGCATGGCCGAGGGACGCGACCTCGGCACGCTCCGCTTCCGCCACCTCGACGGGGTGGAGATCGACACCTCCAAACGCAGCCTGGTCCTCGGCGCCGAGCAGTCCAACACCTCCCTGGTGTACGGCGAGACCTACATCTGCAAGCTGTTCCGCCGCCTGACCGCCGGGGTGAACCCCGAGCTGGAGATCGTCACCGCCCTGGCCCGCCGCGACGGCACGCACATCGCCCAGCCGTACGGCTGGATCGAGACCGACCTCGACGGCGAGACCACCACGCTGGCGATGACCCAGGCGTTCCTGTCGAACGCGAACGACGGCTGGGCCCTCGCCCTGGCCAGCGTCCGCGACCTGTACGGCTCCCTCGAACCGTCGGCCTCCGACGCGGGCGGCGACTTCAGCTCCGAGGCCTACCGCCTCGGGGTGACCACCGCCACGGTCCACCAGGAGATGGCCGCCGCCTTCCCGACCGACGTGATCGAGTCGCAGGAGGTCAAGCGGATGGTCGAGGAGTTCCACCGCCGCCTGGCCGTCGCGGTGCGGGAGGTGCCCGGCCTCGGCGAGCACGCCCACGTCGCCGAGGAGGCCTACCAGCGGGTCTCCGACGTGGCCGGGGAGATGCCCGTCCAGCGCGTCCACGGCGACTACCACCTCGGCCAGGTGATGCGCACCACCAACGACTGGATCATCCTCGACTTCGAGGGCGAGCCGGGCCAGCCCATCGCCGAGCGCCGCGCGCTGTCCTCCCCGCTGCGCGACGTGGCCGGGATGCTGCGGTCCTTCGACTACGCCGCCCGCCACCTGCTGGCCGACCACTCCAACGCCGACGAGCTGCGCCCCCGCGCGGTCGAGTGGGCCGAGCTCAACCGTTCCTCCTTCCTCGCGGGCTACTCCGCCGGAGGAGGCCGCCTCCGCGCCGAGGACGCCGTCCTGCTGCGCGCCCTGGAGCTCGACAAGGCCGCCTACGAGGTGGTGTACGAGTCCCGCAACCGGCCGACCTGGCTGCACATCCCGATGGCGGCGTTCCAGCTGGGCCGTTGACGGGGAGCCACCGGACTCACTTCGAGTGCGGCAGCAGCACCTTGTCGATGATGTAGACGGTGGCGTTCCTGGTGGGGATGCCACCGCAGAGCACCTTGGCCCTGCCGGAGACGACGTAGTTCTGGCCCGAGCCCTTGACGGTGATCTGGCCGCCCTGCAGGGTCTTCAGCGGCGTGCCGACCAGTTGGGACGGGGTCCTCGCGCCTTGGACCACGTGGTAGGCCAGAAGCTTGGTCAGCTGCGTCCTGTCCCCCAGCACTCTCTTGAGCGTGGCCGACGGGAGCTGGTTGAAGGCGGCGTTGCTGGGAGCGAAGATCGTGATGTCCTTGGCCCGGTAGAGCTTGCCGGTCAGCCCGGTCTCCTTCAGGGCGGTGTTCAGGGTGGACAGCTGAGGGGTGTTGGCCACCAGGGTGGTGACCCGTTCCTTGAGCGCGCTGCGGAGGCTGCCCTTGCCGGACGACGGCAGGATCGAGCAGCCGGGGCCGATCGGCTTGCCCGCCGAGGGGAACGACAGGTGGCCCGAGACCGACGACGAGGGTGTCAGGGCGGGGGCGGAGGCCGCCGCCCCCGCGACGGCGGGAAGCGCGCTCAGCATCAGCACGCTCAGCCCCGAGACGAGAAACTGTTTCTTCATGGCGACCTCCTGTTTCGGATGGGTGAGCCGGCCGGGCATCTGTCCCAGCGGCTCATGCCGCCCGTCCCCAGACCCCCTTCCCCCCAATTCACCACCTATCTGACATATAGCCATTAATGCCAAAAACTAGATCAAAATGGTTGATAGTGTGACATAAATACATACGAACCTTGGTCTTCGCCGGGCACCGTGAGGCGGGTCGGCACACAGAGTGGTCAAACAATGACTCAAGGTGACCCTGTGGATTTATCGCCGCCGGACCCGCAGCGGCTAGCCCGCCGGGGTGACGGGGTGGTTGGCCTGGATCAGGTCGGCGGGGTCGTAGGCGGCCTTGATCCTCTGCAGTCTGATGTGGGTCTCAAGGCCGTCGAACCTCGGCCCGGAGCGTTCGGTGAAGTTGCGGTAGGAGCTCTCGGCCCTCCAGGGGGCGAGGGCGGCGCTCAGCGCGTCGAGGGTGACGTGCACGGCCGCCGCCGCGCCCGCGTCCGGGGTGATCCCGCCGGAGAACACCGCGATCGCGGCGTCCATGCCGGAGACCGCGCCGCCTCCCGGCCGCCCGGGGGCGAGCGCCCCGCCGAGATGGCGCAGCTCGATGGTGAGCAGCGGGACGTCCACCTCCGGGCCCGCGACGCGCAGCAGGGCCTCCAGGGCCTCGGGCGGGAACCCCGCCAGCTGGAGACCGTCGCCGGTGACCGGGGTCGGTTCCTGCGGGTCCATGTGCAGCGCGCCGAGCTCGGTGACCGGGGTCGGGCGGACGGTGTCCATCTCGGGGCCGAGCGCGCGCAGCGGGGCGAGCAGGAGATCGGCCGTGGCGGGGTCCAGCAGGCACGCCGCCTCGACGGCGACGAAGGAGCGCCCGCGAAGCGGCTCGGGGATCTGCGGGATCGGGGGGAGCCGCAGCAGCCTGCCCAGCGAGGTCACCGTCTCCGGCACCGACCCGGCCCACTCCCACCAGGCGCCCAGGACGTCGGCGGCGCGCTCGATCGGCCACAGCAACATGCCCGCGTGGACCTCGGTGATCGGGAACAGCCGGAACTCCAGGGCGGTGACCACGCCGAAGCTGCCCCCGCCGCCACGGATGGCCCAGAACAGGGCGGCGTCGCGCGTCGCGTCGATCGTGCGCGGCTCGCCGTCGGCGGTGACGATGTCCGCCGACAGCACGTGGTTGGCCGCCAGGCCGTACGAGCGGGCGAACCACGACAGCCCGCCGCCGAGGGTGTACCCGACGACCCCGACGTCCGGGGCCGAGCCGGCCAGCCCGGTCAGGCCGTGGGGGGCCGCCGCCGCGGTGACGTCCGCCCACAGCGCGCCGGCCTCGACCCTGGCGACCATGCGCTCGGCGTCGATCTCGACCCCTCGCATCGCCGACGTACGCAACAGGATCGTCCTGTCGAGCGGTCCGAGGGGGGCGGCGTTGTGCCCGGTCGCCTGCGGGGCGACCCGCAGGCCGAGCCTGGCCGCCGTCTCGACGGTGGCCACGACGTCGCGCGCGGAGGCCGCCATCACGACGGCGAGGGGCCGCTGGTCGACGGCGAGCTGCCAGGCGGCCCGCGCCGCGTCCCAGCCGGGCAGGGAGGGGTGAACCAGGGTGCCGTCGAGAGCGCCTTCGAGTTCGTCGAGGCCCATCGCGGGTGCCGAGGAAGACATGATAAAAACTCTCCGTTTTGAGTGGATTTAAGGTGATTTACAGCACAGATCCCGCGCCGCGAACGTGCCGATCGGGCACGGGAGGCCGTACCGGCACGCCGTCGCGGGCGCGTCCGGGACACCGGCCGTCCCGACCGCGCGGAGGACTCTGCGGAGGACTCCGCGGAGGGCGGGAGGCCGTACGGGCGTGCCGGTCCGGGGCGCCGGTCGTCATGACCGTGTGGCCCGTTGTCCATCAGCCTGGCCGGGGCCGTACGCCCCGCGCATCCCCCGGAACGCCGGTCCGCGCGCTCCGGGGTCCCTCATTCGGGGGAGGCGCGCCGTCGCTTCCGTGTGAAAGCATCGCCGCATGAAGATGTCCGCCGAACGGCCCGTCGCCGTATGACGATGTCCACCGAACGGCCCGGGGAGCGCCGCGAATCCGGTGCGGCGGGTCGCGGCGGTGAGCTGTTCGCCTCGGCGTCGGAGCGCCTGCGGCGGGTGATGCCCTTCGACGCGGCGGCGTGGTTCGGCACCGACCCCACCACGATGCTGCCCATCTCACCGCTCCGGGTCGAGAACATCGAGCCCGATCACTGCGAGGGCTACTGGCGCCGGGAGTACGGCACCGAGGACGTCCTGCTGTTCCGCGACGTCGCGCGCAGCCGTGGCGGCGGTGGCACCCTGGGCCTGGCCACCGGCGGCTGCCCCGAGCGCAGCATCCGCTACCGCGAGTTCATGCGGCCCCAGGGGTACGGCGACAACCTGCGCGCGGCGTTCCGGATCGGCGAGCGCACCTGGGGTGTGGTGGATCTGTTCCGCGACAGCGGCAGGCGGCCGTTCACCGAGCGCGATGTCAGGCAGGTCGTCGCGATGGGCCCGGAGCTGGCCCTCGGGCTGGCCGAGCTCGCCATCGCGACGACCGGAGGCGAGCCGCCGGTCACCGCCGAGGCGCCCGGCACGGCGCTGTTCGACGAGTCCGGGCGGATCATCTCACTGGACGTCCACGCCGAACGGTGGCTGGACGAGCTCACAGGGCCCCACTGGGACCGTCCGCAGACCCCGCTGCCGATGGCCACCGTGCAGTCGGTCGTGGCCCGCGCCCGATCGGTCGCGGCCGGTCGCGACCCCGGCCCGGCCGCCGCCCGGCTGCGGGGCGGTTCGGGCCGCTGGCTCGTGGTGCACGCCTCGTGCCTGCGTACCCCCGGCGGTGAGCCCGGTCCGGTGGCGGTGGTCCTCGAACCGGCGAACTCCGCGCAGATCGCCCCGATCATCGTCGAGGCGTACTGCCTGACCCCGCGCGAGCAGCAGATCACCCAGTGCGTCGCACGCGGCCTGTCGACCGCCGACATCGCCACGGAACTGCACCTGTCCGCCCACACGGTGCGCCACCACCTCAAGGCGATCTTCACCAAGTTCGGCATCACCAGCCGGGGCGAGCTGGTCGCCAAACTGTTCGCCGAGCACTACGGCCCCCTGATGCACGCCCCGGACGCCGACCTGGAGCACGTCTACAGCTGAAACGGCGCTTGCCAGGTGTCCCGCCGGGTTTCACAGGGTCCCCGCCTCGTCTCGCCTTCCCCCGAAACCACGGCCCCGCGAGACACCCCGCCCGACGGCTGCCTGGAAAGAGATCCTGATCCACAGACCTTGACGGTCGCTCCCAGGGGTCCGGTTGGTCCACCATCCCCGACCACCCGGCAAAATCGTGGACCCGCCGGTGGCCCTTCTCTCATTCCCTCTCATTCCACCGAGAGCGTCCTCGCCGCCACCCAGAACCTCAACGATCTTCGTGGACAGCGTCGGCGACACGATGTATAACTGCAGGCAGGACACAGTTTCAACGCTGGAAATGCTCAAGATTGCCTCTGGTGGACCTGAAAGTGTACGTAGGAGGCTGGAAGGACATCTGATGCTCCTACGATTCCGGGTGACGAACCATCGCAGCATCCGCGACACCGCCGAGCTGTCGCTGGTCAGCAGCGGCTTCAGCGGCGCCAGACCCGCCGATCAGGACTGGATCGCGGCGACGACTCGCGTGGCGGGGATATACGGCGCGAACGCCTCCGGAAAGTCGACGCTTCTCGAAGCGCTGGGGTTCATGACGACAGCCGTCACCTACTCCGCGACGGCCTGGGGCAGCAGGGACCGTTTTCCCTACCAGCCCTTCACCTTGAACGCCGACTCCAGGAGGCAGACCTCCCAGTACGAGCTCGACCTCGTTCTCAACGGAGTGCGCTTCACCTACGGCTTCGAGTCGTCGGCGGCGGGCATCCACCGGGAATGGCTCTACAGTTACCCGACCGGGCGAAAGCGGATGCTCTTCGAGCGCAACGGGCCCGATGGTGACGACATGGAGTTCGGGCGCTCGCTTCTCGGAGAGAACACGCGCATCGCCCGCCTGCTCCGCCCCACGGGCCTTTACCTTTCGACCGCCGCCAACAGCAACCACAAGGTGCTGGGTGACATCCACCGCTGGATCGCGCGCCGCGTACGACATGCCGAGTACACCGAGACCGATCGCCGTGCGCGCATCACCTGGGCGCGCAACATCATGGAGAACGAGAACGTGCTGTCCCAGGCGGTGGGCCTGCTCAAGTTCGCCGACCTGGGAATCACCGGCATGGTTCTTGAGGAGGAAGACCTCGATGAGCACATCATCGAGATCATAAGAAATACCTTTGACAGTATCGCGGCCTCGGAAGGCCCGTCCCGCTCCGATCCCGATGTGGAGAGAATTCTCAGCACGCTGAAGAAAAAGATCAGATTCACGCATTCAGGAGCGGACCCGGAAAGGCCGTTTCTCCTGTCGCTGGAGGAGGAGAGCAGCGGGACCGTCGCGTGGCTCGCCCTCGGCGTACCCGCGCTCCTGGCCTTGCGAGACGGGAACGTCATGACCGTGGACGAGCTCGACGCCAGCCTTCACCCACGCCTCGCCGCCGCGCTCGTAGGGATGTTCAAGGATCCCGAGCTGAATGCGAAAGGCGCACAACTGATATTCACGTCGCACGAGACCAGCCTGCTCGGCAACATGCCGGGAATCGACCTCTCGAAGGACGAGATCTGGTTCACGGAGAAAGCCGCCGACGGTGCGACGGAACTGTTCTCCCTGGCCGAGTTTCCCGTGCGACCGGCCGACAACTTCGAGAGACGCTACCTTCAGGGCCGATACGGCGCCGTTCCCATGGTCTCGCCGGAAGAACTTCGAGGTGTCGTGCTGCGGGACGCGCGGTGAGTGGACGACGCTCACGTGGATCAAGCGACCTACGACGACGCCGTAATACGAAGCAAGAGAAACCACGCATCCTCATCGTCACCGAGGGCGCCAATACGGAACCCCAGTACTTCGAGGGGTTGACCAAGGCACTCCGGGCGACCGGTGTCGAGGTGTACAGGCTGCACGTGAAAGGCATCGGCCGAGATCCGGAGAGGGTCGTGAAGAAGGCCGTCGCCATCTCGTCGGAGGCCGCTTCCGGCGAAGAGTACGAACACGTGTGGTGCGTGGTCGATGTGGACGATCACGAAACGCTCGGAGCGGCGCTTTCCGAGGCCAGGCGCAGATCCATCAGGGTCGCCGTCAGCAACCCCTGTTTCGAGGTGTGGCTGCTCTGGCACTTCACGGACCATCGCCCACACATCAACCAGGCCGCTCTGAGGAGGAAGCTGAAGGATTTCGGCGTCCACGACAAGAACCTCCCGGCCGGTTTCCCGTACGGCGACCACGCGACGGCGGCGGCACGCGCCGAGGTGTGCGGTACGAGTGACGACTACGCCGTCCCCGCCAACCCATCCAGTTCGGTGTACAAACTGACTCGGCTGCTCAGCCGGTAGATATCCGTCTGGGTCCATCGGCGACCGCCACGGCGCGTCAAAGAGGTCTGGGGCCGGGGTGGTTCGAGGCCGGTTGGCGGGGTCGAACCTCCGGGCATGGACCGGAAGCCGGCGGGCCGGCGTCCGGTCGCCCGGACGAAGGAGCTACCAGCGGCTGCCCTTGGTGAGCTGGCCGCGGACGGCGCCGTCGGGGAACTGCTTGGTGTGCAGGTTGGCGTACCAGCCCTTCGGGTTGCTCTTGATGCGGTTGAGCAGGCCCGAGTCCTTGACGACGACGGAGCCGAAGCTCGTGTTGCCGCGGATCCTGCCGTTGGACAGCAGGTCGATGACGACGGGGCCGTTCGTGCCCGCCTTGCCCTTGTGGATGTGGAAGGCGCTGGGCTTGGCGGTCCTCTTCCACTGGACGAAGTAGTAGAAGCGGTTCCCGTGGATGCGGAACTTCGCGACCGCGATGCCGTCCCGGTCGTTGACCTTCTTGCCCGGTTCCGGCACCTCGTTCCTGCCCAGGAGCCCGGCGGCGAAGTAGTACTTCTTGGCCTGAACAGTCTGAACGGCCTGGACCACCTGAACGGCCTGGACGGTCGCCTCGCCGGTGGTGGCGGTCGCCGCCCCGGCGGGTACCGCCAGCGCACCGGCGGCCAGTGCCACCGTCGCCGCGCCCACCGCCGCGCGGCCTATCACACGCCGCCAGGAGGTACGCCCGCCACCGGCCTGTTCGAAAGCACTCATATTGATCTCCACCTTGATTCCGCCGTGTCACTCTTTTCGGACACCGCAGACCCTAGGGAGTCAGCCGCCGGTGTTATGCGTATAAATCCACACAAGGGTTGAGTGTGCGAAAGGCCACATAATGCGCTCCAAGTCCCTTGGGTGACCCGGCGCCCCCGTACCCGCCGACCGGACGGCCGTCGTGCCGGGTGGCCCGCGCGTCGCGGCGCACACCCACCGGCCCCCGCAACACCGGAGGATGTTTTCGCAGGTCGGCCGTAACACTTACCTGTGAACCGCGTTCCTGTACGACGCTCTTACACCGCCTGTGGAACGCTCAGCGCAAAGCGAACGCTGAGGATCGGGTGGGTGCGCAGGTGTCATCAGGTAGCGGGGGATCCGCGAGGCGGCGTCCCGGTCGGGTGAGCGCCCCGATGGCGGGGGTCGTCGCGATGGCACTGGTGGCGGCGGGCTGTTCCTCCGGCGACACCGCCGACCAGGCGGTCCCCGTCGTACGGCAGTCCGCGGCCGCCTCACCGGCGGCGCCGGGCAGCGCGATCCAGAAGGCACCGGCGGTCGACCCCGCGTGGCCCCGCTGGGGGTTCACCCACACCGGGGTGAGCGCCAACAACGTCACCCAGGAGTTCGAGCAGGTCGTGGCCGGGGCCCTCGCCGGAACCCCGATGCTGCAGAACCAGCACATCATGGGGTTCGGCGCGCTCAACCCCCAGCCCCGCCCTGGAGAGTTCTACTGGGAGGACCTCGACAGCCGGACGAACCTCATGAGGAAGTCCGGCGGCACCCAGGTCATGACGCTCTGCTGCGCCCCCGACTGGATGAAGGGCGGCCCCGAGGGCCCGACCTCGGACGTGGGCTGGGACGAGCACCTGGAGGACGCCCCCTACCCCAAGCACTTCGACGACTTCGCCAAGCTGTCGGCGGCCGTCGCCACCAAGTACCGCGACGTCAAGTACTTCATGGTCTGGAACGAGTTCAAGGGCTTCTGGAAGGACCACTCCAAGCCCGCGGACTTCAAGGGGTACACCACGCTCTACAACAAGGTCTACGACGCGGTGAAGGCGGCCAGGCCCGACGCCATGGTCGGCGGGCCCTACCTCGGCTTCGACAGCAACAAGACGGGCAAGTCCGAGCTGCGGGGGCCGTGGGGGGTCGTCAACCAGAACGCGCTGGACGCCTTCGAGTACTGGTTCAAGAACAAGAAGGGCGCCGACTTCGTCGTGGTCGACGGCGCCTCGCTGACCGACGCCCACGAGATGCTGCCCGACGCGTTCGGGGCGCTGGGCAAGTTCAGCGCGGTCACCACCTGGCTGCGCGAAAGGACCGGTGACATGCCGGTCTGGTGGTCGGAGTGGTACTTCGTCCCCGAGGACAAGACCACGTGGCCCGAGCCGATGCGGCTCGCCGTCCAGGCCGTCTCGATGATCGAGTTCGCCAGGAGCGGCGCCGCCACGGCGCTGTACTGGAATCCGCAGGCCAAGGAGGGCGCCTGCCAGGGGTGCATGTGGGACCCGAAGACCGGGGCCATGCTTCCCACCGGCAAGCTGGTGAGCGACTTCACCACGTGGTTCCCGGCCGGAGCCGAGCTGGAGGAGGTCACCTCCTCCGATCCCGGTGTCCAGGTGCTCGCGCAGCCCCGGCGGCTGGTGATGGTCAACACCACCAGGGCGGAGGTCACCACGACCGTGGACGGCCGGGAGTTCAACCTCCGGCCCTACGAGATCAGATGGAGCGACCGCTGACCTCCCGGCGGCCCCTCGGCGGCGCCAGGCCGCCCCGGCGCGGGTGACCGGGACGGTGCGTGTCGGACGGCCCGACACAACGTCGGAGCGGACCGTGCGTCCCCCGGGTTCCCGATGGCCTCGCTGTCCCGTCCCCTCCGGGAGGACACCGACCGCGCCTTCAGGGAACCCGGAGGATGGAAAGTTTCACCGGAGAGCGCCGGGGACGACTGCGCCGCTTTCGGCACCGAAGATGTTTCCCACCTGGGAGGAAACCCCGTGGAGAGGAAGACGCGCGCCGGACGTGCACCCGTACTCTCACTCCGGTGATTGAAAATTTCGGCTAATAAATTTAACTTTCGGCGACAAGCGTGAGGTGTCGAACGCCGGGGCCACCGGGGTCAGGGGGCTCCGGCGTCCGGCCGTAGCCGAGAGGAGATCGACGATGTCCGACAGCGATGTTCCACGCCGGACCTGGACGGGGGCGGGGCCGGGGAGCGGTCGGATGAGAACGGCCCTGCGCGTAATGTGCGCGGCCCTTCCCCTCCTGCTCGGCCTGGCGCTGACAACCTCGGCAGCGTCCTCAGCGTCCTCCGCCGCCCTGGTGGAGGTCACCGGTTTCGGGACGAATCCCAGCAATCTCAGGATGCACATCTACGTCCCGGATCGGGTGGCGCCCCGTCCCGCCGTCCTGCTGGCGGTGCACTACTGCACCGGTTCCGGCCCGGCCTTCCACTCCGGCACGCAGTTCGCCTCGCTGGCCGACCAGTACGGGTTCATCGTGATCTACCCGTCGGCCACCCGCAGCGGGAGTTGTTTCGACGTCTCCTCCCCCGAGGCGCTCAGGCGCGGCGGCGGGAGCGACCCGGTCGGGCTCATGTCCATGGTGACCTACGCCCAGCAGCGCCACAACGCGGACCCGTCGCGGGTCTACGTGACCGGCGCCTCCTCCGGCGCGATGATGACCGAGGTCCTGCTGGGCCTGTATCCGGACGTGTTCAAGGCCGGGGCGGCCTTCATGGGCGTGCCCTTCGGCTGCTTCGCCAGCTCCTCCGGGTGGAACAGCGAGTGCGCCAACGGCACGATCGTCAGAACCCCCCAGGAGTGGGGCAACCTGGTACGGGCCGCCTATCCCGGATACACCGGCGCCCGGCCCCGCGTCCAGCTGTGGCACGGCACCGAGGACTCCACCCTGCGGTATCCGAACCTGGGCGAGGCGGTCAAGCAGTGGACCAACGTCCACGGCCTGAGCCAGACGCCGACCTCCACCGACACCCCCCGGGCGGGCTGGAACCGCAGCCGCTACGCCGACTCCGCGGGCACCGTCAAGGTCGAGTCGTACAGCCTGCCGGGGGTCGGGCACAACCTGCCGCAGAGCGGGATGGCCGAGTCCGCGATCCAGTTCTTCGGCCTGGACACCCCCGGCCCCACACCCACCCCCACTCCTACGCCCACCCCGACCCCGACCCCCACACCCACGCCCGGCCCCTCCTCCTGCCGGGTCACCTACAGCGCCAGCAGCTGGAACAACGGCTTCACCGCCAACCTGTCCGTCACCAACACCGGCACCTCGGCGATCAACGGCTGGGAGCTGAGATTCACCTTCCCCGGCAACCAGCGGGTCACCCAGGGCTGGAGTGCCACCTGGTCGCAGTCCGGACAGGTCGTGACCGGCCGCAACGCCTCCTACAACGGCACCCTGAACCCCGGGCAGTCCGCCGGAGTCGGCTTCAACGGCTCCTACAGCGGCACCAACACCGCCCCGGGCTCGTTCACCCTCAACGGCTCGACCTGCGGCTGACCCTCCGGGACCGGCAGTCGGTTACCGGCTGAGTAGGGATACTCACGACATGAATCCCCGTCCGTCCTACCTTCACAGGAAGGACGGACGATGGGGGACATCATGCACCTCGTTCCACTGGCGCCAGACGCGCTGGACACACTCGAAGCCCGCTTCCACGAGCTGAGAACCGCCGGGATCCTGCCCGAGCACCTGACGTTCGAGGACTACTACGCGGTGTGGCGCTCCGAGCGGCGCGGACCGCGCGCGACGGGTCTGGACGACGGCACCGTCATCCCGCACGCCCCCGACGCGAGTCTGATCAACCGGCCGCCCAAGAAGCTCAAGGGTGTCATCAGGACCCTGGTGCTGCTGGTCGACTTCGACGACCGGCCGCACGATCCGGCTCACGACGCGGAGCACTTCGAGCGGCTGCTGTTCGGCACCCAGCCGGGCAGCATGCGCGACTTCTACCGGAAGGTCAGCGGCTTCGGACCCGGCCCCGACACGCGGGGCATCGACGTGCGGGGCGAGGTGTTCGGCTGGTTCCGGCTGCCGCGGACGCTGGCCTTCTACGCCAACGACAAGTCGGGGATGGACGAGCTGAACTTCCCGCGCAACGCCCAGGGCATGGCGCGCGACGCCGTACTCGCCGCCCTGGAGGCGGGTGTCGACTTCGACCCCTCCTACGACGTGCTCGACGAGAACCGGGTCACCGCGCTGTTCGTCGTGCACGCGGGTCCGGGCGCCGAGACCTTCTCCGACGCCGCCGGGCTGCGGTTCATCTGGAGCCTGAAGTGGACCGTCGGCGACCAGCCGGTCACGGTCGGGCCCGGGCTGCAGGTGAGCACCTTCCTCACCGTGCCCGAGAACTGCAACGTCGGCGTCTGCGCCCACGAGTGGGGGCACCTGGCGGCGCGCTGGGCCGACTACTACGACACCGACCGGGCGCAGACCGGCGCCAAGTCCCACGGGCTGGGCAACTTCTGCCTGATGGCGGCGGGATCGTGGGGCGACAACGGCGTCACGCCCGTCTTCCCGACCGGCATGCTGCGCATGTTCCACGACTGGGTCACCCCGCGCCTGGTCACCGAGACCACCCACGGCATCACGCTCCGGCCCGCGGCCGAGGGCGGTGACTTCGTCGTCGTCCACAACGACCGGACGATGAAGGACACGCAGTACGTCGTCGTCGAGTACCGCCGCCAGCGGGGTCAGGACGAGTTCCTGCCCGACCAGGGCGTCGCGGTCTACGTCGTGGACGAGGCCGTTCCCAGTGTCGACGACGAACGGCGCCTGGCGATCGAGCTGATGCAGGCCGACGGCCGTCGCCAGCTCGCCAGGCCGGGCAGCCTGGGCAACCGGGGCGACGCCGACGACCTCTACCCCTCCCAGGGCAACGCGCGCATCGGCAGGGACACCTCACCGGCGCTGAACCTGCCCGGGGGCGGATGGACGGGGGTGACCATCGAGATCTCCGGCACACCGGGCGACGAGGAGATGACGATCGACGTCGACGTCGCCCAGTGACCATGCCGGGCGTTCCGCGTGGCCGTGTGGCTGTGACCACCGCGGGGCCGACACCCCCTCGGATCGAGGCGGCGTCCGAGCAAGCGGGCGTTCAGCGGGTGCCAAGGCGGGCGTGCCAGGATGGCCCGCATGCCGTTCCTACCGAGAACCCACGAGATTCCCGCGGGCGTGAAGCACGAGAGGTTCCACATCCGGCCCATCACGATTCACGACGCGGTGCGCGACTTCGACGCCGTGATGAGCAGCGCGGCCCCGCTGCGGAAGCGCTTCCCGCTGTGGGGCGGCTGGCCGCACGACGCCATGACGCTGGAGGAGAACCTGATCGACCTGGCCTGGCACCAGAAGGAGGCCCAGCTACGCAGGTCGTTCAACTACGCGGTCATGAGTCCCGACGGGTCCCGCCTGCTCGGGTGCGTCTACGTCGATCCCCCGGAGAAGCGGGGGGCCGACGCCGACGTCTCGTTCTGGGTACGGGCCGACGAGGAGGGCACGGGCCTGGAGGAGGAGCTGGAGCCGGTGGTCCGCGCCTGGCTGGACGAGGCGTGGCCGTACACCTCGGTGCGCTGGCCGGGCAGGGGAATCTCCTGGGAGGAGTGGGACCTCCTGCCGGACGTACTTCGAGCGGACGGGTGAGGTGCTCCCGGACCAGCAGGCGGGCAAGCGGGAAGGTGACGGGCGGGTCCCGCGGTGGGGGCCGGTGCCCTCACCGTGAGCGGCGACCGCCGGTCGATGGACCGGCGGTCGCGCGAACATACGGACGTACGAACTCACGGACTCGCGAACGTACGAACTCGCGAACGTACAGACTCGCGAACGTACGGACTCGCAGACTCACGAACTCGCAGGTGAGGATCAGGGAGTCTTGGTGATCTTCACCTTCTCCTTGCGGTAGTTGTTGCCGTGGCCGTCCGGCCGGTAGCCGTTCTCCACGTTTCCGGCGATGTCGACGGCGAACCAGCGCACCTCGGTGTTCTTGGTGACCGTGATCTGCTGCGCGCCCTCGCGCATCCCCGCGGCGGCGAGCTTGGTGGAGCTCAGCGTCGGGCGGCTGCCGTCCAGCGTGTAGTACACGTTGGCGGGCTCGTCGGTCGCGAAGGTGAACGTGGAGGAGGTGGTGGTCCAGCCGGTCCTCTTCAGCTCCGACCGGGGACCGTCCCCGTCGTCGGCGAAGGACCGGGCGATCTCCAGGATGCCGATCTGGCCGCTGGCGAACTCCATCGCCTCCTCGTGTCCCTCCGCGAAGTCCGGCTGGAAGCCGACCGCCCGGAACTGCTTGGTCGCCGGGTCGTAGACGTCCGCGCCGACCTCGAAGTCCCAGCCGATGATGCCCCGGCTGAACCAGTGCTCGTCGGCGCTGTTACCGGCCGCGGAGTACAGCACGTCGGGCACCGGGCCGGTGCGGCCCGGCCAGATCCCCGTGCCGCGCCACGACTGGACCGCGGAGAGGATGTGGTCGGAGGCGTCCCAGAAGAAGTTCTCCGTGCCGTAGTCGACGCGCGGCAGCAGCTCGCGACCGGCGGCCTTGTACGCGCCCGGAGGCCACATGAAGTAGCCGCCGTAGGAGTGCGTGTTCATCGCGAACTTGATGTTCGGGTACTGGGTGGTGAGCCAGACCTCGTTGCGCGCCTCCGGCTCCGACAGCTCGGCCGGGCCTGCGAAGGTGTCGCTGGTGCAGGTGGTCGAGGCGCCGCTGTAGCCGTCGAAGACGGAACCGACCGAGAAGTTGCGGTTCAGGTCCACGCCCCAGGAGTTGCGCCGCGCCGGGTCCGCCGCGTTGGCCGGGCAGTGGTTGGTCAGGTTGCGGCGCTGCATGTTGTAGTCGTACATGCTGTAGTGCGCGCCGTCGGGGTTGGACGTGGGCAGGATGAAGATGTCGAGGTCGTCGACGAGCTTCTTGGTCCGGTTGTCGCGGGCGTAGTTGCGCAGGAGCCGCTCGGCGGTCTCCAGGCAGACCAGCGGGGTCACCCACTCGCGGGCGTGCTCCTGGCAGTAGAGGAACACGCCGGTCTTCGACCCGTCGCGCTTCTTGCCGATGCGCAGCGCCTTCGTCTGGAACGGGTCGCGCGAGACGGTCGCCGGCGCCTTCAGGTTGTCGGTCAGCTTCGTCGCCGCCGCCGCGTCGACCAGGCCGGTACCGGCGTTGCCCCGGTAGGTGGCCGCGCCCAGCAGTGCCGACGACGCGGTGTTGCCGTTGAGCGCCTCGACCACCTGGATCGCGGTGCTGCTGATCGCGGAGGACGCGTCCGTGCCGAGGTTGACCACGACGTCCTTGCCGCTCACGGAGACGCCCAGCGGGCTGGAGGCGGTCTCGGGCTTCACCAGGGCGAGGCTGATGTCGTTGCCGCCCTCGTGCCCGTACGCCTTCGAGCTCACGTAGAACGTGCTCGCCGTGGCCGTGCCGAACTGCGCCTGCGCCGCCCGGCGGTAGCCGTTCGTCTTGTGGGGCAGGTTCACGATCTGGCTGATCTTCGGGAACTCCGCGGCCAGCGCGGTGATCCTGTCGGTGAGCTCGGTGGGGTCCATGTAGCGGTCGACGAAGTCCGCGACGTAGTGCGGGCTCGGCGCCTTGCGCGGGGATCCCAGCCACTTGGTCACCGGGACCGTGACCGAGCCGCCGCGGTTGCTCGTGATCGTGACCTTGGTGGGGATCGCGGTGAGGGAGAGCGGCGAGCTGAACCGGTGGTACATGTACTGGCCGGCGTCGGTGAAGCGCGACATCGTCGTGGTGCCGCCCGAGTCGGGGGGCGTCTTCTTGCCGCTGTCCCAGGTGGCGGTGAGCACGGTCTCCGCGTCGACGGCGCTCGACTTCACCTCCACCGACAGGAAGAGCTGGTCGTCGGTGGAGGTGAACCACTCGGCGCGGAGCGGGGTCAGTTTGTCGACTTCCGCCTCCGCGGCCTGGGCCTCGGCGAGTGCCTCCCGCCGCTCCGCCCTGTTCTGGGCGACGTCGCTCTGGTCGGAGATGGCGCCGCGTACGTCGAAGCCGAGGTCACGCAGTCTCTGGGCCTCCGGGGGGCTCAGTACGGCGTGGACCTCGAGGCCGCCTTCGACGGACTTCTTGTACTCCGCGAGGTCGACGTCCAGGGAGTTGAGCCGGTCGACGGCCGCCTGGTCGGGGACGATGACGCGCAGCAGTGCCACACCGTTCTGCTCGGTGCTGGACTGCCTGTCGGGGGCGACCTCGCTGACCGGCGGGGCCGGATCGGCGAGGACGGGCATCGAGCTGAGGCTGAGGGCGAGGGGCAGGGCGAGTATGGCCGCGGCACGGCCGACTCTCCTGCCGGTGAGGGGGCTCCTCATGAAAGATTCCTCCAGTTGGCGCACGTCTCAGGTAGTGGTCACCTGGAAAAAAGTGCGCTATCGGCAAGAATCTTCACTAGAGGGCTCATATCCGTCAAGAACCGAACTAACGGTGCAACCTATCCGAATTACGCAAGGGAAACCGAGGGAAAACCCGTCGCCGCGAGACGCGGATCCGGCCGTCACGCCCTCACGGCACCGCGGACCGGAAGGGCCCGGACGAAAAAGCGTCGAGCGCCCCGGGAAAGCCCTTTTCATGCCTCAAAATTTATGACAAAAGCCCCAAACAGGGATGAAATCAACCAAAAGTGCAATACGCCTTTGGACCCGCCGGGACACTCACCGATCGCTACTCTTCGCAAGGAATAGTCAACGGTGAGTAAAGAGGGCGTTCATGGGGCGAAGACTGATGATGATGGCGGTCACGGGGGCGGGGGTGGCCGTCGTCGCCGGGGCGGCGCTGTTCGTCTCCGGCGAGCAGGGGTCGCAGGCCGCGAGGTCCACCCAGCGGGTCCCCGCGCTGGAGGACCCGCTGACCGGCCAGGAGGTCGCCCAGGCCACCACGATCGCGTCGGCGGGCTCCAGGTCACACCTGGCCGCCGGGCGGATCAAGCTCCTCTACGTGGAGCGCGACGACGACAAGGACTCCTCCCCCGGCAGCAGGCGCGCCGACGCGTACCTCTACGACTACGGCGGCGACAGGCTCATCGTGCGGACCGTCGACCTCGGCCGGGGCGAGGTCGTACGGGAGACCGTGGCGCGGGGGGTGCAGCCACCGCCGTCGAAGGAGGAGGAGACGACGGCCGCCGGGCTCCTGCTGTCCCACCCGGGATACGGCAAGACCGTGCGCGCCGCGTACGCCAAGGCCGGGGGCGGGCAGCTGAGGTCGGCGGCGGAGCTGGGGCTGCGCGGGTTGATCTTCACCCCGTCCGGCGAGAGCGGGCCCGCCGTGGAGTGCGAGGTCCACCGGTGCCTGCGGCTGTTCGTCCGGCTGCCCGACGGCACCTGGCTGGACACCAGCCGGATGGTCGTCGACCTGTCCGCCAAGAAGATCCACACCCTGGAGTGGTAACCCGTGTTCCTCCGCCTCACCCTGTCCTGCGTCCTGCTCGCCGGAGGGCTCGCCGCGCCGATACCTCCGCTACCGCGGCCGACCGCGTCGTCCGCGCCGAGCGGCGCGCCGGAGACCGCCGCGCGGCCTCCGGCGGCTCCCTGCAACGCCCCGTACCGCGTCGACAAGACCCTGCCCAACGGGGCGCGCTGGCAGCTCTGCTGGGAGATGCGCAACGTCGAGGGCCTGACCCTGACCAGGATCGTCTACACGCCGAGGGGCCAGCGGCCGACCACCGTGCTGCGCAGCACCTCGCTCGCCCAGATCCACGTGCCGTACGACAGGGGACGGCCCCGCTACCACGACATCGGGTCGCTGGGCTACACCGCCGTCCCGCTGCGGGCCGCGGACTGCCCGCTCGGCGAGCGCCGCGAGCAGTTCGTCTGCGTGACGACCAGGGCTCGCGGCCACGCGCACCTGAAGGCGCTCCCCGACCGGCTGAACGTGACGGCCCAGGGGCGTGACCTGGTGGTGTTCGCCGCCTTCCAGGTCGGCTGGTACACCTACCTGGCCGAGTGGGCCTTCTCCGACGACGGCGCGATCACCCCGCGCGTGGGGGCCACGGGGTCGCTCGCCGGGTTCACCACCACGCCCGAGCACGGCTGGCCCATCGGGGTGGGCGCCCGGGGGTTCGAGGCGAGCCACACCCACAACATCTTCTGGCGCCTGGACTTCGACGTGGCGGGCCGGGCGGACGACGTCGTGGAGCAGTACGACTTCGGTGGCTCCGGCACCGCGAGCCGGAAGATCGAGCGGACGGCGTTCGCGACGGAGGCCAAGGCCGTCAGCAGGCCGATGCGCTGGTGGCGGGTGGTCGACGGGAAGGTGCGCAACGCCGACGGGCACCGCGTCTCCTGGGAGATCAACAACTCCGACACCGCCCAGTACCGAGGTCCCGCCGACGAGGCCTTCACCCGGGCCGATCTCTACGTCACCGACTACCGCTCCTGCGAGCGCCTGGCGACGGTCAACCCGGCTCCCCGGTGCGCCCGGTCCGTCGACCGCTACACCAACGGGGAGCGGCTCACCGACCCGGTCCTGTGGGTCAACGTCGGCTTCCACCACGTTCCCCGTGACGAGGACGCCGATCCCATGCCGAGCCACTGGCAGGGGTTCCGCATCACCCCCCGCGACGTCACCGCCAGGAACCCGTACTGACCGTGTCCGAAGGTCGATGATCGGATACGGTCGGCGAACGGCGTTGTGAAGGGCCCCCACATACCCGACAATCGTGACTTTTGTCCCTCTCGGATCCGCACGTTTTCCGAACACGCATGGTGATAGCGGACAGGGGCATGGGTTCGGTCACCCGAGTAGGGCAAGGTAGGGGCTATCGATCTACGGGAGTAAGCCATGAACGCGCACTTGGACCTGGACCGGCTCGCGGGCGGAGCGCACCACGACCCGCACTCGATCCTCGGGGCGCACCTGGGTCCCAAGGGCGTGACGATCCGGACGCTGCGGCCCTTCGCGCAGAAGGTCCAGGTGCTCGTGGACGGCAAGGCCCACGACCTGAAACACGTGGCCCACGGCGTGTTCGCGGTCACCCTGCCCGGAATCGACAAGATCCCCGACTACCGGCTCCGGATCACCTACGCGGGCGCCGAGCCGTACGAGACCACCGACCCCTACCGGCACTGGCCCACGCTGGGCGAGGTGGACCTGCACCTCATCGGCGAGGGGCGCCACGAGCGGCTCTGGGAGGTCCTCGGCGCGCGGGTCATGCGGCACGAGGACGTGGACGGCACGGCCTTCGCCGTGTGGGCGCCCAACGCCCGGGGCGTCCGGGTCATCGGCGACTTCAACCACTGGGACGGCGGCGCGTACCCCATGCGCTCGCTCGGCAGGTCGGGGGTGTGGGAGCTCTTCGTCCCCGGTCTCGGCCCCGGCGACCGCTACAAGTTCAGCATCCTCGGCGCGGACGGGGTCTGGCGGGCCAAGGCCGACCCGATGGCCCGGCGCACCGAGCTGCCGCCCGCGACCGCGTCGGTGATCGAGAAATCGGAGTACGCCTGGCGGGACGACGAGTGGATGCGGCGCCGCGCGGAGGCCGACGCCCTGCGGGAGGCGATGAGCGTCTACGAGGTGCACCTCGGCTCGTGGCGGCCCGGCCTGTCGTACCGGGAGCTCGCCGTCGAGCTGGTCGACTACGTGGTGGACATGGGGTTCACGCACGTGGAGCTGATGCCGGTGGCCGAGCACCCGTTCGGCGGCTCCTGGGGCTACCAGGTGACCTCCTACTACGCCCCGACGTCCCGCTTCGGCTCCCCCGACGACTTCCGCCACCTGGTCGACAGCCTGCACGAGGCGGGCATCGGGGTGCTGGTCGACTGGGTGCCCGCGCACTTCCCGATGGACGACTGGGCGCTGGCCAGGTTCGACGGCACCCCGCTGTACGAACACGCCGACCCCGCGCGGGGCGAGCACCCCGAGTGGGGCACCTACATCTTCGACTTCGGCCGCAGGGAGGTGCGCAACTTCCTGGTCGCCAACGCGGTGTACTGGCTGCGCGAGTTCCACGTCGACGGGCTGCGCGTCGACGCGGTCGCCTCGATGCTCTACCTCGACTACTCGCGGCGCGAGGGCGAGTGGACGCCCAACGAGTACGGCGGCCGGGAGAACCTCGACGCGGTCGCGTTCCTCAAGGAGATGAACGCGGTCGCCTACCGGGAGGCGCCGGGCATCGTCACCGTCGCAGAGGAGTCGACCGCGTGGCCGGGCGTCTCCCGTCCGGTGCACCTGGGCGGGCTCGGCTTCGGGTTCAAGTGGAACATGGGCTGGATGCACGACACGCTCGCGTACCTCAAGCACGAGCCCGTCTTCCGTCAGTACCACCACCACCAGATGACGTTCTCGCTGATGTACGCGTACTCGGAGAACTTCACGCTGCCGCTCTCGCACGACGAGGTGGTGCACGGCAAGGGCTCGCTGCTCGGCAAGATGCCCGGTGACGAGTGGCAGCGGTTCGCGAACCTGCGGGCGCTGTTCGCCTTCATGTGGGCCCATCCCGGCAAGCAGCTGCTGTTCATGGGCGGCGAGTTCGGCCAGGGCTCGGAGTGGTCGGAGGAGCGCGGGCTCGACTGGTGGGTGCTCGACTTCGACGGGCACCGGGGGGTGCAGCGGCTGGTCCGCGACCTCAACCGGGTCTACAAGGAGTCTCCGGCCCTGTGGAGCGTGGACGCCTCCCCCGACGGCTTCCGCTGGATCGACGCCGACGACGCGCAGGGCAACGTGTTCTCCTTCCTGCGCCACGCCGAGGACGGCTCGGTGGTGGCGTGCGTGGCCAACTTCTCCGGCGCGCCGCACGAGGACTACCGCCTCGGCCTGCCCTTCCCCGGCGCGTGGGAGGAGGTGCTCAACACCGACGCCTACGACTACGCGGGCAGCGGCGTGGGCAACCTCGGCGCCATCGAGGCCACCGACGAGCCGCGCCACGGCCTGCCGTACTCGGCCACCATGCGCGTCCCGCCGCTGGGCACCCTCTGGCTGCGCCACCCGGGCGCGCTCGAACCCGCCGTGGACGACCGCGCGGTGGAGATCATCCAGGCCGCGGAGCAGGAGATCGTACGGGAGCGGCTGGAGGTCGTGCGGGAGGCGCCCGAGGCCGACGGGCCGGACGAGCGCAGGGAGGCCGAACCGGCCTGATCACGCGGGAAAACGGGCCGGTCGCGCGATCGCGCGACCGGCCCGTTTCGCGCTCTATGCTTCCGGGCACCCGCGCCGCCGCCTGCCCAGCCGAAAACCTTAAATCGGCCTTATATCCACGAACAAGGCATTGACCGTCGGCGTACGAGAACCTACGCTCTGGAAACTAATAGGAAACTTTCCTATGAATACGGGGACTTGGCACTCTCTGACCTGGAGCGACCCTTGCGACGAATTACCATCGGCTCCTTCATCGCGGCGGCGGCGCTGCTGGTTCCCCTGGGGATCGGCACGGCGACGGCCGCCACACCCGCCACCGCGACCTACTCGACGGCCTCGAACTGGGGCTCCGGCTTCGAGGGCAAGGTGGTCGTGAAAGCCGGAACGAGCGCGCTGACCAGCTGGAAGGTCGAGTTCGACCTCCCCGCCGGTACCTCGATCAGCTCGTCCTGGGACGCCGACCTGACGAAGAGCGGCAACCACTACACCTTCGTCAACAAGGCGTGGAACGGCGCGCTCGCGGCGGGCGCCTCGACGAGCTTCGGTTTCAACGGCGCGCCCGGTGGCATTACCGGCGTGCTGAACTGCAAGCTCAACGGCGCCGCCTGCAACGGCAGCGGCACCCCGGACCCGACCCCCACCCCGACGCCCACGGTCACCCCCACGCCGACCCCGACCCCGACCCCGACGGTCACCCCCACCGTCCAGCCTCCCGGCGGCAAGAAGGTCGTCGGATACTTCACCCAGTGGGGCGTCTACGCCCGCAACTTCCACGTGAAGAACCTGGTCACGAACGGCTCCGCGCCGAAGCTGACGCACATCCTGTACGCCTTCGGCAACACCACCGGCGGCCGGTGCACCATCGGTGACTCCTACGCCGACTACGAGAAGGCCTACACCGCGGCCGACAGCGTCGACGGCGTCGCCGACACCTGGGACCAGCCGCTGCGCGGCAACTTCAACCAGCTCCGCAAGCTGAAGAAGGCGTACCCGAACATCAAGGTCATCTGGTCGATCGGCGGCTGGACCTGGTCCGGCGGCTTCACCCAGGCCGCGCAGAACCCGGCCGCGTTCGCCGACTCCTGCTACAACATGGTCGAGGACCCGCGCTGGGCCGACGTGTTCGACGGCATCGACATCGACTGGGAGTACCCCAACGCCTGTGGCCTGACCTGTGACAACAGCGGCCCGAACGCCTTCAAGAACGTCATCGCCGCGCTGCGCACCAAGTTCGGCCCCAACGCCCTCGTCACCGCGGCGACCACGGCCGACGGCACCAACGGCGGCAAGATCGACGTCGCCGACTACGCCGGTGCCATCAACAACCTGAACTGGCTCATGCCGATGACGTACGACTACTTCGGCGCGTTCAACGCTCAGGGCCCGACGGCTCCGCACTCGCCGCTGACCTCCTACACCGGCATCCCGACGGCGGGCTTCTACTCCGACGCGGCGATCCAGAAGTTCAAGTCCAAGGGCATCCCGGCCAGCAAGCTGCTGCTGGGCATCGGCTTCTACGGCCGAGGCTGGACCGGTGTGACCCAGGCGGCTCCCGGCGGCTCCGCCACCGGCCCGGCCCAGGGCACCCACGAGCCCGGCAACGAGGACTACAAGGTCCTCAAGACCAAGTGCCCGCCCACCGGTACCGTCGGCGGCACCGCCTACGCCTTCTGCAACGGCAACTGGTGGAGCTACGACACCCCCGCCACCATCGCCGGGAAGATGACCTACGCCAAGAACCAGGGTCTGGGCGGGGCGTTCTTCTGGGAGACCAGCGGCGACACCACCAACGGTGAGCTGATCACCGCGATCTCCAACGGCCTCAAGTAATATTTCGACCACTCGACCCTCCGTGTGCGCTACGCCGCGGGGGGTCGAGCTTTTCTCCGAAGATCCTCCAAATCTGGGGCAAAGTATTCACGCGGCGCATACGGCTGCTTAGACTCCGAAACGCCCGTTTGATCCCCCCGGAGGACGTGTGCGACTTCGAGCTGTCGTGGCCATGGCGTTGGTTCTCACCATCGCGCCCGCGGTACCCGCCCTCGCCGAGGACTCGCCGGCGCCCCCGGCGGTCTCCGCGAGCGAGAGCCCACCGGCGCCCCCGGGCGACGGAACCGGAGGGACGAGCGGTCAGGAGACACCCCCCGCCACACCGGCTCCACCTCCCGCCGACGCGACGCCTCCACCTCCTCCGCTGCCGAAGCTGGAGGCGGGACTCGCCTCCGACGACGACGGGGCCCGGGTCATCGTCGAGCTGGCGGCCCCCGCGGAGTCGGCGCCGGTGGCCGGGGAGGCGCGGCAGCTGCCCGACGCCGAGGTCGTCCTCGAACCAGCCGACACCTCGTTCATCGTCGTCGAGGGCACCGGTGAGTCGCTCGCCAAGCTGGCCGAGGACCCGCGCGTCCTCTCCATCCGCCGCGACCGTACGTACTCCCCCACCGCGCTGAGCTCGGTCTCCTCCGGCTCGCTGGCCACGAGCCTGCAGGTGATCGGCGCGGACAAGGCGCACGCCGCCGGGACCAAGGGCCAGGGCCAGACGATCGCGGTCATCGACACCGGGATCGACGCCGCCCACCCCGACTTCGGGGGCAAGGTCGTGGAGCAGGCCTGCTTCTCCGCGACGGACGAGGGCGCGCAGTCCCTGTGCCCCAACGGGCAGACGAGCGACCCGGGATCCGCCGACGCGAAAACCCCCGCCTGCGTCCACGAGCAGGTCAACCTGTGTGACCACGGCACCCACGTGGCGGGGATCGCCCACGCCGTCGCCCCCGACGCGGACATCGTGGCGATCCAGGTCTTCAGCAGGTTCAACGACTGCGACGACGAGGGCGGGGTCTGCCTGACCGCGTTCGAGTCCACGATCCTGCTCGCCCTGGAGCACGTCGCGAAGCTCAAGGAGGGCGGCAGGAACATCTCCGCGGTGAACCTCAGCCTCGGCGGCGGCCTCTACGAGGGAACGTGTGACGCCGAGCCGGAACTGGCCGCGATGAAGGGCCGGATCGACGACCTCCGCGCCAAGGGCGTGGCCGTCGTGGCCGCCGCGGGGAACGAGGGCGTGGCCGGCGCCGGGGCCCCCGGCTGCTTCTCCGGCCCGGTGACGGTGGGCGCGACCGGCGACGACGACAGCGTCCCCCCGTGGTCCAACTACGGCTCCGTGCTCGACCTCTTCGCGCCCGGCCTTGAGATCGACTCCGCGGTCCCCGGTGGCGGCCACCAGGTCTACAGCGGGACCTCGATGTCCACCCCGTTCGTCACCGGCGCGCTGGCGCTGGTGGCCCAGAAGACCCCGGGCACCCCGGACGCGCTGGCCGAGCAGCTCAAGAAGGCGGGCCGCCCGATCGTCTACGGCGAGGTGACCACCCCGCGTCTCGACCTGAACGCCGCGATCGCCGGGGGCACCCCCAGCCCGCCCGTCACCCAGACCCCCGCGCCCGAGCCGCCCGCCGACTCCGAGGACCCGGCCGACGACCCCGCCGAGGAACCGTCGGAGCAGCCCACCGACGACCCGTCCGAGGAGCCCAGCCCCGAACCCAGCTCGGGCCCCTCCCCGTCGGCCACGCCGTCCGACCCGGTGCCGACGCCGATCCCGCTGCCGACGGTGACGATCACCGTGACCGTGACGGTCCCCCCGACGAAGGCGCCCGCGGTGTGCACGCGCGGCACGTCCACGAAGACGCTGAGCGCCGCGCAGTGGGCGCTTGAGGTCACCCGGGGCAAGGGGAAGATCGCGGACGCGACGCTCGGCTGCTACCTCGGCCTGGTGACCAAGGCCAGCAAGGTCTTCGCCGAGGTCACGTCCGCCTCCACCCTGGGCGGCGCGTACCGGGTGCTCAAGCCCGCCAAGCAGACGTCGAGGGCCAAGCTGGAGAGCGAGCTGCTGGCCGCCTGGCTGAACTGGGCGAACGGCGGCGTGAACTTCACCGCGAAGATCAAGGAGAAGGCCACGCTGAAGACGGTCCTCACCTCGGTGGAGAAGGCACGCCTGAAGGGCACCTCTCCCGCCGCGTCCACCCTGATGCTCAAGAAGCAGGTGAACGCCCGCCGAACCGCGTAAGCGCCCCCGGCCCCCGGGGATCGGAGAACAGGACCGCGTAGGCACCACCTGGTCCCCGGGGGCCGGAAAGCGGGTGAACGCCCGCCGAACCGCGTAGCGCGGGGGTAGAACGCCCGCCGAACCACGTAGACACCACCCGGCCCCGGGGACCGGAAAGCGGGTGAACGCCACCCCGCCCCCGGGGACCGGAAGGCAGGCACACGCCCGCCGAGCCACATAGCCCCCGGGGGTCGGGGCCGGAAAGCAGGCGAGCACCCGCCGAACCGCATAAGCCCGGTATGTGTCGCTTAGGGTGAGGAGCATGGACGCGACCAAGGTGATCATCGACAGTGTCGACCGGTTCAGGCAGCGGCGTACCGCTCCTCTGGTTCTTGAGCTCGACCTCACCGAGGGCCTGACCGACGGCAGTCCTCCGGTGGATCCGCTGAGCGCCGTCCTGGCGATGCGCAAGACGAGCCTGACCGACGTACTGGCCGGGCTCAAGCGCGCCAGGAAGGACGACCGGGTCAGGGCGCTGATCGTCAAGATCGGCAGCCAGCCGCTGGGCCTGGCGATCGTCCAGGAGCTCCGCCAGGCCGTGATCCACTTCCGGGCCTCGGGCAAGCTGACCGTCGCGTTCGCCGAGACCTTCGGCGAGCTCGGCGGAGGCACCGTCCCCTACTACCTGGGCAGCGCCTTCGAGCGGGTCTACCTCCAGCCGTCCGGCGACGTCGGGCTGACCGGCGTCGCGATGGAGCAGCGCTTCCTGCGGGGCGCGCTGGTCAAGCTCGGCGTCGAGTACCAGATCGGCCAGCGGCACGAGTACAAGACGGCAGCCAACACCTTCACCCAGGACCACATGACCGAGGCCCACCGCGAGTCGATGGGCCGCATCACCGAGTCGGTCACCGAACAGGTCGTGGCCGGAATCGCCGAGGGGCGCGGGCTCGAACCGGCCAGGGTGCGCGAGCTCATCGACCAGGGCCCGTTCATCGGCGCCGAGGCCGTCGAGGCCGGGCTCGTCGACCGGCTGGCCTACCGCGACGAGGTCTACGACGAGGTCAAGAAGTCCGTCGGCGACACCGCGATGCTGCTGTACGTCGGCCGCTACGCCAAGGCGCTGTCCGCGAAGAAGCTCCCGCACCCCGGCGAGCAGACCGTCGCCCTGGTCCGAGGCAACGGCGCGATCCGGCTCGGCCGCAGCGGTCGCAGCCCGCTGGGCGGCGGTGGCGCCATGGGCTCCGACACCATCTGCGCCGCCCTGCGCGCGGCCCGTCGCGACGACAACGTCAAGGCCGTCGTCTTCCGGGTCGACAGCCCCGGTGGCTCGTACACCGCCTCCGACGCCATCTGGCGCGAGGTCGTGCTCACCCGCGAGGCGGGCAAACCCATCGTGATCTCGATGGGCGATCTCGCCGCCTCCGGTGGCTACATGGTCTCGATGGCCGCCGACGCGATCGTGGCCCAGCCGGGCACGCTCACCGGCTCCATCGGCGTGTTCGGCGGCAAGGCGGTCATCGGCGGGCTGCTGGAGAAGATCGGCGTGTCCTCGGAGACCGTCGGCGAGGGCGCCAACTCCGGGATGCTCTCCCCCACCAACGCCTTCTCCGAGGCGCAGTGGGCGCGGGTCAACGCCTGGCTCGACCGGGTCTACGACGACTTCGTGAACAAGGTCGCCGAGGGGCGCGGCCTGTCCCGCGAGCGGGCCCACGAGCTGGCCAAGGGCCGGGTCTGGACCGGGGCGGACGCCCTGGAGGGCGGCCTCGTCGACGAGCTCGGCGGCCTGGAGGACGCCCTGGCCCTGGCCCGCAAGAAGGCCGGGCTGCCCGCCGACGCCCCCGTGCGCGTCTACCCCAAGCTCAACCCCCTGGAGCGGCTGCGGCCCCCGGAGTCCAGCGAGGACAGGACCGCCGCCATGGCCCAGGTCCGCCTGGAGGCGTGGGGCCCGGTCGCCCACCTCGCGGGCGAGCTGGGCCTGCCGTCGTACGGACCGCTGATGCTTCCCGGCTCGTGGACGATCCGCTGACCCACCCGTACGTCCTCCGGCCCGTACGCTCTTCGACAAGGCCGCCGCGACCACAGCGGCGGCCTAGCAGACCAGTGAATCAGCGGTAGCGGCTCCGATAGCGGGCCAGCGGCAGGACCGAGGCGTCGACGTAGTCGACCCCCAGGACCTTGGCGATGAAGATCGTGTGATCCCCGGCCGGGACGACCTTGACCGTCTCGGCCTCCAGCGCGGTGACACCGCCGTCCACGACGAGGGCCTCACTCAGCTTTCCCCGGTGGTGCGGCGTGCCCGCGAGCAGCAGCCTGGCCCCCGGACGGCCCGCCGTGGCGAAGCGGCTGGCGATCGCCTTCTGCCCGGCCGACAGCACGCTGGCGGCCCAGCGGTCGTGCCGGAGCAGCAGTTCGTTGAGGTATCCGGCGTTGTCCAGGCTCACCATCACCAGCGGCGGGTCCAGCGACAGCGAGGTGAAGGTACCGACCGTCACCCCCACGTCGTCGCGCTCGTCCTTCACCGTGAGAACCGTCACACCGGTCACCACCTGGGCCATGGACTCGACGAACTCGTTCATGCGGCCATCATCCCGGAACCAGAGGGATGCCCGGCCAGGCCGCCGCTGTCCTGGTCCCCGATCGGCGGCGGCGAGTTCGGTTTCAGCGACCTCGGGCTGTGGCCACCGCCCTCGCCCGAGAGCTTCGAGTTCGCCGTGGAGTGGCCGCTGGTCGGCATCGAGCTGACCATCGTCGACCTCGACGCCACCGGCCGCTCCGTGCGCTACTGGCTCGGCGGCGACCGGTAAAAACGCCGGAAGGCGGGTGGATGTCCACCCGCCTTCCAGTGAGACCGCCGCGAAGGGCTAGAGCAGCGCGTTCTGGGTGAGCCAGTCCTTGGCGACCATCTCGGCGTCGTCCTTGTCGACCGCGACGCGCTTCATCAGCGCGACCAGGCCGGCGGTGTCGAGCTTGGCGGAGACCGCGTCGAGGGTCGTCTTCACGGTGTCGTTGATGCCCGCCTTGTTGACCAGGGGGGCGATGTTCTCGGCCGCGAAGGCGCTCTTGTTGTCCTGGAGGGAGACCAGGTCATTGACGATGATCTTCGGGTCGGTGGTGAAGACGTTGCCGACCTGGACGGTGCCGTCCTTGATGGCGTCGGCGGTGGCGTCGCCGGTCTTCTTCCACTCCTTGAACTCCAGGCCGTACGTGTCCTTGAAGTTCTTCTCCTGGCGGGTCTGGAACTCCGGCGGGCCGCCCACCGAGTAGTTCTTGGCGACCTTGACCAGGTCCTCGATCGTGGTGAGGCCGTCCTTGGTGGCGGTCTCCTTGGTGACGGTCAGCGAGTTGTTGTCCTCGGCCGGGGCCGGGGTGAGGACCTCCAGCTCGGCGGGGAGCTTCTCCTTGAGACCGGCGACGACGTCGTCCTTCGACTTCGCCGTGGTCGTGTTGTCGACGAAGGCGAGGAGGGAGCCGATGTACTCCGGCAGGATGGTCAGGCCGCCGCTCTTGACCTGGTCGTACAGGACCTCGCGGCTGCCGATGTTGAACTTCTCCTCGACCTGGACGCCCTTGGCGGCCAGGGCCTGGGAGTAGATCTCGCCGAGCAGGACGTTCTCCGGGAAGTTGGCCGACCCGATGATGACCTTCCCCCCGGCCGCCGGAGCGGAGGCGGACCCGGACCCGGCGGATGCCGGGGAGGCGCTGGTGAGCGGATCTCCGCCGCCGCACGCGGTAAGTGTGAGCGCCGCGGACAGGAGGATCGCCGCGGTGCTGATCAGGCGCTTCATGGTGCAATTCCCTTCCAAAACGGGGGGTAATGAAGACTATCTGATGGTCTGGCGCTCGCTCACCCCCGGGGAGACCGTTACGCGCTGTACCAGAGTGAACCCGAGCTGGACGAGAAGCGCCAGCAGTGCTACGAGGACCGCCCCGCCTATCGTGCTCGGGAAGTTCTTGGTCGCGAGACCGTCGATGATGAACCGGCCGAGCCCGCCCAGGCCCACGTAGGCGGCCACGGTCGCGGTCGCCACCACCTGGATCGCGGCCAGCCGCAGGCCCAGCAGGATGAGCGGCAGCGCGACCGGCACCAGCACCCGGCCGAGGACCTGCCCGCCCCGCAGGCCCATGCCGTACGCGGCGTCGCGCAGGTCGGGGTCGACCCCTCGGATGCCCTCGTACGTGTTGACCAGGATGGGCGGCACGGCCAGCGCCACCAGCGGGATGAGCACCGGCAGGATGGTGCCGACGCCCAGGAACAGGACGATGAGGACGAGCAGGCCGAGCGTCGGCAGAGCGCGGGCCGCGTTGGCGGTGAGGATGACGAGCGTCGCGCCCCGGCCGGTGTGGCCGATCAGCAGCCCCAGCGGGAGCGCGATCAGCATGGCGAGGAGCAGCGAGAGCCCGGCGAACTCCAGGTGTTCGAGCAGCCGGTTGGGAATCCCGTCGGGTCCCGACCAGTTGGCCGGGTCACCGAAGAAGTCGATCAGCCAGTTCACACGGCCTCCTTTACCCGCGACCCGATCAGCGCCCGCGACCCGATCGGCCGGTTCACGAGAACCGCCCGCGACTCGACCGGCCGGTTCGCCCGGACCGGGATCAACCCGTTCACGCGGACCCCCTCGCCCGCGACCACGGGGTGAGCAGGCGCTGCGCCAGGATCAGCAGCAGGTCGGCGACCCCCGCGAGCACCACGACCAGCACGATGCCGACGACGATCGGGGTGTAGAACTGCCGCTGCCAGCCGTCGATGAACAGGTAGCCGAGCCCGCCCCTGCCGACCAGCGCGCCGACGCTGACCAGGCTGACGCTGGCGACCGTGGCGACCCTGAGCCCGGCCAGCACGACCGGTACCGCGATCGGCAGCTCGACCTGGAGCAGTCTGCGCAGCGGGGTGAAGCCCATGGCCACCGCGGACTGGCGCACGTGGTCGGGGACCGAGCTCAGCCCGTCGACGACCGCGGGGATCAGCACCGCCATGGCGTAGAAGGTGAGCGGGACCATGACGGTCGTCCGCGTGGCGAGGCCGGTGATCGGGATGAGCACGATGAAGACGGCCAGCGAGGGCAGCGAGTAGATCACGTTCATGACGCCGACGGTCGGCTGGTAGAGCCAGCGCCAGCGGACCCCGGCCAGCCCGAGCGGGAGCGCGATGATCAGCCCGATGAGGATCGGCACCAGCGCCATCACGATGTGGTCTTCGAGCAGGCCCTGGATCGTGGGCCAGTTGCGCCCGATCCAGTCCCAGCGGACCAGCGGCTCCTCATCCATCGACATCACCCGCGAGCCCACCGGAACCATCGCCACCTCGCGCGGGACCATCGCCACCTCGCGTAGAACCATCGGCCCCACGTGCGGGACCGTCGCCACCCCCGGTGGAGCCACTCTCGGTGGAGTCAGCCCCGGTGGAGCCACCACCGGTAGAGCCGCCCTCGGTTAAGCCAGCCCCGGTGGAGTCGCCCGTACTCTTCACCGGGACACCGGCGCCTCGTGCCGGTCCGCCGACGCTTACCGTGACCCTGGTCAGGGCCTCGTCCAGTGCCTCGCGGGTGGCGACGCCCACGGCCCTGCCCGGCCCGTCCACCGCGACGGCGTTGCCCGACGGGGACAGCAGAGTCGCGTCCAGCGCGGCGCGCAGCGAGTCGCGTCCGCTGACGAAGGTCCCGTACGGTGCGAGCTCCACGTCGGCGAGGGTGCCCGACTCGGGCAGGTCCTTGACGGCGGCCCAGCCCAGCGGCCGGTTCTCCTCGTCCAGCACCGCCAGCCACGGCTCCCCGGTGGCACGCGCCGAGGCGGTGTCGGTGGAGGCGGGCACGAGCAGGTCGGTGCGGAGCCGCATTCCCTCGTCCGAGACGAACGACAGCCGCCGGATCCCCCGGTCGCGGCCCAGGAACTCCCGGACGAAGTCGTCGGCGGGCCGGGCCAGCAGGGTCGCGGGGTCGTCGAGCTGGGCCAGGTGGCCCCCGACCCGGAGCACGGCCACCCGGTCGCCGAGCTTGACGGCCTCGTCGATGTCGTGGGTGACGAACACGATGGTCTTGTTCAGCTCGGCCTGGAGCCGCAGGAGCTCCTCCTGCAGGCTCGTACGGACGATCGGGTCGACCGCGCTGAACGGCTCGTCCATCAGCAGCACGGGCGGGTCGGCGGCGAGCGCGCGGGCCACGCCGACGCGCTGCTGCTGCCCGCCGGAGAGCTGGAAGGGATAGCGGTCGGCCATCTTGAGGTCGAGCCCGACCCGTTCGAGCAGCTCCATCGCCCGGTCGCGCGCCTTCTTCTTGTCCCAGCCGAGCAGGAGGGGCACCGTCGCCACGTTGTCGACGATCTTGCGGTGCGGGAAGAGCCCCGCCTGCTGGATGACGTAGCCGATGCCCCGGCGCAGTGTCGGCGGATCGATGGTCTTGACGTCGACGCCGTCCAGGAGGATCTGTCCCTCCGAGGCGTCGATCATTCTGTTGATCATGCGGAGGGACGTCGTCTTCCCGCATCCCGAGGGACCGACGAAGACGGTTATCTCCCCGGTTGGCACCTCAAGGCTTAGATTGTCCACGGCGACGGTCCCGTCGGCGTAGCGCTTGGTGACACCGTTGAATGTGATCATGCGCAACCTCTTGTTTTCGCAGGGTTACGGCTCCCCTGCCCCAACCGCCCCCATGATCCCGCACGGATCAGCCTATGCCCCTCTTCTCCGATCTGTCTTCCCGGCTTTCCCAAACCAGCTCCGAAGCAGATCCACAAGTGTATTTCTCAACAAAAGGGCATTGAGTAGTGCGGGAGGTGCCCATGACTTGACATGATTACCCACATTGCCGGAGACAACCCCTCTGGCACCGTACGTCACAGGCTTCACAGCCACTCCGCCTCTCCACCACGCTCGCCGAACCACCAGAGGAACCGGTCCCGTGACCCAACCGCTCCTCGGTCAACGCTCGCGCGTCGAACTGATCGCCGAGCTCTACGACCGCCACGCAGCAGGGCTGTTCGCCTACTCCCACGACCAGCTGGGCAACGCGGACTCGGCCTCCGACGTCCTGGTGACCGTCCTCTCCGGCGTCTCGGACGCCGAACCGCCGCGCGCCGCGCTGTACGCGCTCGCCCGCCGCGAGATCTTCCTGCGCGACATCGTCTACGCGCCCCCCGCCATCGGCCTCGACCCGGCCGCCGCCCTCGTCGAGCGCGTCCTGGGCGACCTGCGTACGCACCAGCGTGAGGTGCTGTACCTGTCGGGCGTGTGCGAGATGAACGCCTCCGAGCTGTCCTGGGTGCTCGACGTGGCCGTCGACACCGCCGACGAGCTGACGGTGAGCGCCTGCCGCCGCTTCGCCCAGTCGCTGGGCTTCGCCCTGGCCTCGGCCAAGGTCCCCGAGCACATGACGGAGGTGTTCGGCGCCCTCGCCGTCGCCCCGGTCCGCGACGTTCTCAGCCTCGCCCACTGGGCCACTCCCCCGGCGAGACTGCGCGCCGCCGTGCTCGGGCCGAAGGCGCCGCCCGTCGTTCCCGCCGCCAGGCCGTCGACGTCACCGCTGTTCAGGCAGCTGTGGCCGACGACGCCCGCGTGGCCGCTGCCGCTCGCGGAGACCGGCGTCCCCGCCGGTCCCCCGATCGGCTCCTCGGCCTTCCCCCCGGTGCCGGAGCACATGGCGGAGGACCGCTTCCCCGACCCCTTCGCGCCACGGGATCCCGACGCCGTCTCCGGCCACGAGGCCACCACGCAGCCGATGCCCAAGCTCGGCGACTCGGTGCTCACCGCCCTGGACACCGCGGCCCTGCGGCCCCGCCGCCGCCTCCAGCGCCCCCGGCCGCGCCGGGCGATGCCGCTGACGGCGCCGATTCCCGGGGACGTGCTGGACGACGCCCCCGGGCGGGAAGACTTCTTCCGCCCGCTCACCCCGGAGGCGCGGGCGGCCCGCGTCCACACCGACAGGCTCGTCGCCGCCGCCCCCCGCACCGAGACGCCGCCCGCCGAGACGCCCCAGGCCCCGCCCTCGGAAACGGCCCCGGTCGCCGAGCTTCTCCGGGAACCGGTCGCCGAGGCCCCCCACGGACCGCTCACCGGCCTCCCGTCCCCGGCGAACCTCGGCGACGTGCTGGACGACGGTCTCGGGGACGTGCTGGACGACCCGCGTCCCCTGCCCGGCTGGCCCCTGCAGACCGACCAGCTCGACGCCCTCGCCGACCGCGAGCGCCACCAGTCCTCCCCCGCCTCTCCCCCTCCCCCGCGCGAGGCCGAGCGCCCCGCGCCCACGGCTTCCTCTCCCGTACGAGAGACCGATCCCGTACGAGAAGCCGGTCCCGTGCGAGAGACCGGGCGGCCCGCGCCCGTCGGCGGCGACCGCCCCCGGCTCTCGCTCCCCGTCTGGGCCACGCGGGCCGAGAGCCTCGCGCCCCCGGCGGAACACGCCCAGCCCCAGATCCCCACCCGGACCGATCCCGTCCACCCCTCCGCCGACTGGTTCGCGGATGCCGCCCCCTCCGAAAACCAGACCCGTGCGGACGCCGCCCCCTCCGGGGCTCAGACCCGTGAGGCGCCGACCGCCCTGCCCACCTGGACTCCCAGGACCGACCACCTCCGCACCACCGCCGGTCGCGCCCAGCTGCGCCTGCCCCTCTGGGTCATGCGCGAGGCCCAGCCCGGCGACACCCCCCGGCTCGCGCCCCCGAACCACACCCTGACGCCGTACGACGCGCCGCGGGACGACGCGGAGACGATGCCGGGGAACGGGTTCGCGGCGATACCCCCGATCCCCCCGGCGGCGCTCGCCCCTTCCGGCCGGGCCGCGTCCCGGGGGCGCAAGGCTGACCGGCCTCCGCGCAGTCACAAGGCGACGAAGAACGCGGTCCACCACGACTGGGCCTGGGAGGTGATCGGCTTCGTCATCGCGGTGACGATCGCCATGATCGTCTTCTTCGCGGTACCGATGATGACCACCCCGTAGGTCTCCCCACCGACCCGGGACGGCACGGGCCGGGCCGCTCAGAGCCAGCGTTCGGTGGCCGCGCGCCAGGCCAGCTGCATGCGGGTCTGCGCACCGGCGAGTTCCATGATGTTCGAGACGCGCCGCTGCACGGTTCGCTGGCTGATGCCCAGCTGGGTGGCGATCGACCCGTCCGGTACGCCCGTGACCAGCAGCGAGACCAGATAGAGGTCGTCGGGACCGAGCGGGCAGGGCGCCGTCCCCTCGGTGAGGGCGCCGTCCTCGGCGATCCGCAGCGGCGTCGCCCGTTCCCAGTAGCCCTCGAAGAGGGCCGTCAGCGCCTCCAGCAGCTGGCCGCCCCGGACCAGCGCCGCCGTCGGCTCGGAGGTTCCGGCCTCCGGGACCAGCGGCAGCACGGCGGTCTCCCTGTCGACGACCGTCAGCCGCACCGGCAGCCAGGACATGGCTCTGGCCTGCTCGCCCAGCTTGATCCCGTACGCGATGTTGACCGGCATCCCCTCCTCCGCCAGCAGGGCCTTCTCGTAGATGACCCGGTACTCGACCCCGCGGCGCAGCGCGGCGAACTCGGCGTGGTTCTCCTCCACGGGCATCGTGACCGCGTGTCCCTGGCAGAGGTAGAGGACCTCGTGGCGGGCGGCCTCCTGCAGATGGTCGAGGTGCTCCTGGAGGGCGACGCGGTTCGGCAGGACCTCGACCAGCCGTCCGGCGTCGCGGCGGCGGGCGTTGTCGCGGTACTCCTCCGAGAGCCGGTCCACCTCGCGCCGCGCCCAGTCGAGCGCCTGCTGGTGACGGAGGAGCTGCGAGCCCAGCACGATGTCCGGGGCCACCGCGGTGTACCGCCGCCTGCCGGGACCGACCGTCCTGATCAGCCCTCTGACCCGCATGGATATCAGCACCGTCTCGGCTGTCTCGGCGTCGATGCCCAGATTTCCGATGAGGTCGGTGATCTCCGCCTCCGCGGTGGTCACCAGGAACCGGTAGACGCGCTCCTCCACAGGATCGAGCCCGAGGGATTCCAACATGACGCACATGATGACATCCGAAACGCCTATAAAAGTTACATTCATCGTCTAACCGGACTTATGCCACCGGTGTGAATTCCCCGGATGGGGGTCATATCGGACTTGGCGCACACCTGTCCCGGCGGCGGGAATCAAACGCCACCGGGGTTGTGACAACTCTCTGTCAAGGCTAGTATCACGGCAACTCTTAGGAAACTTTCTTAAGAGAAAATTAAGGCGGGTGCCTCCGCGGCCCCCGGGTAACCGTTCGATCTGACCACGAGCTGCGCGAACCTCGATGACGTGGATCGTCATCACACGGGAGTCCGACCGTCCGGACGTCCCACACCCCCCGGTTTCCCCCCACGGAAGCGATCATGCGGCGCACCCCCTCCTTACTCGCCCTGACTGGGCCTGCAAGCCTTTCGCGCGAGTCGTCCGCGCCCCGGTCGCGCAGCGCCTCGAACCTCTGCGGCCCCCACCGCACGAAGGAGTGATCAAGTGTTGAGACAGCGCATCATGGCCGCCCTCGCCGCCCTGGCGGTCACGGGCGTGCTGGCGGTCGCCCTCCCGGCGGCCTCCGCGTCGTCCGCGTCGTCCGCCGCCGCGGCGGCCTGCGTGACCCCGTGGAGCTCCTCGCAGGTCTACACCGGCGGCATGACCGCCTCCCACAACGGCCGCAACTGGTCGGCGAAGTGGTGGACCCAGAACGAGGTCCCCGGCACCGTCGACGTGTGGGCCGACCAGGGCGCCTGCGGCGGCGGCACGACGCCTCCCCCCTCGGGCAACTGCAACCACCCGAACTGGGCGGCGGGCACCTGGTACCCCGCCGGGAGCATCGTCAAGTACACCAACGGCCAGTTCTACCGCGCCAAGAACGAGAACCCCGGCTACGACCCGGTGATCAGCACCTGGTACTGGGAGCCGTACACCTGTGGCGGCACGACGCCTCCCCCCAGCGGCGGCGGTTTCGTGGTGAGCGAGGCCCAGTTCAACCAGATGTTCCCGAGCCGGAACTCGTTCTACACCTACAGCGGCCTGACCGCGGCGCTGAGCGCCTACCCGGGCTTCGCCAAGACCGGCAGTGACACCATCAAGAGGCAGGAGGCCGCCGCCTTCCTCGCCAACGTCAACCACGAGACCGGCGGCCTGGTCCACGTCGTGGAGCAGAACACCGCGAACTACCCGCACTACTGCGACGCGAGCCAGCCGTACGGCTGCCCCGCCGGCCAGGCGGCCTACTACGGGCGCGGCCCGATCCAGCTGAGCTGGAACTTCAACTACAAGGCGGCGGGCGACGCGCTCGGCATCAACCTGCTCGGCAACCCGTACCTGGTGCAGAACGACGCGGCGGTGGCCTGGAAGACCGCCCTGTGGTACTGGAACACCCAGAACGGCCCCGGCACGATGACGCCGCACAACGCGATGGTCAACAGCCGCGGCTTCGGCGAGACGATCCGCAGCATCAACGGCAGCCTGGAGTGCAACGGCAGGAACCCGGCGCAGGTGCAGAGCCGGATCAACGCCTACCAGCGCTTCGTGCAGATCCTCGGCACCACCCCCGGCGGCAACCTGAGCTGCTGAACGACCGGACGACAGGGTGGCCGGTCACCTGACGGCCGGTCACCAGAAAGCCGATCGACGGCCGGTTGACGGCCACCGCGCGCCCGGCCTCCCGCCGGGCGCGCGTCCCGCGAGACGTCCCGCCGAGCGCGCGAACCCGCGAGGCGGTGGCTCCACGCGTACGATCCGCACGCGTGACACGAAGGGCGTGGCCCACCGGCCGCGCCCTTCTCGCGTCCGCTGCCTCCTCTGAAAGCGGCGGCGTCCGTTCCGGGGACGGCGGCTCCCGGGGGATCGCCTCGCGTCGTCGGCCCGCGACCGGGTCGTAGCCCCGGCCGTCCATGGCGAGCACCGCCGGGTCGTGCCCCGGCCGTCCGTGGCGGGGACGGCGGGTCACTCCGACGACAGGACCAGCCCGCTGGTCGGCACGCCCGTACCCGCGGTGACCAGCACGTTCCGCACCCCGGCGACCTGGTTGGCCGAGGTGCCCCTGATCTGCCTGACGGCCTCGGCGATGCCGTTCATGCCGTGGATGTACGCCTCCCCGAGCTGGCCGCCGTGCGGGTTGACCGGGAGGTGGCCGTCGATCTCGATACCGCCCCCGGCCACGTAGTCGCGGGCCTCGCCGCGCCCGCAGAAGCCCAGCTCCTCCAGCTGGGTGAGGACGAACGGGGTGAAGTGGTCGTACAGGATGGCCGTCTGCACGTCCGAGGGCCCGAGCCCCGACTGCCTCCATAGCTGTCGGCCGACCACCCCCATCTCCGGGAGGCCGGTCATGTCGTCGCGGTAGTAGCTGGTCATCATCATCTGGTCCGCGCCGGAACCCTGGGCGGCGGCGGTGATCACGGCGGGTGACCCGCGCAGGTCCCCGGCCCGCTCGGCGGAGGTGACCACCAGCGCCACCGCGCCGTCGCTCTCCTGGCAGCAGTCGAGCAGGTGCAGCGGCTCCACGATCCACTTGGACGCCTGGTGCTCCTCCAGCGTGATCGGGCGCCCGTGGAACCACGCGGCCGGGTTGGTGGAGGCGTGCCTGCGCATCGCGACCGCCACCCGCCCGAAGTCCTCGGAGGTGACGCCGTACGCGTGCATGTAGCGCCGGGCGAACATGGCGACCCAGGCGGCGGGGGTCATCAGCCCGTACGGCACGTGCCAGCTCATCTCCAGGCCCTGGGACGAGGGCTCGCCGCCGATGCGGGCGTCGGGCTGGCCGAACCTGTTCCCCGAACGCTCGTTGAACGCCCGGTAGCAGACCACGGTCTCGGCGACCCCGGTGGCGACGGCCATCGCCGCGTGCAGCACGGTCCCGCACGCCGCGCCGCCGCCGTAGTGGACGCGGGAGAAGAACGACAGGTCGCCGATGCCCACCTCGCGGGCCACGGCGATCTCCTGGTTGGCGTCCTGGGTGTAGGTGACGAGGCCGTCCACGTCCGAGGGCGCGAGGCCCGCGTCGTCGAGCGCCGCGAACACCGCCTCGGCGGCGAGCTGGAGCTCGGACCTGCCGGACCGCTTGGAGAACTCGGTCGCGCCGATCCCGGCGACGACCGTACTCCCGGAGAAGGAGACCACGGCGGAGGGCCTTTCTGTGTTTCGCGTTCCCGCGTTCCCGCTGCTCGTGGCCTCGGGGGGTGCGGTCAGCGGGCGGGCAGGGCGAGCCTGACGGTGCCCGAGACGTGGTCGCCGAGGCTGACCCTGCCTCGGACCTCGACGGTGAACTCGCCGTCCTCGCCGGCGGCCACGCTGCCGGTGAAGGCCAGCGTGTCGCCCGCGTACGCGGGGACGCCGAGCTTGACGTTGATGCCACGGATGATCGCCTCGGGCCCGGCCCAGTCGGTGACGTAGCGCTCGACGAGACCCATGGTGGTCAGGATGTTGAGGAAGATGTCCCGCGACCCCTGCGCCCTCGCCCCCTCGACGTCGTGGTGGACGGGGGTGAAGTCCATGGTCGCGAGCGCGGTCGACACGACCACGGTGGGGCTCAGGTCGATCGCGAACTCGGGAAGCGGAGCTCCGACCCGCACCTCGTCGCCGGTAAGTGTCCGCATCACGCCTCCAGGGGGACCCACATGGGCAGGATCAGCTCGTCGTCCATCTGGCGGTACGTCAGACGCACCGGCATACCGATACCCACCCGCGAAGCGGCGCAGTCCACCACGTTGCCCACGATCCGCACCCCTTCCGGCAGTTCCACCACGGCGACCACGAAAGGCGTCCGGAGTCCCGGAACCGGCGGATTGTGGTGGACGACGTAGCTGTAGACCTTCCCCTCGCCGCTCGCCGCCACGAACGCGCGGGCGGCCGAGCGGCACGAGGGGCAGACCGGTCCCGGCGGATGACGGAGCTCGCCGCAGTCGGCGCACTTCTGGATCCGCAGCTCGCCCTCGGCGACCCCCTCCCAGAAGAAGGCGGTGTCGGCGTTGACGGCGGGCCTCAGCGGGTACGGCGCGCGCGGGTGCACGTCGTCCCCCCGCGTCGCGGGCGCGTCCTTCGCGGACGGCTCCCGGGCGGCCGGGTCCCGGGCGGAGGTGTCCTGCGGGGGCGCGTCCTGGGTGGAGGCGTTCTGCGGGGGCGCGTCCTGGGTGGAGGCGTTCTGCGGGGGCGCGTCCTGGGTGGAGGCGTTCTGCGGGGGCGCGTCCTGGGTGGAGGCGTTC
>NZ_JBSZKT010000052.1:0-41261 GCF_055690525.1 Streptosporangium sp. H13245 | reverse complement strand
GCTCGGTGGCGTCGATCTTCATCTCGTTCTCGGCCGTCACCATGTCGAACTCGCGGTTGGCGATCGTGGTGTACGCCGAGTCGCCGAGCTTACCGGCGCTGATCGCGGTGCCGAAGTAGCGCCCGCTCTGCTGGGCCGCCGCACCGAGCGTGCTCGCCGCCGCGGAGGCGGAGGTGGCACCGGCGGAGACCTGGCCGGTCACCGCCGTGAGCGTACCGAGCACGAGGGTGCCGAGAGCACCGGCGACCAGGACCCGGCGAAGACCGCCGAGGGGTCGCCGGGTTCCGGGTGGGGGTATGGCATTTGTGCCCATGCCTGAGCCTCCATAACTGCATCACGGGAAAGCGGAAACACGGGGGACACCCCCGCGAATTCGACGCCGCGCCCATGGCCGGGGAGGCACACACCGGGCGTCGCAGACGACGGCCCTGCTGCGCACCAGCGACCTGGCCGTAGGAGAACGCCTTGGGGACTCAGTGTGGAAACCTCCCCGAAATACGTCAAGGCAGCCCAGAAAGTTTCGGACCCCCTGCCCGGCACACGCGCCTCTCGTACGTCCCCAACCTGTGCCCCTGCCTCCTGAAACCTTGCGGACTCGTCGCGCCGGGGCGAGGTATGGCCGATGTAAGTTTCAGTACGGCGCCGGTCAGGGGAGGGCTGGGAGCCGTTCACGGGCGTCAAGGAGAGCCTCGCTCGACCCCGCCCTTGGGCGTCTCGATCCGGATCGCCCGCCGTACCGGCCTCACAGACCGCTGCCGGTTGGCGTTTTACGATCGTTTCCTCACGGGATTTCGAGACTTTCCGCTGTGGCGAGAAGAAGATAAGTGCAGTTCAGAAGCCAATTTCATGCTCTCGGCCATGAGCGTTTGGCGGGCAACAGGATGATCGATCTCGCCGATTTGATCATCTCGAACGTCGAATGTTTCTGAAACTGTTGACGACATATGTTCGTAACACCTAGCGTGGCAGCGATCGAGTTCATGGCCTGAGCGAAGGTCTCCGGCGAGGGCGAAGTGCCTGGTCCTGGGGCTGCGGCGACGGCGGTCGGGGACGGATGGGTCGTATGAGAGCCGCGCTGCTGGAACGTTTCGGCACCCCCCTTGTCGTCGGCGACGTCGGGCTCGACGAGCCACACGCGGAAGAGGTTCTCGTCCGGGTCGAGGCGGCCGGTGTCTGTCACAGCGACCAGCACTATCTCGCCGGGGACCTGCGGTGCCCGCTGCCGGTCGTCCCGGGGCACGAGGGCGCCGGTGTGGTCGAGGCCGTCGGGCCGGGTGTCACCCGGTTCTCGCCCGGCGACCGCGTCGGCCTGATGTGGCGGCCCCGATGCGGGCAGTGCCGCTACTGCCTCGTCGGACGGCCCGCGCTGTGCGAGGCGGCGGGCATCCAGGCGAGCTCGGGTGGCCTCCTCGACGGGACCACGCGCCTGCACTCCGGCGGGGAACGGGTCCATCACCTGCTCGGTGTCTCCTGCTTCGCCGAATACTGCGTCGTCTCCGAGCGCGCCCTGGTGCCCGTACCGCCGAACGTGCCGTTCGAGATCGCCGCGATCGCCGGGTGCGCCGTCGTCACCGGCGTCGGCGCGGTGCTGAACGTCGTGGGCGGGTGCGCGGGCGACGGCATCGTGATCTTCGGCGCGGGCGGTGTCGGGCTGTCGAGCGTCCTTGGAGTGGTCCTCGAAGGCGCGAATCCGATCGTCGTCGTCGACGTCGTGCCCGAGCGCCTGGCGATGGCGGCGAAACTGGGCGCCACGCACACCGTCGACGCGTCCAGGGAGGACGTCGCCGAGGCCCTCCGGGCGATCCGCCCCGGCGGCATGGAGTGGGCGATCGAGGCGATCGGCCGCCCCGCCACGCTGGAGACGGCGATCGACGTGCTCCGTCCGGGCGGGACGCTCGTGGCGGTCGGTCTCGGCGCGGTCGGCACGACGTTCGACGTGCCCCTCAACGTGCTCGTGCAGCGGGAGAAGCGGGTGGTCGGCAGCCTGTACGGCTCGGCCAACCCGCTCATCGACCTGCCCAGGCTGTTCGACCTCTATCTCGCCGGACGCCTGCCGCTGGACGCGCTCATCGGCCGGCGGTATTCGCTGGATCACATCAACGAGGCCTTCACCGACCTGACCGGCGGTTCGGTCGGCCGGGGCATCGTCCTGCCCTGGGAGTCGCGGTGACCGGTTCTGCCTTGAAGGCCACCGCGACCGGTTCTGGCCTGGAGGCCACCGCGACCGGTTCTGGCCTGGAAACCACCGCGACCGGTTCTGGCCTGGAGGCCACCGTGACCGGCACGCACATCGTTCTGTCCTGGGAGTCATCGTGACCGTCGCACACGACGAGCGTCGCTACGCCGTCTATCCGAGCCTGCGCGACAAGGTCGCCTTCGTCAGCGGCGGCTCGACCGGCCTGGGCGCGGAGTTCGTCTCCGCGCTGGCCGCGCAGGGCGTCCGGGTCGGCTTCGCCGACATCGACGCCGAGGGCGCGGAGCGGCTGCTCGACCGGCTCGGCCGTACGGACTGCCCGAAGCCGCTGTTCGTCGAGGCCGACGTCCGCGACGTCACCCGGTTGCGGGCGGCGATCGCGGAGGTGGGGGAAAGGCTCGGGCCCATCTCGATCCTCGTGAACAACGCCGCCAACGACGAGCGCCACGACTCGCGGGAGGTGGACGAGGCCTACTGGGACAACGCGATCGCGGTGAACCTGAAGCACCACTTCTTCGCGATCCAGGCGGTGGCGCCCGGGATGCGCGCGCTCGGCGGAGGCTCGATCGTCAACCTGGGCTCGATCAGCGCGCACGCCGACTTCGTCGGGCTGCCCGCGTACGTGACGGCCAAGGCCGGGATCGAGGGCCTCACCCGTACGCTGGCCCGCGAGCTCGGCCCCGACCGGATCCGCGTCAACTGCCTCGTCCCGGGCTGGATCTTCACCGAGCGGCAGCTCGCGCAGCTCGTCACCCCCGAGACGCTGGCGAAACTCGACCAGGTCCAGTCGCTGAAGGACAACGTCATGCCGGCCGACGTCGCGCGGATGGTGTTGTGGCTGGCGGCCGACGACAGCGCGATGTGCACCGGCCAGAAGTGGATCGTCGACGGGGGATGGATGTGAACGACATGACAGGACCCACGCGGCGCAGCGCGCACTGGTTCGCCGCCGAGGGGCGGTCCGGCATGCTGTACCGGTCCTGGATGCGCAACCAGGGGTTCGGGCCGGAGGTCTTCGACGGCCGTCCCGTGATCGGCATCGCGAGCACCTGGTCGGAGCTCGCGCCGTGCAACTCGCATCTGGACCGGGTGGCGGACGCGGTCAAGCGCGGCGTCTGGCAGGCGGGCGGGTTCCCGCTGGTGTTCCCCGTCCTGGCCACCGGCGAGACGCTGATGCGCCCGACGGCGATGCTGTACCGCAACCTGCTCGCCATGGCGGCCGAGGAGCTCATCCGGGCCAACCCGCTGGACGGCGTGGTGCTGCTGTCCGGTTGCGACAAGACCACGCCGGGGCTGCTCATGGGCGCGGCCAGCGTCGACCTCCCGGCCGTGATGGTGACCGGCGGGCCGATGCTCAACGGCAAGTTCCAGGGGCACGACGTCGGTTCCGGCACCCACGTGTGGAAGTTCGAGGCCGAGATCAAGGCCGGACGGATGACCGTGGAGGAGGGGTACGCCGCCGAGGGCTGCATGGCGCGTTCGAACGGGCACTGCATGACGATGGGCACCGCCTCGACGATGGCCTGCGTGGCCGAGGCGCTCGGCATGCAGCTTCCCGGCTCCGCGACCTGGCCCGCCGTCGACATGCGTCGCATGGAGGCCGCGCAGGAGGCCGGGCGGCGGATCGTGGACATGGTCGAACGGGACCTGCGCCCGAGCGCGATCCTCACCCGGGAGGCGTTCGAGAACGCGATCAGGACCAACGCCGCCATCGGCGGGTCCACCAACGCGATCATCCACCTGACCGCTCTGGCGGGACGGCTCGGCGTCGACCTGCCCCTCGACGACTTCGACGCCCTCGTACGGGACGTGCCGACCATCGTCGACCTCATGCCGTCGGGCCGGTTCCTGATGGAGGACTTCTGCTACGCGGGCGGCCTCCCGGTCGTCATGCGCCAGCTCGACGAGGTGGGCCTGCTCCACTCGGAGGCCATCACGGTCACCGGCCGTACCATCGGGGAGAACGTCGCGGGCGCGGAGTGCTGGAACACCGAGGTGATCCGCCCGCTGGCCGAACCGCTGCTGCCGTCCGGTACCGGCACCGCGATCCTGCGCGGCAACCTCTGCCCGAACGGCGCCGTGATCAAGCAGTCGGCCGCGTCACCGTCCCTGATGCACCACGAGGGCAGGGCGCTGGTGTTCGACTCGCCCGAGGCCTACCACGCGGTGTGCGACGACGAGGATCTCGACGTCACCCCGGACGACGTGCTGGTCATCCGGGGCGCCGGGCCGAAGGGGTACCCGGGCATGCCCGAGGTGGCCAACGTGCCGCTCCCCGCGAAGCTGCTGCGCGAGGGCGTCGGCGACATGGTGCGCATCAGCGACGGGCGGATGAGCGGCACCGGATTCGGCACGGTCGTGCTGCACGTCTCCCCCGAGGCGGCCGTCGGCGGCCCGCTGGCCCTGGTACGCACCGGCGACCGCATCGAGCTCGACGTACCGGCCAGGCGGTTGACGTTGCACGTGGACGACGAGGAGCTCGCCCGGCGGCGTGCCGAGTGGAGCCCGCCCGCAACCGACGAGACGGGCGGATACCGGTGGCTGTACCGCGAGCACGTCCTGCAGGCCGACGACGGGGTGGACTTCGGGTTCCTGCGCGGCAGCCGCGGGAGCGAGGTCCCGCGCGACTCGCACTGACGCTTGAGGAGCGAGGGCCCGCGCGACTCACACCGATACCAGAGGTCCCGCGCGGCTCACGTTGACACCGGGGAAGCGAGGTCCCGTGACCCACGCCGACGCCCGGGAAGCGGGATCCCGCGCGACTCACATCGATACCAGAGGTCCCGCGCGGCTCACGTTGACGCCCGGGAAGTGAGGTATCGCGACTTACGTTGACGCCCGAGGACGGCGTGGAGCCGAAACCCACCGCCGACACACCGGCATCCAGCATCAGGGAGTGACCGTGAACATCGTCAGATACCGCACGCGAGATTCCGCGGAGCCACGGGTGGGCCTGCACGACGACGGCGGCGTCGCCGAACTCGCGGGCGTGCGGACGCTCGCCGAACTCTGGGCGTCACCACTCGCCGACCTGCGGGAGCGGCTGACCGGCAGCGCGCCCGGAGAGCGGGTGCCCCTGGAGGAGGTCGAACTCCTCGCGCCCGTCGACGGTACGACCGAGGTGTGGGCGGCGGGCGTCACGTACGAGACGTCGCGCGAGGCGAGGGTCGAGGAGAGCGAGCGCGCCGCGACCGTCTACGAGCTGGTCTACGACGCCGATCGGCCGGAGCTGTTCTTCAAGTCGGTCCCGTGGCGGGTCGTCGGCCCGGACGGCGACCTGGGAATCCGCGCCGACTCGGTGGTGGACGTGCCGGAGCCAGAGCTGGCGCTGGTGGTGAACCGCTTCGGGGAGATCGTCGGCTACACGGTGTGCAACGACATGTCCTCACGCAGCATCGAAGGGGAGAACCCCCTCTACCTTCCCCAGGCCAAGATCTATTACGGCGCCTGCGGCCTCGGCCCCTGGATCAGGCCGGTCTGGGAGATCGAGGATCCGTACGACCTCGCGATCGAGATGACGATCGGCAGGGAGGGCGAGCCGGAGTGGAGCGGCGAGGCGAGCACCGCGCGGCTGCGCCGACGCCTCGACGAGCTGGTCTCGTACCTGATGCGCGGCGACGTCCATCCGGACGGGGTCGTCCTGTCGACCGGCACGTGCCTCGTACCGCCGACGCCGTTCACGCTCGCGGACGGCGACACGGTCGAGATCGGCATCGAAGGCGTCGGAGTGTTGCGCAACACGGTCGTGCGAGGGATCGCGCGTGACGAGAAGCCTTCCGAAGGGGATCGGTCATGACAGGGAACATCCACGGTTTCGCCAGCGTCGACGCGCGGACGGGACGTGAGGTCGAGCGGGTCGGCGCCGAGACGTCACCCGCCGAGCTCGACGACCTCTGCGCGCGGGCGGCCGTGGCCGCGCGGGAGCTCGCCGGGCTGGGGCGCGCGGGACGCGCCCGGCTGCTCCGTTCGATGGCGCGCTCGCTTGAGGAACGCCGGGCCGACCTGGTCGCCGTGGCCGACCGCGAGACCGCCCTGGGAGAGCAGCGGCTCAACGGCGAGCTGACCAGGACGTGCTACCAGCTCGACCTGTTCGCCGACGTGGCGGAGGACGGCGCCTATCTTGAGGCGACCATCGACCACGCGGGGGAAACCCCGATGGGACCGCGCCCGGACCTGCGCCGGATGCTGGTCCCGCTCGGACCTGTCGCGGTGTTCGGGGCGAGCAACTTCCCGTTCGCCTTCTCCGTGCCCGGCGGCGACACCGCCTCGGCCCTGAGCGCGGGCTGCCCGGTCCTCGCCAAGGTGCACACGGCGCACCCGGCGACGTCGGTGCTCAGCCACGAGGCGCTCGTCGCGGGCGCCAGGGCGGCCGGTGTCACCCCGGACGTGATCAACCTGGTCTGGGGGCGGGAGGCGGGCGTCGCCCTGGTCGGACATCCCGCCGTCCAGGCCGTCGGGTTCACCGGCTCCCTCGGCGCCGGGCGTACGCTGTTCGACGTCGCGTCGGCCCGGCCGTCGCCGATCCCCTTCTACGGCGAGCTGGGCGCGCTCAACACGCTCGTCGTGTGCCCCGGGGCCGCCGCGTCGCGCGGCGAGGAGATCGCCGCGGGGCTCGCGGCCTCCTTCACGCTCGGGGTCGGGCAGTTCTGCACGAAACCGGGCCTGGCACTGCTTCCCTCCGGCGCGTCCGGCGAGGCGATCCTCCGCTCGCTGGCGAAGCACGTCGACGCGCTGCCCGCCGGTTTCATGCTCAGCGAGCGGACGGCCGACGCCTACCGCCTCGGCGCGGAGACGCTGCGCGGCATGGACGGCGTCCGGACGCTCGCCGGTGGCAAGGAGACCGGTGAGCGCGACGAGAACGGCGAGCGCGACGGCTGGACCGGCGCGGGCGGCGAAGGCGGTGGAACCGGCGCGGGCGGTGAGGGCCGCGAGGGTGGCGGCTGGACCGGTGCGCCGCTGTTGCTGCACGCGGACGCCGGTGCCGTGACGGGCGCGCTGCTTGAGGAGTGCTTCGGGCCGGTCCTGGTGACCGTCGAGTACACCTCCGAGGAGCATCTCCTCCAGCTCGTCGAGACCTTCGGCCCGGCTCTCACCGGGACGGTCCACGCCGACGCGGCGGACGGCGACCTGTCGGCCCGGTTGCTCGCGCGGCTGTCCGGTACGGTCGGCCGTGTCGTGTGGAACGGCTTCCCGACCGGTGTGGCGGTGGCCTGGGGCATGCACCACGGCGGCCCGTACCCCGCGGCCACCAGCGCGCTGCACACCAGCGTCGGCACCACGTCGATCCGCCGCTGGCTGCGCCCGATCAGCCTGCAGAACGTTCCGGGGGAACTGCTGCCGGACGAGCTTCGCGACGCCCCGGCCGCCTCCACGGGGCTCGTCCGCCGCGTCGACGGCGTCCTCACCCCGGTCCGCGAGCCCCTGCCTGCCCGGTGACACCGCTCGACGAGTCCTGCCAGGTCATGAGCACGACGGACAGGGCACGGGCACGGGTCGGCCTTCGCCACCCCCGCGAGTGACACGCGCGACACGACACAAGACGGCGAAAGACACGAGAGACGGCGAGGGCGGCCCGGGAAACCCGGGCCGCCCTCGCCGTCTCATGGTGCCGGTCCGCAGCGCCGATCCGCGATTCCGGTCCATAGCGCCGGTCCGCGGTGCCAGTCCGTAACGCCGGTCCGCGGTACCGGTCCGCAGCGCCGATCTGCGGTTCCGGTCCGTAGTACCGATCCGTAACGCCGGTCCGTGGTTCCGGGCCGCGGCGCCGCCCCTGGTCGGCGCCGCGGAACGTTGTCAGCTCCCGGCCGCCCCGGAGGTGACGGTCGCCTCCATGACCCGGTCGAAACCGACATGGCGCCGTGGCCCGGTCATGGAGACGGAGATGGTCTCCCTGATGTCCGCGCTCGACGCGCCGACCCGTACCACGACCGCGCCCGGGTCGACCTGCCGCTGTCCGGACGCTCCGGTGTAGGAGGTCTGGTCGGCGTGCAGCGTGATCGTGACCTCGCGGGTCTCCCCCGGCTCCAGATCGACCCGGTGGGCCGTCAGCAGCGACTGCACCGGGCGGGCGACCTCGGCGACCGGGTCGTGAAGGTAGACCTGCACGACGTCCGACACCGGACCGGCCGCGCCGTTGTGCAGCGTCACCCGCACGTCGAGGGTGCCGTCGGTCGGCCAGACCTCCGCACCGGCGGAGACGTCCTTCCACGTGATCGGGGTGTACGACAGCCCGTGGCCGAACGGGAACAGCGCGGTGGGATCCACCGAGCTCACCTCGCCGCGCCGGCCCAGCGGCGCGGCCAGGTAGGTGGAGGGCTGGTTGCCGCCGTCGCCGGGGAAGCTCACCGGGAGCCGCCCCGACGGGTCGGCCCGGCCGGACAGCACGTCGGCCAGGGCGCGCGCGCCCTCCTCGCCGGGGAAGAACCCGCACACGACGGCCGCCAGGCGGTCGACCTGCCGGGCCAGCTCGTACGGGCGGCCGACCAGGAGCACCAGGACGACCGGGACGCCGGTGGCCAGCACGGCCTCCAGCAGTTCTTCCTGCCGTCCGGGCAGGCGCAGGCTCTCGGCGTCGCAGCCCTCCCCGGAGGTACCGCGCCCGAACAGGCCCGCCTGGTCGCCGAGCACGGCCACGCAGACGTCGGCGTCCGCAGCCGCGGCGACGGCCGCGGCGATGCCCTCGTCGGCGCCGCCGAGGACGGGCACCCCCTGCTCGTAGCGCACGTCGTAGCCCGCGGGGTCGGCGCGCAGCGCCTCGACCAGGGTCGGCACCTCGATGCCGATGGGCACCTCGGGGTGGTGCACGCCGACGTGCATCGGGAACGAGTAGCAGCCCATCATGGCCTGCGGGGTGTCGGCCCGGGGCCCGACCACGGCCAGGCGCAGGCCCGGCGCCAGCGGCAGCGAGCCGGTGTTGCGGAGCAGGACGACGGAACGGCGGGCCAGTTCGCCCGCGAGGGCACGCTGGGACTCGCCGTCCAGCACGGCGTCGTCCGTCTCCTCCAGGACGGCGGGCTCGGGTACCCACTCCTCGTCGAGCAGGCCCAGCCTGACCTTCTGCAGGAGCACGCGGCGCAGCGCGCGGTCGACGAGGGCGACGTCGACCTCGCCGCGGCCGATCGCCTCGACCAGTGGCGGGCCGTAGGTGTTGACCGTGGGGAGTTCCACGTCGATTCCCGCCGTCAGCGCCAGCCTGGCCGCGTCGCCGGGGGACCCGGCCACGTTGTGGAGGGTCTGCAGGAAGGCGACGGAGAAGTAGTCGGCCACGACGGTGCCGGTGAAGCCGTAGGTGCCGCGAAGCAGGTCGGTGAGCAGGGTGGGGTCGGCCGCGACCGGTACGCCGTCGATGTCGGTGTAGGAGTTCATCACCGAGTCGGCCCCGGCCCGCAGCGCCATCTCGAACGGGGGCAGCAGCACGTCGGCGATCTCCCGGCGGCCCACCGACACCGGGGCCAGGTTCCGGCCCGCCTTGGAGGCCGAGTAGCCCACGAAGTGCTTCAGGGTGGCGATCACGCCCGCCGACCGCACGCCGCGGACGTACGCGCTGCCGATCGTGCCGACGAGCACGGGATCCTCGCCGATGGTCTCCTCGACGCGGCCCCATCGCAGGTCGCGGGCGACGTCCACGACCGGGGCGAGGCCCTGGTGGATGCCGAGCCGCCGCATGGTGGCGCCGATCTGCGCCCCCATCCGCTCGACCAGGTCCGGGTCGAAGCTCGCGCCCCAGCACAGCGGTGACGGGTAGACGGTGGCCTTCCAGGCGGCGAGGCCGGTCAGGCACTCCTCGTGCACCAGCGCGGGGATGCCCCACCGCCCGGCCGCGGTGATCGAACGCTGGGCGCCCGCGAGCGTGGTCGCGCCGGTCAGGACGTCGACGGGTTTGGTACCGAACGGCCGGGTCAGCTGGCCGATGCCGTCCTTGACGAGCTCGTCCCACCCGACCGGCAGTGACGTGAACTCGTGCTGGTGCGGGGCCATCTCGCCGTCACCGTTGTCGATGCCCACCCAGACTCCGTAGAGCTGCGCGACCTTCTCGGCGAGGCTCATCCTGGCCATCAGGGCCTCGACGCGGTCCTCGTCGGGGACGCCGGCGTCCCTCCACACCTCCGGCGGGGGGTCAGTGCTCAGTGCCACGGTCTTCTCCGTTTGTCGTTGGAATCGCTCGTACGGCCGTCGGCGGCATCAGTCAAGCCACCCGGACGACGGGGTGTGCCGGTCGAGCTCGTCCCACAGCTCGGGGGCGATCGGGACGGTGGCGAGATCGAGGGTGGTCCCGATCCGCGCGGGTTCCGAGACGCCGACGATGGTCGACGTCACCCGGGGGTCGCGCAGCGAGAACTGCAGCGCGGCGGCGGCCAGGGGCACGTCGTGGTCGGCGCACACCCTCCGCATCGACCGGACCGCGTCCCTGACGGACTCGCCGGTCTCCCGGTAGGCGTAGCGGGGCTGGACGTCCGGGCCCTTGACCAGCATGCCCCCGCCGTACGGCGCGCCGTTGACGAAGGCGACCCCCCGCGCGACGGCCTCGTCGAGCAGCGGGCCGGCCTCGCGGTTCACCAGGGTCCAGCGGTTGTGGTTGATCACCGCCTCGAACACGCCGGTCCCGACGAACCGCCGCATCAGCTCCACGGGGCCGCCCGCGATCCCGAGGTGGCCGACGACACCGGCGTCGCGGAGCGCGACCAGCGCCTCGACCGGCCCGCCCGGGGCCATCGCCTCCTCGAAGGTGACGTGGTACTCCGGGTCGTGCAGGTACATCATCGGCACGTGGTCGACGCCGAGCCGTTCGAGGCTCTCCTCGACCGAGCGGCGTACGCGCTCGCCGGAGAAGTCTCCGCTGTCGGGGTCGGCGTCGGCCTTGGTGGCCAGGACGAACCCGTCGGGGATCCCGCCACGGCGGCGCAGGACGGCGCCGATACGCAGCTCGGCGCTGCCGCCGCCGTAGTTGTTGGACGTGTCGAGGAAGTTGAACGGGCCGTCGAGCACGGCCTCGATCGTCGCCTCCGCCCTGTCCTGGCCGACCGCGTAGCCGTACAGCGCGGGCATGCTCGCCAGGGGGCTGGTCCCGATGCAGATGGGGGTCACCGTGAGCCCGGTGCGGCCGAACGCGCGGCGGGCGGCGGGGTCGGGCGTGTGGTCGTCGGCCATGTCAGATCACGAATTCGGTCGTGCGGCGGCCACGGCATCCGGGCTCGGCCCGGAAGATCATGCCTGCCGTGGGCTGGCGCCGCAGGTCGTCGGGGGAGAGGTCCTCGGTGGAGGTGCTGATGACGAGCAGGTCCAGCTCCGGCCCGGCGAAGCAGCACGACGTCACCTGTGACACCGGCAGGACGACGGTGCGCTCGACCAGGCCGTCCGGCCCGAAGCGGCAGACGCGCGATCCTCCCCAGAAGGCCACCCACACGGCGCCCTCGGAGTCGACCGTGAGCCCGTCGGGCATCCCGGGGATGGCGGAGGTGTCGGCGAACACGCGCCGGTTGGACAGGGCACCCGTCGTCACGTCGTAGTCGAACACGTCGACGCGGCGGAGGGGGCTGTCCACGAAGTAGCACAGGGTGGCGTCGGGCGACCAGTCCACCCCGTTGCCGATCGTGACGTCGTCGAGCACGGTGTGCAGGGACCGGTCGGTGTCGAGGCGGTACAGGCGGCCCGCGCCCGGTTCGAGGTCGTACGCCATGCTGCCCGCGAAGTAGCGTCCGGCGGGGTCGACGCCCGCGTCGTTCATGCGGATCCCCGGGCGGCCCGCCAGCGGGGCGGCGAGCCGTTCGGTCAGCCCGTCGCGGGTGGCCAGGGCGACGCCGTCGCCGTCCGCGACGACGAGGGTGCCGGGCTCGGTCGTGGGGTGCACGGCCGTGACCGGCGCGGGCAGGTCGAACCAGCCGACGTCGGTGCCGGTGTCCACTCCGGCGTCGAAGACGCGCCCTCGGGGGATGTCGACGAACCGCAACCGGCCCGCGGCGTCGTCCCACACGACGCCCTCGCAGTGGACGCCGGAGACATCCAGCCAGGGCTCGGCCACCAGGTCGCCTCCCGACTCAGCCACCAGGCCACCTCCCGGCTCGGCCACCGGGTCGCCTCCCGTGCCCGCCATCACGGTGCCAGCGCCGCCGACGCGGCCCGGTACCCCTCGACCAGCCGGTCCAGGATCGCGTCCGTCGCGGCGTCGGGGCGGGTCTCCCCGGCGTGGGCGGTGCGCCACTCGTGCAGCCGCCTGGCCCCGGCCGACCAGGTGATCGTCGGCTGGAACGCGGGGACGAACCGTTTGATCTTGGTGTTGTCGAACACCGCGCTGTGCATCAGGTCGCCGACGATGAGGTCCGACCAGAACCAGTCGGGGGCGGCGAGCCGGAGGAACTCCGAGGGCAGGTGCAGGAGCCTGGCCGGCGTCCCCGAGGTGCGCCCGATGATGCCGTAGATCTCGTCCCAGGTCAGCGCCTCGTCGGAGGTGATGTGGAAGTCCTCCCCGATGGCCTGCCAGTTGCCGATCAGGCCGACGAGCCCCACCGCGAAGTCCCGCGCGTGCGTCAGGGTCCACAGGCTGGTGCCGTCACCGGGCACGACCAGCTCGTCGCCTCGGGCGATCCGGTCCCACGCGGTCCAGTCGCCGGGCAGCGGCGGGTGGGCGTCGTCGTAGGTGTGCGAGGGGCGCACGACGGTGACGGGGAAGTCGCGCTCCTCGTAGGCCCGGTGCAGGACGTCCTCGGCGGCGATCTTCTCCCGGGCGTACTCCAGGTAGGGGTTGTGCCGGGTGGTCGACTCGACGATCGGCACCCGCCGTACCGGCTTGTGGTAGATCGAGGCGCTGCTGATGTGGACGTACTGGCCGGTGCGGCCTTCCAGCAGGCCGACGGCGGCGGCGGCGTCCTCGGCGCCGAAGCTGAGGAAGTTGACCACGCTGTCGAACGTCGTGCCGCCGAGGGCCCGGCGCACCGACTCCGGGTCCTGGACGTCGGCTTCGATCGTCGTGACCCCGGCGGGGAGCGGGCGGCGGCCGGCGGTGCGGCCACGGTTCAGGACGTGGACGTCCTGGCCCTGGCGCACCGACTCGGCGACGCTGGCCGAGCTGATCGTGCCGGTGCCGCCGATGTAGAGAACCTTCACTGCAGGACTCCGGATCTTGGATGGATCGTGGGCTCGTGGGGTGGGCGGGACGCGGTCAGGTACGTGACTTTCCCGCGTACCAGTCCTCGAAGCCGTTCTCCACGACGCTGATCAGCAGGTCGTCCGGCCGGACGCCGATCTCCCCCAGCCGCTTGGCGATCTGGTCGAACATCGCGTACTTGGTGGTCACGTCGTACATGTGCACCATCAGGATCTGGATGCTGACCAGCTGCCGCCGGTCCACGCCGTTGTAGCCCGGGTCGAAGACGATCTCCTCGGGCGCGTGCGTGCGGAAGATCTGGAACCTGTCGGTCGGGTCCATTCCCAGGCCGTCCACCAGGGCTTGGTGGACGCCGTCGCTGATCTGCCGGCCCAGCCGTTCGGCCAGGGAGCGTTCGAGGTCGATCTGTACGAGGGGCACGGTGGTTCCTTTCAGCGCCGGGCGTCGACCGGTGTCCGGGCACCACGGCGGGGGTGTGCGCGAAAAAGGCGCTGAAAACTTTCGAAAACTCTATGAAACTTAAAGTCCGCAGCGACAAAGTAGAACGGCGTGTTGGGGAACGTCAAGGGTCATGGCATGGACGAAAGGCTGACATAGTGACATCTTTGCCTGTCAGGAGGCTGGGGCGCCGATCGCTCCCGCCCCTCGGCTCCGGCTGCGCGCGGGCGTGCCCGAGGCCGGGCGAACGCCCTCGGTTACGACATCATCCCTGGTGAACGGCATGATCGGTAAACTGGATCACGGCCGTTCCCGGTGGTCGCGGCTCGGGGCCAGGACTCCTGCGGCCGAAGCCCGGCGCCGTGGACAACTTTCCATAAACTTTCGCGACGACCGGCCGACGAGGACCCCTCAGGCCGGGACGACGCCATCCGAGAGTGGGACTGACCTGTGAGAATCGCGGTTACGGGCGCGAGTGGCAAGACCGGTCGCGCCGTGGTCGAGGACCTGCTCGCGCACGGGCACGAGGTACGCGCCGTCGACGTCGCCGGGGGGCCGGGAGACCGGGGCGAGCTGGCCGCCCTGGGGGCGCCGCTGCTGCGCGCCGACCTGACGGACTTCGGCGACACGGTGGACGCGCTGACCTCGGTCGACGCCGTGGTCCACCTCGCGGCGATCCCCGCGCCCGGCTTCTTCACCGACGCCCGCACGTTCACCGTGAACACCGCGATGAACAGCAACGTCTTCCTCGCCGCGGCCAAGCTCGGGGTCGGCAGGGTCGTGTGGACGTCGAGCGAGACCACCCTGGGCCTCCCGTTCGGGCCGGGGACCCCGCCGCGCTACCTGCCGGTGGACGAGGAGCACCACCCGTACCCGACCTCGGCCTACGCCCTGTCCAAGGTGGTCGGGGAGACGCTGGCCGAGCACATCTCCGCCTGGTCGGGGATCCCGATCGTCGGCCTGCGGCTGTCGAACGTCCACGACGCGGCCGACTACCCCAAGATCCCCGGTTTCTGGGACGACCCGCTGTCCCGGGTGTTCAACCTGTGGTCCTACGTCGACGTCCGCGACGCCGCGCGGGCCTGCCGGCTCGCCCTGCTGGCGGAGGTGACGGGCGCGCCCTCGTACGTGATCGCCGCCGGGGACACGCTGATGGACCGGCCCACGGCCGACCTCACCGCGGAGGTCTTCCCCGGCGTGCCGGTCCGCCGCCCGCTCGGGCCGTACGAGAGCCTGCTCAGTAGTGACAGGGCCCGTGACGAGCTGGGATACCTTCCGCGGGAGTCGTGGCGCGACGTGCTCGGCCTTCCCCTGGCGTGAGCCCCGGGCGCCGGGGGGTCAGCGGCGGCCTCGGGGGGCTCGGGCCGGGGGCTGGTAGGGCGCGGTGCTGTTCCTGACCACCAGGCTGGTCGACAGTTCGAGACGTAGCGGCTGCTCACCGGGGGTGTGCGTCGTCTCCAGCACGTTGCGGATGGCCAGCACGGCCATCTGCGCGAGCGGCTGCCTGATGGTGGTCAGCCGGGGCCACATCCACTCGCACACCTCGGTGTCGTCGAACCCGACGACGCTGAGGTCCTCGGGGATGCGCAGGCCCCTGGAGCGGGCCGCGTCGTACACGCCGGCCGCCTGCTGGTCGGAGCCCGCGAAGATCGCCGTGGGGGGTTCCGGCAGGTCGAGCAGCTCGACGGCGGCCCGCCTGCCGCCCTCGGAGTAGAAGTCGCCCTGCCGGACCAGGCTCTCGTCGAGCGGCAGTCCCGCGCGCCCGAGAGCGGCGCGGTAGCCGTCCAGGCGCTCAAGGCTGCACCGGACGTCCTCGGGCCCGGTGATCATGCCGATGCGGCGGTGGCCCAGCTCGGCGAGGTGTTCCGTGGCGGCGAAACCGCCCGCCCAGTTGGTGGCGCCGATGGTCGGGACGTCGCGGTCGTATCCGCCGACCTGGTCGATGACGACGAAGGGGGTGTCGATCGGGCGCAGCTTCTCCGCCGACACCTGCCGGGTGCTGGTGACCACGAGGACCACGCCGTCGGTCGGCCGGGAGGCCAGCGTCTTGAGCCACTCGCGCGGCTGGGCCCGCCGGTCGTGGGTCACGGTCAGGATGAGGCTCGTGCCCAGCCGGTACGCCTCCTGCTCCGCGCCTCTCAGCAGCTCACAGGCCCAGGCCGTGTCCAGCTCGGTGATCACGAAGTCGACCACGCCGACCTTGCCCACCTCGGACCTGGTCCTGCGCTGGTAGCCCGTCGAGATCAGGGCGTCCTGGACCCGGCGGCGGGTCTCCGCCCCGACGGCCTCCCTGCCGTTGAGCACCTTGCTCACCGTCGGAGCGGACACGCCCGCCTCCTGCGCGACCATCGCGATGGTCACCCGGTCGGCGTCGGCGCTCCCGGGAGCTCCCGCCGCCCGCTTCTGCGTCCTCGTCCGCTGCTCGGTCGTCACGACACCTCTTCACGCACTGAGCCAGTGTTGTCGAAAGTTTCCATAACGGTAGCACCGCTGGTAGCGGCCCGCCGGACCTCGCAGCAGGTAGGCTTCTGGCACCATAAATACCGAATTGTCCGTATTTGGGCCGCGATCCGGCCCGGCAGCACCGGAAGGCCGCGCCACACGCGACGTCCCGGACCATCCACGCCGCCCAGCGGCCTGATGGTGACCTGCGGATATCACACCGACGATCTCGATGTGACCGCCCTCTCCCGGGATGGGCGCGCTCGCCCGGAGGTCACGGCACGCATCCCATGTAACCGAACGGAAACAAATTCGGCCGGAGTTATTGACACTGTTGCCGAGCTGGTGCTCTTCTCTCACCAGAACACTTTCCGAAACTTTCTGCTTTCCGAACGTGCAGCTTTCGACGATCGGCGATCCCGGCCGTGAAGGACGCACACCCCCTTCCGCGACCCGTGCCGACCTCGTCGCCACGTGCGAGCGGACCCCGTGCCCATTCGTGAGCGCGGGCCGTCGCGATCGTCCCCGTTCGGCGGAGGACGCGCGGCGTCGACACGACCAGTGCGTGCGAGTCACGTGCAAGGAGAGATCATGCTGGGATCCTCGCGAATCTGGAAGCGCCGTCTCCCCGGAGCCTCCGCCGCGCTCGCCGCCGCGGTGCTGGCGCTCGCCGGATGTGCCGGCGGAGCCACGACCGAGACCACGGACACGGGCTCGGCCGACTCGGGCAACATCACCTGGTGGGGATGGACGCCCGACGCGGCCCCCGCCGAGGCGTACATCAAGGAGTTCAACAAGGCCTACCCGAACATCAAGGTCACCTACAAGAAGCTGACCATCGACGGCTACGACGCGGCGATCCGCCCCGCCCTGGCCTCGTCGGTCGGACCCGACGTCTTCGACGTCGCACCGGGGGCCGCCAACGGTTCGGTCGGCATCTACGGCGTGAACGCCATCGACCTCACCCCCGCCGTCGAGAAGTCGCTCGGCGCGGACTGGAAGTCCAAGCTCGCCCCGATCGGGGTGTCCAGCCTGACCAAGGACGGCAAGCTCGCCGCGCTGTCGGTCGGCTCCAACTACGCCGGATCGGTCTGGGTCAACCAGGACCTGTTCGACAAGTACAGCCTGAAGCCGCCGACCACCTACGACGAGTGGAAGAGCGTCTGCGCGGCCTTCAAGACCAACGGCGTCAAGTGCTTCGTGCAGGGTGCCGCCCAGACCGCGTTCAACGAGGACACCCTCCAGGCGATCAGCAACAACATCAAGCCGGGTGTCTGGGCGCAGGCCCTGGAGAAGAAGGTCCCGTGGACCGACCCGACGATCGTCCAGGCGCTGACCATCTGGAAGAAGCTGTTCGACGACAAGATCATGCAGGACGGGGCGCTGGGCGTGCAGCAGTACCCGGACGCCAACAACGACTTCATGTCGGGCAAGGCCGCCATGGTCATGATGGGCACCTGGTACATGCAGTACTCCACCGTGGACGGCAGCACGGCCGCCATCTCCGGCGCCGGCGTCGCGGACCCCAAGCCGTTCAACCAGCTGCCGATCGCGTTCCCCGACGTGGCGGGCACCGGCAACGTCGGGTCGCTCTACGGTGACGCGGACTTCGGCCTGGCCGTGAGCAAGAAGTCCAAGTCCATCGCCGCCGCCACCACCTTCGCGACCTGGCTCGGAACCTCGCAGGCGGGACAGCAGGCGGTCGCCAACATCCTCAACGACATCCCCGCCCTGACCAGCGCCCAGCCGGACTGGGCCTCGATCAAGCTCGTCAACCCGACCGCGCAGCGACCGGCGCTGGAGAAGCTGATCAGTGACGCGGGCAAGTCGTCCGAGCCGCGCCTCGCGACGGTGAGCGCCGACCTGCAGACCGCCATCGGCGTGGCGTCGACCACGGTGGCGGCGGGGCAGGCCACGCCGGAAGAGGCCGCCGCGACCCTGCAGAGCAGCGCCGAGAACATCAAGTAGAGCCGCTGACGGCCTGTCTCCATCCCACCCGCGCAGGGAGATCCATGACTTCCACAACCTCGCCGAAGATCGGGGCGCGCCGTCCGTCGCCCGCCCCTCTTCCGGGCAACCCCCGGAAGAGGGGCGGGAGGCCCTCGGGCCTGCCGTGGATCATGCCGGCGTTCGTCTTCGTCGTCGGACTGATCTATTTCTGCATCATCGAGACCGGCTACATCTCGACGCTCGACTGGGACGGCACCAGCCCGACCCCCACGCCGGTCGGGGCCGCCAACTACACGGCGATCATGCGGGACCCCATCTTCTGGAAGGCCATCTGGAACACGGTGGTCTTCTTCGTGGTGACGTTCACCGTGCAGACCGCCATCGGGTTCGTGTTCGCGGCGCTGCTGCACTCGAAGGTACGGCTCGGCGCCGTCTACAAGGTGCTCGTCTTCACCCCGGTGGTCCTCGCGGCGTCGACGATGGCGCCGGTGTTCCGGCAGATGTTCGCCGCGGACGGCCAGCTGAACTGGACCCTGGAGCACATCGGCCTCGGCTTCCTGGCCCAGCCCTGGCTGGCCCAGTCGTCCACCGCGATGCCGGTGATCATGTTCATCACGGTCTGGCAGTTCACCGGCCTCACGTTCGTCCTCTACTACGCCGCGATGGGGCAGATCGACCCCGAGACGCTCGAAGCGGCGCGCACCGACGGGGCGAGCAACCTCCGCGTCCTGAGAAGCATCGTCTGGCCCGGCGTGCGGGGCACGACGGTGGCCCTGGCGATGCTGGGCGTGATCGGCGCGCTGAAGACCTTCGACGTCCCGTACCTGGTGACCATCGGCGGGCCGAACTACAGCACCGAGTTCCTCGGGACCTACATCTACCGGATCAGCATCCCGTCGGCCCACGTCGGCTACGGGGCGGCCCTGTCGGTCCTCCTGCTCATCCTGGCGCTGCTCGGCGCGATCGTCGTCGCGACCCGCGCCAACCGTAAGGACGGTGAATCCAGTGTTTGAGGCGCGCAGGCTGTCGACCAGGCTGCTGCTGCAGATCCTCGTGACCCTGATGATCATCCCCTACCTGTTCCCGCTGGTGGTCATGGTCCAGGGGTCGTTCGCGGGTGAGGGGCTCGGCAACTACGAGGCCGTCTTCGCCGTCGGCACCGTGGGGACGTTCTTCGTGAACAGCGTCATCATCTCCGTCTCGACGATCCTGATCGTCTACGTCCTCACCATGTTCGCCGCCTTCGGGTTCTCCAAGCTGCACATCCGCGGCAAGGAGGTCTACTTCTGGATGATCCTCGCCGCCCTCACCCTGCCCGAGGTCGTGCTGCTCACCCCGCTGTTCGCGACGACCCTCAGGCTGGGCGTGTACGACACGTACTGGGCGGTGGTGCTGCCGCTGGCCGCGCTGCAGATCCCCTTCACCGTCCTGCTGGCCCGCAAGTTCGTCGACGGCGTCCCCGACTCGCTCTTCGACGCGGCCAGGGTCGACGGCGCCAACGTGTTCACGGCCTTCCGCTACATCGTCGTGCCGATGACCCGGCCCATCGCGGCGGCGATCGTCGTCCTGACGCTGATCGGCTCCTGGAACGACTACCTGCTGCCGCTGGTGCTCATCCAGGACCCGGCCAAGCAGACGGTCACGCTGCTGCCGCAGTTCTTCGTCAGCCAGTTCAGCAACGACCAGACCAAGGTCCTGGCCAGCGCGGTCATCACCGCGATCCCCGAGATCGTGGCCTACCTGTGCCTGCAGCGCCTCTTCGAGAGGGGCCTGGCGGCCGGCGCGCTGAAGTAACCCCCCTGCCCCGCCCCCGAGACCACCCCATGATCCACCGCGCTTCCAGATTTGAGGAACAGAGCACATGACGTCGGACAACACGGCCTTCCTCCGCACGGCAGGTCGCGAATTCGTCGACCAGACGGGCACCGTCGTACGCCTGCGAGGCGTCGCCGTGGGCGGTTGGCTGAACATGGAGAACTTCATCACCGGCTACTCCGGCAACGAGTCGCTGATGCGCGGCACGCTCCGCGAGGTCCTCGGCGAGGAGAAGTACGAGCTGTTCTTCGAACGGCTGCTGACCGCGTTCTTCGACGAGGAGGACGCGAAACTGCTGGCCGGCATGGGCATGAACTGCGTGCGGTTCCCCGTCAACTACCGGCACTTCGAGGACGACTCCAGGCCGTTCGAGTTCAAGGAGGACGGCTTCCGCCACCTCGACCGGGCCGTCGAGGCGTGCGCGCGGCACGGGATCTACTCGGTCATCGACCTGCACGCGCTGCCGGGGTCGCAGAACCACCACTGGCACTCCGACAACCCGACCCACCGGCCGGCGTTCTTCGACCACCCCCACTTCCAGGACCGCGTGGTGGCGATCTGGGAGCGCATCGCCGAGCACTACAGGGACAACCCCTGGGTGGCGGGCTACAACCCGATCAACGAGCCCGCCGACGAATCGCGCGAGGTCGTCGGCCCCTTCTACACCCGCCTGGTCGACGCGATCCGCGCGATCGACGACCGCCACATCCTGTTCCTCGACGGCAACACCTACTCCACCGAGTTCGACGTCTTCGACAAGGAGTGGGACAACACCGTCTACGTCTGCCACGACTACGCCGCCCCGGGCATGGGCAACGGCGGCGACTACCCCGGGATCACCGACGGCAAGTACTACGACCGGGCCGCGCTGGAGGAGAAGTACCTCAAGCGCACCGAGTACAGCCGCCAGACCGGGACCCCGGTCTGGGTGGGCGAGTTCGCGCCGATCTACACCGGCGACGAGCGCAAGGACGCCATGCGCAGGCAGGTCCTCGCGGACCAGCTTGAGATCTACCGCCGCGAGGGGGCGAGCTGGTCGAGCTGGATGTACAAGGACCTCGGGCGGCAGGGGGTCGCCATGGTGCGGCCGGACTCCCCGTACCTGAGGCGCTTCGGCGACTTCGTGGCGAAGAAGAACCGCCTGGGCGCCGACAACTGGGGCAGCGACGGGAACGGGATCGCCGAGGTGACCAAGCCGTTCCAGGACATGATCGCGAACGAGTTCCCCGACTTCGACCCGTACCCGTGGGGCCGTTTCGACTGGGTCCGCACACTCATCCTGAACCTCGCGGTCGCCCAGCCCCTGGCCTACGAGTACGCCAAGCTGTTCCAGGGGCTGGGCGAGGACGAGCTGATCGCCCTGGCCGACTCGTTCGCGCTCCGCAACTGCGACATCCGGACGACCCTCGTCGAGCAGCTGCGCAACGGCTGAGGCCTCGGATCCACAGCCTGGACGCGAGAGGTCAGGGGCGGGTGCGGCGAGTCGAGCCGGGTGCGAAGGATCAGGTCGGGCCGGGTACGACGGATCAGGAGCGGGTGCCCGCGAGCAGGTGTTCGCAGGCGTCGAGCAGGCGGCGCCGCAGCGGTGCCGCCCGCTCGGCGAAGCCCCGCTGCTCGGCGGCGTACTCGGCCCGCCCCTCGGCCGTCTCGATCCGGATCGCCCGATGGCCGAGCGCGCTCAGGTCGTACGGGCTGGCCCGCATGTCCACGGCGCGGATGTCGCGGGCCAGCGTGAAGCAGTCGGCGACCAGCTCGCCGCTGACCAGCGGTGACAGCTTGTACGCCCACTTGTAGAGGTCCATGTTGGCGTGCAGGCAGCCCGGCTGCTCCAGCTCAGGCTGCCGCTCCCGCGTCGGCTGCAGCACGTTGAGCGGGCGCGCCTCGGGGGTGAAGAAGCGGAACGCGTCGAAGTGGCCGCACCGCACGCCGCGCTGCTCCACGACCTCCGCGATCTCCTCCTCGCCGAGCCGCAGCGGCCAGGCCTCGTGCCGCACCTCGGCGGCCCGGTAGACCATCGCCCACTCGTGCAGGCCGAAGCAGCCGAAATATCCCGGCCGGGCCGCGGTGGCGGCCAGCAGCCGCGTGATCCACTCGATGGAGGACCCGCGCCTGCCCATCAGCGCGGCGGTGTCGAGCGTGGCCCCCTCGGGGGTGTCGAGGTAGTCGCGGCCGAAGTCGCGCGCCCCCCGCAGGACGACCCCGGCACCCGGATGCCACCTCCGCAGCCGCGCGGGCCGGTGCCCGTAGTAGGTGAACAGGAAGTCCTCGATGGGATGGGCCTCGCCCCGCGCCCTGCGCGCCAGGTGCGGCCCCGCCCACACCTCGATCCGCAGCCGGTGGGCCTCCGCCCGCGCCCGCCACTCCTCCGGTTCCAGAACCTCCACCGCTGAATGGTACGCGCGGGCCGGTGGTGCCCGGCATGGCGGCCCGTACGCCCGTGGCGGCGAGTGCCGGTTGGGCGGCACATCGGTGAACGGAAAGTGAATTATCAATACATCGTGAGTGCCTCGCTCCGTACTGTCGTCCTTAATCACATAATTCAATTACACCCGCTATTTCATAGCGATACGGGGCAAGGTTTCGAGGAATCACATGAGGCGTTGGATCGGTGTCGGGCTGGCGCTGCTCCTCGGCGCCGCCGTGGTGGCGGCGATCGTGGTGGGCAACGGCGGCGGGGGCGGCGGGAGCGCGGAGGCGCGGGAGCCCGTCCTGGTCCGCGGGGTGATCGGCTCCGAGAAGAAGCCGTTCTTCGACGACCCGAGGGTGCGGGCGGTCTTCGCCAAGCACGGCCTCCGGGTGGAGGTCGACACCGCCGGATCGCGCCAGATCGCGACCTCGGTGGACCTGAAGAAGTACGGCTTCGCGTTCCCGTCCAGCGCCCCGGCGGCCGAGAAGATCAGGCGCGACCGGGGCGCCGCCCGCACGTTCGCGCCGTTCTCCTCGCCCATGGCGATCGCCACCTTCACCCCGATCGTGGACGTACTCACCAAAGCGGGCGTCGTACGGGACTCCGGCCAGGGGTATCAGGTCCTTGATATCCAGAAATATCTGGATCTGGTGGCGAAAGGCACCCGGTGGGACAAGCTGCCGGGGAACACCGCCTACCCGGCGCGCAAGCGCGTGCTGCTCACCACCACCGACATCCGCACCTCCAACTCCGCGGCGATGTACCTCTCGATCGCCGGTTACGTGGCCAACGGCGACGACGTGGTCACCTCGGACGAGCAGGGTGCCAAGGTCGCCGGGACCGTCGCCCCCCTCTTCCTCGACCAGGGATACTCCGAGACCTCCACCGAGGCTCCGTTCGAGGACTACCTGTCCCTGGGGATGGGAAAGACGCCCATGGTCGTGATCTACGAGGCGCAGTACGCCTCGCGGCTGTTCGCCGGGGACGGCTCGATCCGTCCCGACATGCGGCTGCTCTACCCCGCGCCCACGGTCCTGAGCAAGCACACGCTCGTACCGCTGAGCGCGCGGGGCACCGAGGTCGGACGGCTCCTCCAGGAGGACCCGGAACTCGGGCGCCTCGCGGCCATGTACGGCTTCCGCACCGCTCAGGCCAAGGCGTTCGACGACCTCGTGGCGAAGGTGAAGGCCCCGTTGCCACCCGGCCTGGTCGACGTGGTGGAGCCCCCCGACCACGAGCGGCTGGAGGGCATGATCTCCGCGGTCGAGACGCTCTACCGGTCCGGAGCGGTCCCCTCGTCCACCCCCTGAACCCTTCCCCGCGCTTCGAGGAGAGACCACCGTGAGCGATCTCGTGCTCAGCCCGCCGGAACCCGTGGCCAAGGTGCCCACGGAGAAGGCGGCCACCATGCTGCCGATCCCGGAGGGGCGCGACGCCGAACTGGCGGAGAAGGCCGGCGGCTTCGCCGAGGAGCTGAGCGGCCTGGACCCGAGGTCGCCGGAGTTCACCCGCAAGGTGCACGACATCACCTCCATGGGCGACGCGGAGATCCGGGCCTCCTCCCAGGTCGCGAACCGCATGCTGAAGCGTCCGGTGGCCGCGCTGGCGTCCGCCAAGGGTGAGGGCCGGGACGCGCAGGCGGCGGTGGCGGGGCAGCTGGTCGCGCTGCGCCGGACGATCGTCGACCTCGACCCCAAGCAGACGTCCGGCCCGGCCAGAAAGCTGCTGGGACTCATCCCGTTCGGCGATAAGCTGCGCGACTATTTCGCGAAGTATCACTCGGCGCAGAAACACCTCGACGACATCATCCGCGCCCTCAAGTCCGGACAGGACGAGCTGCGCAAGGACAACGCGGCCATCGAGGGCGAGAAGACCAACCTGTGGGAGTCGATGAAGCGGCTGCAGGAGTACGCCCTGCTCGCCGCCGCCCTCGACGCCGCGGTGGAAGAGAAGATCATGTACGTCGAGGCGGCCGAGCCGGAGAAGGCCACCGCCCTGCGCTCGGACGCGCTGTTCGGCATCCGGCAGAAGCACCAGGACCTGCTCACCCAGCTCGCGGTGTCCGCCCAGGGGTATCTCGCGCTGGACCTGGTCCGCAAGAACAACCTCGAACTGATCAAGGGCGTGGACCGGGCGACCACGACGACGATCGCGGCGCTGCGCACGGCCGTGACCGTGGCCCAGGCCCTCGCCAACCAAAAACTCGTGCTCGACCAGATCACGGCGCTGAACAGCACCACCTCCGACCTGATCGTGGCGACCAGCGAGATGCTGCGCACGCAGGCGGCCGACATCCAGACCCAGGCGGCGTCGACCACGGTCAGCATGGACGCGCTGCGCAAGGCGTTCGACAACATCTACGCCACCATGGACACGATCGACACGTTCAAGGCCAAGGCCGTGGAGAACATGGCGATCACCGTGGACAGCCTCACCGTCGAGCTGGACCACGCGCGCACGTACCTGGACCGCTCACAGCGGGGCGACGACCAGGGCTCCGCCCGATGACCGGTATGCGAGCGGGTGTGCTCCGGGCCGGGCGGACGATCGGCGTACGGGCGGGTGCGCGTCCGCCCTGGCGGGCGCTCGTCGTGCTGGCCCTGCTGGTGGCGTCGGCCGCGTGCGGCGGGGCCGACACGCCCGCCGACCCCTCGAACGGCTCCTCGAACGGCCCCTCGAACAGTTCCGCGAACGGCCCCTCGAACGGCTCCGGCGTGCTCCGCGTCCTCGCGGGAAGCGAGGTCGGCGACCTGGAGCCGCTGCTCAGGCGGGCCCAGGACGCCATCGGCGTGCGGGTCACGCTGTCGTACGCGGGAACGCTCGACGGGGCCGACCAGGTGGCGAGCGGCGGCGCGGACAAGCGGTACGACGCGACGTGGTTCTCCTCCAACCGCTACCTGTCGCTGATCGACGGGGCCGCCGCGCGGCTCTCGACCCAGACCAAGGTCATGGTCTCGCCCGTGCTGCTCGGCCTGAAGGCGTCCAAGGCCCGCGAGCTCGGCTGGGACAAGAAGGCGGTGACCTGGAACGACATCGCCTCGGCCGCGAGCGCCGGGAAGTTCACCTTCGGCATGACCAGCCCCGCGGCGTCCAACTCCGGATTCTCGGCGCTGGTCGGCGTGACGGCGGCGCTCTCCGACGCCGGTGAGGCGCTGGAGGAGGCCCAGATCGCCGCGGCGACCCCCAAACTGAAGGAGTTCTTCTCCGCGCAGACGCTCACCTCCGGCTCCTCCGGCTGGCTCGCGGACGCGTACGTCAAGGAGGGCACGGTGGACGGGCTCGTGAACTACGAGTCGGTGCTGCTCGGCCTCAACGCCTCCGGCAGGCTCTCCGAGCCGCTCACGCTGATCTACCCGGGCGACGGGGTGGTGACGGCCGACTACCCGCTCACGCTGCTGAGCTCCGCTACCCCGGAGAAGAAGGAGCTGTACGGGAGGCTCACCGCCTGGCTGCGCACGCCGGAGATCCAGCGGGAGATCATGACCACCACCCACCGCAGGCCCATCGTCCCCCAGGTCGGCCCCGACCCGCGTTTCGGGACCGCGTCGCTGGTGGAGCTGCCCTTCCCCAACCGGCGCGGCGCGGCCGACCAGCTGATCGGCGTCTACCTCAACCAGGTGCGCAGGCCGTCGCGGACCCTGTTCGTACTGGACACCTCCGGCTCGATGCGGGGAGAGCGGATCGACGCGCTCAAGCAGGCGCTGACCGCCCTGTCCGGCGCCGACACCTCCGTCAGCGGGTCGTTCTCGCGCTTCCGCGACCGCGAGACGGTCACGATGATCCCGTTCAGCACGGGCCCCGGCACCCCGGAGACCTTCACGCTGCCCGACCGTGACGCCGAACCGGTGCTCCAGCGGATCCGCTCGTACAGCGCGGGGCTGCGGGCCGAGGGCGGGACCGCGATCTTCGACAGCCTGCGGGCCGCCTACGAGCGGGCGGGGTCGCCGACGTCGGAGGACTTCACCTCGATCGTGCTGATGACGGACGGCGAGAACACCGACGGCAGCTCCTACGACGACTTCGCCGACTACTACGCGTCGCTCCCCGTGAAGTTCAGGACGTTCGTCGTGCTCTTCGGCGACAGCGACGTCGACGAGATGAAACGGATCGCCGAGCTCACCGGCGGGGCGACCTTCGACGCCCGGAAGGGCTCGCTGGCCACGGCCTTCAAGGAGATCCGTGGCTACCAGTAGGATCCTCGCCTACGCCGGGTCGACCAGGAACATCGTCGGGTGCGCCCTCGCCCTCGCCGGGGTCGTCCTCGTCTTCCTCGACCTCGCCGGGGCGTACTGGCCCGTCGTGGTCGCCGGGCTGTACGGCGTCGGGGCGCTGCTGACACCGGCGGACCGGGTGCGGCTCACGATCTCGCACGCGGAGGTGGAGTCGCGGCAGCTGGGCACCGACCTGGACGCCCTGCTGGCCGAGGTCGGCGGGAACCGGTTCCCCGACGACGTGATGACGCGGGTCGGCGCGCTCGCCGAGGTGCTGCGCGACATCCTCCGGCGGGCGGACACGCTCACCTCCTCGCCCGACCACCTGCACATCGTGTCGCAGACGATCAGGGACTACCTGCCGTCCAGCCTGGAGGCGTACGCGAACCTGCCCCGCTCCTACGCGCTCACCCGGCGCGGCGAGCGGGAGCGCAGCGCGCACGAGGAACTGCTCGCCCAGCTCGACCTGCTGGACGGCCAGCTGCGCAAGGTGGCCGAGTCGGTCTACCGGGGCGACGAGCAGGCCCTGCGCGACCAGGGCAGGTTCCTCAGGGACCGGTTCGGCGGCTCCGGCCTGGACCTCTGACCCGGCCGCCGACCCCACCGCCCGACGCCTCCGGCTGACGTCCCCGCCTGGCCCCACCGCCCGGCGACACGGCTCCGGCCAGGACCTCTGCCCCGGCCACCCGACCCCACCGCCCGGCGCTCCGGCGATATCGAGATCGTCGGGCGGAGAGGTCCGACCGGATCCCGCGTTCGCGAAAAGACTTTCGTGCCGTCTTCGCGTCGCCCGTGAGGGGTCTCACCTGGGGGAACAGCGTCCCGGCGGTACGGCCTGCCGGGGTACCGGTGGCATCGGGGCGAACTGGGTGCTTGACCCGCACCTTTCTCCGGGCGTAAAAGTGCGAAAAGAGTTGGATAGCGCTTTCCCACCCTTCGTCCGCGAGCGGCGTCACGGGTCTGCTTGGCGTACTCCGCCGCAGGTCAGCCATGCCCGAAGCCCTCACCCAGGGGGCCGGGGGCAGGCGCGTACGCCGCCCGGTGGACACCGCTCGCCGGGCCCCGGCGACGTGCGCGTGACCGCGGAACGCGGCCCGCCCGCGCCGCCGGTCGGCCCCGGCGCGAGGCCATGGCCGACCCGGCCGGAAGCACGGCAGGTCGGCACTGACGGAACTTGGAGGTTCCACGGTGCGAAGAAGGAAAGGGCTCGGCGGCTCGCCGCTCACCGCGCTCGTGACGTCCCTCGCCCTCGCGGTGATCGGGGCGCTGGTGCTCGTGGCGATGCCCAGCGCGTTCGCCGCCTCGTTGTTCGGCGACGACTTCGAGGACGGCGACTCCAACGGCTGGTCGAAGTCCGGGGGAAGCTGGTCGGTGGTGGCCGACGGCTCCCAGGCGTACCGGCAGTCCGGAACCGGCGCGGACGCCAGGACGGTGGCCGGTGCCGGTTGGTCCGGCCAGGCGGTGCAGGCGCGGGTGAGACCGATCGCGTTCAACGGCACCGGGCGGTACGTCGCGGTGCTGGCCAGGGCGCAGAGCACCAGCAACTACTACTTCCTGGGACTGAGCAACGCGGGCTCGGTCGTCTTGGGCAAACGGACCGGCGGCGCCCCGACGACCCTCGGCTCGGCCTCGGCGACGGTCACCCCGGGCACCTGGTACACCCTCAGGCTTGAGGCGTTCGGCTCGACGCTGCGCGGTTTCGTGAACAACGTGCAGGTCGTGTCGGCGACGGACTCCACCTTCCCCTCCGGCAGGGTGGGCCTCGCCGGTTATTACGCGAGCGCCTCGTTCGACGACGTGCTGGTGACCGATGTCGGCGGGCCGAGCGAGCCGCCGGTCACGCCCACGATCACACCGCCGCCCCCGGGCACCTGCCCCACCTCGGGGACGCCCGTCGGGTTCGCCTCGGTGAACGCCTGGGGCCGGAACGGGACCACCGGCGGCGCGGGCGGGCCGACCGTCGAGGTCGACACCGCGAGCGAGCTGATCTCCGCGATCGGCCAGAGCGGGCCGCTGAACATCTGCGTACGCGGGATGATCACGGTTCCGGCCGGGATGTACGACGTCGCCTCGAACAAGACGATCGTGGGCATCGGCTCCGGCGGCGGCATCAGCGGCGGCGGGCTCAACATCGGCCTTCCCGCGGACAACGCGATCACCTCGCCGCCCGCGAACGCCGTGAACAACGTCATCATCCGCAACCTGACGTTCCGGAACGCCAGCGACGACTCGATCAACGTGCAGATGTTCTCCCACCACGTCTGGATCGACCACAACGACCTGGCCGACGGGTACGACGGGCTCATCGACATCAAGCGCGGCTCGTCGTACGTTACCGTGTCGTGGAACCACACGCACGACCACACCAAGAACATGCTGCTCGGCCACGACGACGGCAACAGCGCGCAGGACGTCGGCCGGTTGAAGGTCACCTACCACCACAACTGGTTCAACCAGACGCCGCAGCGCAACCCCCGGGTGCGGTTCGGCGAGCCGGTGCACGTGTTCAACAACTACTACGTCTACAACACCGACGTCGGGGTGGCCTGCCAGCTGAACGCCGGATGCCTGGTCGAGGGCAACTACTTCGAACGGGTCGAGGTGCCCGCGACGAACACCTACGCCGGTAGCGCGGGCAGGTGCGTCGCGCGGAACAACGTGCTCGACGACTCCGGGCCGCCCGAGTGCGGCGGGAGCGTGCAGGAGGCGAGCTCGTACTACGGCTACACCCTGGACGACCCGAACTCCGTGAGGGCGATCGTCAGCGCGGGAGCGGGGGTCGGCAAGATCGGCGGCTGACCTCCTCCCCTGATCTTCCCGGGATTTCCCTGGGTTTCCCGGAACCTCGCGGGCCGGGGCCCGGCGGGCGGCTCACTCCGCGCCCGCCGGGCCTACCGCCCATTTCTCATGAATTGCATTGACCACCTTCTGTCAACCCAATCCCAAAGGCATCGGCGGGCGGACGGTTCTCGCGGAATATGGCTCCCGGGAATATTGACGAATTCATCGCCCGAGTACACCGTCATGAAAGCCGGAAAGGCGACGGCCCGCCGGGAGGCGTGGGATGACCGCCGCACCGGACGCGGGTTCGCCAACCACACGGAGAACCATGTCATGAGGGTGTACATGCCGATCCTGAAGGGGCGGGCCGCCGAGTTCCTGGCCCTGGGGAAGCTCTCCGAGGAGCTCCGGCCCTCCGTACGGCCGCTGATCGAGATGATGCCGCAGGAGTCGGACAGCGGTGACGAGAACCGTTCGGTAATCGAGAGCGTGGCCGCTTTCGAGAAACGCGTGGAGGAGCATCTGCCCGACAACCGCGTTTTCGCGGTGGACTGCCGCCGCGTGCTCGACAGGTACAGAAAGCCGGACAACCGCGGTGTCATGTCGATGGTGTCCAACGCCGTGGGGAAACTCGGCTATCGCATGATCCCGGTGGTACGGCCGGACGACGGCGAGCACGCGTTCCTGAGCGCGGGGTACGCAGCCGCGCGGCACCGGAAGGGGGCCTGCCTCCGCGTGCCCTGGTCCGAGCCGCGCACCCCCGCGGACGACGCCCGGCTGTCGCGGCGGATCCGCGACCAGCTGGGCCTGGGGTTCAAGGACATCGACCTCGTGCTCGACCTGTGGGCGGTCGACTCCGACGCCCTGCTGAGGGACCGTACCGCCGCCGCCTGGCAGGCGCTCACCTGGGCGAAACGGTTACCGGTGCGTTCGGTCACCCTGGCCGCCGGGGCGTTCCCCAGGACCCTCGCCGACATCCCCTTCGACACCCCGGTGGCCATCCCCCGGCGGGACGCCGTCCTGTGGACGACCGTCGCGGCCTCGCACACCGCGACCGAACTGTCCTACGCGGACTACGGCGTGTTCAGCCCGCGGGTGTCACCGGGGCGGAACCCGCACCCGAACCTGCGGTACGCGGTCGACGGCCAGTGGTACGCCTACCGGTGCGAGCGGCGCGAGGGCCCCGGCGCCCTCGCGGGCTTCGACAACCTGTGCAGGGCGGTGGTCGCCGATCTCCGGCCGTCCAGGGGAGCGGCGTTCTCGTGGGGCGACGAGCAGATCGAGCGCTTCGCCAACGGGCAGCCGCTGCTGCCGAGGAGACCGGAGTCGTGGCACGCCTGCAGCCTGTCGCACCACTTCGCCATGGTGCTCGAACGGCTGACCCACCTCAGACGACCGTGATCAGTGGGTGTCGCGGCCGTCGGAGCGGATCTCGTCGCGGGCCGCTGAACGGGTCTCAGTGCGAGTCTCGGAGCGGGTCTCGTCGCGGGCCGCTGAGCGGGTCTCAGTGCGAGTCTCGTCGTGGATCTTTGAGCGGGTCTCGGTGCGGGTCTCGTCGTAGGTCTCGTCGCGGGAAAGGATGCTCTCCATCCACGCCACCGCCGTAGCGGCCACCTGCGTCAGCTGGGCGTACAGGCGCTTGTCGAGCTCCTCCCGGCCGGTGTCGAACCTGTCGCGGCCGAACTCCCTTCCGATCCCGCCGACCTGCTCGACCAGGCCCGCCAGTTTCGCCACCTCGACGAGGTGCGGGTTCGACGGGTCGGGCCCCTCGGCCCGCTGCCTGCGGCGTTCCCGCTCGACCTCGGCCAGGGCGCCCTCCAGCCGCAGCCGGTGCGCGTGGTCGGTGACCGACTCGACGATGAACTCGGCGACCTCCCTGGGCTGCTCCGCGTCGAGAACCTCCAGATAGAGGGAGTAGTCGTCACCGTCGCCTCCGGCAACCGCCCAGACGCCGGTCTCCTTCTCCTCGTGGTTGGTCTCGCCGGGAACGACCCGCCAGGTGGTGAGATCGACGGATCCGAGCTGCTCGCACTTGGGGACCACGATGTCCTCCTGCTCGTGTTCGCGGATGAGGCGGTCGCGCGTGGTGGTCTCCCATCGTGCCGGGCTTGATGATCGGTGAGGCCGGAACGGCCAGATTCGTCTGCGCCACCGGGGACGGGTGGGCACTCGGACGGCGGTTGTCCCGGAACGCCCGTCCCCCGTATCCGGGAACCGGCGCACCGGTGCCGTACCGCCCGGCTCGCCGCCTTCGGGACGGTCTTCGTCCGGGCGGGCCCGAGTGGGACGGGTGGGGCGGGTGCGTGGCGGTACCCTCCCCCCTTCCGGCCGAGGCAGGACAGCTGCGGGAGTGTCCCGAACTCTGGCGGACACGTCCAGATGCTTCCCAAGCTTGAACATGCTCGCTCTGAGTAGTCCCATTGGCGCTCACGGCAACAGCGAGGTGGCCCGCGGCATGCGGGCCACCCCTCCCCAAAAGGAAGAAGACCACGATGAACCGCACCACGATCGCCGCCGGACTGGTCGCTCTCGGCGCCGTCCTGACCGCGCCCGCGCTCGCCGCCGGTCCGGCCCACGCGACGGCGTCCCCCTCCGACCCCTGGGACGGGATCGGCCTCGGCCTCGGAAACGGGGCCGGGAGCGGCATCACCTTCGGGAACGGGACCGGGAGCGGCCTCAACCTCGGAGACGGGACCGGGAACGGGATCGGCCTCGGAGGCGGCATGCCGCTCATCGGCTACGGCAACATCGGCCTCCTCTAGACACTCAGAGGTAACGGGTCCCGGTGGTCTCGTCCCCTCCAGGCCGAGACCACCGCCGAGGCCGGTGCCCCCGTCAGGCGAGGCGTACGGTGACCGTGTTCGAGCCGCCGCCCCGGCTCGCCAGGCGTCCGAAGGTGAGCGTTAGCCTCGCGCCGGTCGTGGCGCTCGCCAGGAGAGGGTGTCCGTGGAGCACCTCGGTCACCGGCCGGTTCCAGGTCACGGCCAGCTCGTTCAGGTCGCGCCGGGGGTCCGACACGGTCAGCGTGGCCGTACCGTCGCCGCGCTCCCTGACGAGGACCGCGCACGGGGCGGAGGCGGCGAGGTCACCGGCGGTTCCGTCGTTCCAGAAGGTGACGGCGGTGATCCCGAGTGACGGGACCTGGACACCTTGCTGCCGGGCGGTGTTGGCGAGCACGCGCGCCCAGCCGGGGTCGGCGGCGCGGGCCCTGGTCTCCGCCAGGCTCGCGCCCGGCAGGAGCAGATAGACGTAACCGGCCGAGACGGGGTCGACCCCGTGGTCGAACCAGAGGGTCGCATAACTCCGGGCCACCTGGTCCGGGCCGTTGCCGCGTGCCCCGCTCGGCGCCGAAACACCGATGCGTGCCTCACCCTGGGACGGGCCGCCGGTACGTGCCCCGCCCGGTGCCGGGTCCCGGTCGCCGGTGCGTGTCTCGCGCAGCGTGCGCAGGCGGGTGCCGCAGGGCAGGACGTAGCCGCCGTGCCCCTCCAGGTGTGCCCAGCCCTTCCCCTCGTCCACGGTGAGGAGCGCGTCGGTCCTGCGGTTGTCCACGACGGTCTCGACGGGCACGCCGTCCTCGGCGGTGATCCCGGCGCCGAGGCAGACCACCGCGTCGTCGAGGAAGACCCACGACTTGAAGGCCTCCAGGGTGCTCTCGAAGCCGTTCAGGTGCTGGCCGACCGTCGCGTACACGCCGTCGGTGGCGCCGCCCACCCAGCGGCCCGGCGGGCAGGTGTCCCCCCACGCCTCGCCCGCGCCGTCGGCCAGCCGCCGGGTGGAGACGGTCGTACCCGGCGGGCGGTAGGGGTCGACGGTGGCCCAGAAGGAGTCGGAGTACTGGTCGCCGTGACCGTCGGCCCACCAGTAGAGCATTCCCGAACCGGTGTGCCAGCCCCGGAGGTTCTCGCCGTTGCCGTGCTCGTAGTGGCCGATGCGATGGGAGGCCATGCTGAGGCCCGCGCACCAGCCGGGTCCACTCCGCGCACCGCGAGCCGGGCCGGTGCGCGGGGCGCGGTGCACGGCGCGGGCGCTCATCGCGAGCAGCCGGTGCCCCTCGGGCTCGCCGGTCGCGGGGACGGTGTCGTCGTCCAGGATCGCGGCGAGGCGCGCGTGGAACCCCAGGTCGTCGTTCTCGGCCGCTTCGAGCATGGGCCTGTGGGTGTTCCGCAGCGCCCACCCCTTCACCATGCCCTGCCAGCGGGACCGCTCGGCCGCGGAGGCGGTCTCCCCCAGCAGCAGGATCGCGGAGGCGATCGCGCGCCCCCTGTCGTGGTCCCCGTACGGCCGCCTGCCGATCGCCCGGCCGCTGACCAGGTCCATGCAGAAGCCGTCGTGGACGACCGGCGCGAACGTCCTCTCGACGCTGTCGAAGACGACCTGCCGGTTCGGGTCGGTGATCTCCCACGGCGAGCCGCGCAACACCGCGAACAGCGTCGCGAGACCGGACAGCAGCGACGCTCCGTACGTCCCCTGATAGGGGACGGTCGTGTGCTGGACGAAGGAGCCGTCCCGGTAGAACCCGTCGCCCTCGGTGACGTAGGGGAAGACCGGGGAGAGCGCGGAGACGGCCAGCGCGGCCTTCGCCGGGTCGGAACCGAGGACGGCGCGCAGCAGCGTCACCACGCACAGGTCCACCCGGTTGGCCCCGGTGCTGGTCCCGCTGTAGTCGTCCAGGTGGCACTCGGGCAGGAAGTGGTCCACCGCCTCCCGCAGCGCCTCGCTCCGCCGGTCCGTCAGGTGCGGGCCGATCAGCAGGGCCGCGTCGAGGAGGTTCCTGGGGGTGCCGATCCGCCAGTACCACCAGTTGCCGACCTCGTCGGCGCCCGCGGCGTACACCCTCCGCCGGTAGTGGTCGATGCCGCCCGCGACGGCCGAGGCCAGGCTCGCGTCGCCGGTCAGGCCGGTCCCCGGCAGGGCGTACGCGCGGGCCATGGTCCGCAGCCTGGCCGGGGTGGCGCCGAGCGAGGGGAACGCCAGGTCGGGCCAGAGCGACGCGCCGGTCGGCGCCATGGCGTCCCGGTATCCGGCCGCCCTCGCCCCCAGCCTCGCCAGCCAGGTCCGGTACGGCTCGGCCGTCGCGTCGAACCCCGACCCGGCCGTCACGTCCCGCCACCGGTGGCGCAGCGGGACGAAGGGGTCGATCGACGCACGCGGCGTGGTCTCCGTACGCGCGGCGTACGCCGGGATCAGCGCTCCCGCCGTGGTGACACCGCCGAGCCGGAGAAACGATCTCCGGGAATGTCCGTTCACGCGTAAATTGTCGGGCGGAAGTCATCCGCGCCGCAGGAGATCAGAGGTCCACGTCGCGGGAGGCGACCACGCGGACCCCCTCGGGTTCGCGGCCCGCCGGGGTGACCACGACCCGCCTTCCCCGCTCCTCGTAGCCGTGCTCGGTCAGCCACAGCAGGGTGTACGGGTCGAGCTGGCTGAAGTCGACCGGGGAGGCGGGCGAGAAGATGTCGTCGCCGGACGAGACGTCGCCGGTGTCGCCTTCGACGATCGACAGGGTGTACGCGGTCATGGCAGCCCCCGAGCCGTGGTTGTCCTCGGGAGTCTCATACCCCGTCGCGCGGATCCGCCTTCCGTGAGGCCGGTCGTCCGTGGCACGCGTCACACGGGGACCATGACGAAAGCCACTTAAGGTATATAACGGACAAAACTCCCCTTCTTCGAGGAGCTTCCCCTCGGGGCGCGTACGGCCGACCGCGAAGAGCGCGCCCCCGGATATCCCCGGATATCCCCGGATGCCCCCGCCCCTGCCGACCGGAAAGTCACGCGATGAGCCAGGACGACACCAGACCGCACACCGACTTCGAGATCGACCTCACCCTTGAGGAGACCCGCCGCCGCGCCGCGGTCATGGCGGCGCTGGAGCCCGGCTGGGACCCGGTGGCGGCGATGCGGGCCGAGGAGGAGGCGTACGACCTCCTCTACTCCAACCTCGACGAACGGCAGCGGGAGACCTACGACATGCTCGTGACCGCCGGTGTACTCCCCCGGAGAGGGCACGGCCGTGCTGCCACTTGACCCGCACGCCGACCTCGGGCGCAGGGCGTGGGTGCCCTGCCCCTCCTGCCGGGATCACCGCGACTGCGGCGACTGCCTCGGCGGGCGCAACTGCGGGGAGCACTGGCGCTATCTCCTCGGCACCACCGGGAGCCTGCTGCACCTGCAGTGCCCGGCGTGCGCCCACCTGTGGAACCACGAGACGGGCTTCGGCGCGGGGAGCGACACCACCCGCCACTGACCCCGAAGCCGTGGGCCGGTCGCGGTTCCGGCGACCGCCCGGGGGCGGAGGGCCGCCGTCCGCGCGCCCCCGGAAAAGCAGGGGTTCCAATTAGCCGAACACGGGCCGGTAGCCGAACGGTCAAACAGAGGAAACGTATACATATCAAGTTGCTATGACGGCTTGCAACAATCCGGAGTGGGAAACGGTTGCGCGATCGTCCGGTACGCGACGAGGGCTCCGGAGCCCCGCCGGAAAGCCCAACGGGAGACGAACGACCGGCCTGCCCCAGGGAAATGGCAGTTCAACAAGAAACATGAAGGATCATCCGAAACCTCTGGATGGCCGTACGTCTCTAGAGAACTCGTGGCACGGTCCACCCGCAGGATGGCAGCAGGTGGGGGCATTGCCTGTTTCGGACAGCCCGTATTTCTACTTAAGTGTTAAGTTATAACCCAATAACCATAAGTGTCAATTACTGAGCCCTTTACCTTCCAAATAGATCACGGTCAGTCTAATATTTGGACCTATGTCATGGCGTGCATCAGATTTCCCAGATGGACAGGCTGGGTCCTCTGGCCGTGGCAGTGGTTCCTCTAGGCACGATTCCGAACACGCATCCGACTGGCATCCCGAACGCCTCCTGTCATTCGATTGGCGGAAGGTTATTCTGTTCACGGCGGTTTTAGTGATCATCGCCGTGGCCGCGTTCTGGCTCGCGACCAGAGCACCCTCCGGTTCGTCCCTGGCGGCGAACCCCACTCCCGACCCCTCGGACACCGGCTGGGGGAAGGCGGCCTCCTCGCCCTCACCGACGCCGACCCCCTCCCGCTCCACTCCCAAACCGACCCCGAAGCCCACCCGAAGCGGCACGGGCACGTCCCCCCGCCCCGAGGCCACTCTCACGAAGAAGCCGGAGAGGCCACGGAGCGAGACCAGGACCACCCCGCCGGCCGCCGACCCGCCGACCGGGTCCCGCTCGCCCGAGCTCACCGCCAAGGAGGCGTACGGCATCCACGGCCGTTACCAGCGAGGGCTGTCGGTGGCCCAGGCCAGGAAGGACCAGGCGGCCATGGCGAAGCTGGAGCACGGGCTCGCGCTGGAGATGACGCGGGCGGGTTTCAAGACCGCCGAGATGCAGGGGACCTCACTGGCGACGGGGATATGGCCCAACCCCCAGGTGTGGATCCCGCGCCACGTGGAGGGCGCCGCCGACTGGTTCGTCGCGGTCTCGTACGAGCCCGGCGTCGCCAGGATCGTCGACGTGATGAGCTCGGCCCCCGGGGGCTGGCGGCTCGTCGCCTCGGCCGCCGACACGCGCGCCACCCCGGGACGGTTCCCCAAGATCGCCACCGACGGCGAGGGGTACGCGACGAGCCTCCCGGAGAACGCCACCGGGCTGAGCTCCACCCCTCGGCAGATCGCCCGCGCGCATCTGGCGAGCCTGGAGAACGCCGAGGTCGACCCTCGGTTCGACGAGGGCCCGTGGACCAGCGAGGCCGCGCTGTTCTGGCAGCAGGAGCGCGCCCAGCTGGACCAGGCCGACTGGAAGCTCGCGCTGTCGTACCGGCTTGAGGGACCGGTACGCGCGCTCAGGACCAGTGACGGGGGCGCCCTGGTCTGGTACGGAGCCCGATCCACCGAGCTCCGCGAGGCGGTGCGGGAAGGGGCGAAGGTCAAGCTGAAGGGCTCGGCCGCCGTCCGTACCCGCGACAAGTCCTTCGCCAACTCGGTGAGCGCCACATACGGACGCATGTATGTGACACATGTCCCCCCCGCCGGCTCGAACGAGCCCGCTCGCGTGCTGGGCGAGTGGAGCGACGTCCTGGAAAGCCACGGCGACTGACGTTTTCACCGGAAGAAAAGGAACATTCTAATGACACCCTCACGTAAGCCATCGCGCGCGACGGTGATCACTGCGAGTGTCGCGATCGGTGTCTTCGGCGCCGGCGCCGGACTGGGAACCGTCATCGCCATTCGCCCCGACCCCGGCGAGGGGCAGGTGATGCGGCTCGCCGCGGGAACGTACCTCCTCGACGACCAGGCGGGAGCCTGGACGTCGAGCGCGGCACCCGGCGGCGACCAGCCGCTCCCGCTCTCCGGCGCCGACGCGGGCAGCACGATCGCGGACGGTGCCAAGCCGGCCGCCGCCGCCGGTGACCAGCGGGTCTGCCTGACCACCACCACCGACGGGCACGCGCTCGGGTCCTCCGCGGAGGGGTGTGTCGCCCTTCCCGTCCTGGGGGTCGCCGCCGCCGCGGCCGCGCCGCTCCAGCGGCCGGGAAACCCCAAGAGCACGCCGACCCCGCCGTCGGCTCCCAAGACGACCGCGCCGAAGCCCACGGCGACCAAGAAGGCCGACCCGCCCGCCCGGCCCGACCCGGCGCCGGTCCAGCCCGCCCCCAACCCCGGGCCCGCGCAGCCTCCCGCCCAGCCCCCGCCGGTGAACAACCAGCCCGTCAGGCCCCCCGCCCCACCGCCGCCGACCCCGACGAAGAAGATCAGCGGCAACATCTCGGAGAGCGACAACGAGAGCGGCAGCGTCATCGAGCGCCCGGTGGAGAACGTCGAGGTCGTCTCGCCGCCCAAGCCCGCTCCCGAGGCCGGTGGGACGAGGTCCTCGGACCCCTCGCGGCCGTCGCAGCCCCAGCCCACCGGCGGGAACGGGCGGTCGCAGTCGCCGCCGACCAACGGCGACAGGCAGCCGCAGCCCCAGCCGCAGCCGACCGGCGGGAACCGCCAGCCGGACGGGAACAGGCAGCCGGACGGGAACCGTCAGCCCGACGGGAACCGGCAGCGGCCGCAGCCGACCGGTGGCCTCAGGCCCTCGCAGCCCCAGCCCCAGCCCACCGGAGGGAACGGGCAGCAGCCCCGGCCCACCGGTGACGTCAGGCCCCCGCAGCCCGGGGACGGCGCCAGGAACCCCCGGCCGACGGGCACCCTGAGGCCCGCGGTCCGGTCGGGTCGCGGCGGGCCGATCGTGCCCTCGGGCGAGGTCACCCTCCCCACGGCGCCCCCCGAGACCAGGCCGACCGGCGACCCTGGCAGGCCCTCGACGCTGCCGATCCCGGCGACACCGACCGCGCGCGGCGGCAACCTGGAGCCGGTCCAGCCGCCCGGTGGTAACAAGCGCACGCAGGCGCCCAGCCCGTCGCGGAAGCTTCCCTCGGCCGGGCCTTCGCAGTCCGTAAAGCCGCAGCCTTCCGTCGGCCCCGGTGAGAACGCGTCGCAGGGTCCCGACGGGACCGTGCTCATGCCGGCCACCCCGCGGCTTCCCGGCGGCGGCCCGGACGGCGGCGTCTCGCTGCCGGTCTTCGAGAACCCCGAGCTCCTGCGGCGCGCCTACGAGGCCCTCGGGCTGGACAGGGGCATGCGCTACACGGACGAGAACGGCGTGTGGGACCTCAACATCGCCCCGCCGGGCACCCCGCCGTGCCGTAACTACACCGCCGACGAGATCCAGGCGCTCAGCGCGACCCGGGGGCCGACCCCGTCCGCCCAGGGCGACCAGGCGATGATCCCCCGCGACTCGTGCCTGTGGCCCGCCTTCATCCGCTGGCTGTACGCCGAGCCCGCGCCCGGCCAGATCAGCAACTGGACCAAGTTCACCGGACTGCCCCAGCGGAACCTGGAGCTCGTGGTGACCGATCCTCCGCCCGTCCCGCTTCCCAGCCCGCTCCCCAGCGAGAGCACCCTCCCGCGGCCCGACCAGGGACAGCCTGACCAGGGACAGACCGACCAGCGGCAGCCCCAGCAGCAGCCCGACCAGCGGCAGGGCGTCCCCGGCCAGGAGGAGCCCTGGCAGCCGGACACGGGCGGGCTGGACCCCGCCCAGCCGGGACCCGGGGACGGCGTGGCCCCCAGGGATCCCGGGGGCGGCGGGGACAACGCCCCCGAGGGCTGGCGGGGCGAGAACACCGCTCCCTTCCAGTCCGACCAGGGCCGGCCCGACCGGGGCCAGGTCGAGCCGGACCCGGTCGAGTACGACGGCCGATGAGCACACCCACCGGAACCGGGCGTCTCACGCCCGGCCCCGGCCAGGGGGCAGCCTGGGTGCGTGAGCATGGCGCGCACCTGATGGACTACGCCGCCTCCCACCTCGAACCCGGCAGGACGCACGCGGCGGTCGTCTCCGCGCTGGCGTCCGGCCGGGCCGAGGCCGCTCCCGGAGGCGTCACGGCCCGGGGACGACTGCTGGCCGCACTGCGACGTGACTGCCGCACCTCTCCGGGGTACCGGGAGCGGTACGTGCCGGGTTCGGGGCCCGGCATGCCCGACGCCTCGCTGATCGAGCGGGTGTGGACGATCGTCGACCCCCTGGGCACGGAGACCCTCAGGCTGACGTACCGTCACGCGCTCGGCATGGAGGATCTCTCCCACGTGCTGGCGATGCCCGTCGACGAGGTCGCCAGGCTCGCCACCCGTACCCAGGACCTGATCGAGACCCTGGTGAGCGGGCTGGACGCGCTCGCCCACGGGCGGCGTACCTGCCCGGAGCTCGCCCCGCTGGTGGAGGACGTCTTCCCCGGCGTCTTCCCCGGCGGGACCGAGGCGCCCTCTCCCCCGGACCCGGAGGACGCCCAGGCGAGCCTGCTCTCTCACATGATCAGGTGTTCCGTGTGCACGCGGCCGATCAACATCCGCTACACGGTGCCGCAGATGATCTCCCATCCTCCGGTCGCGCCGCTCTCCGCCGAGGAGCGGCAGCGGCTCACGGATTCGCTGCCTCCCGAGGTCACCGGCGCGGCGACCTCGGAGGCGGTTCCCGAGGCGGCCCCGCCCGCGCGCCCGGCCCGTGGCGGGTCTCCCGTCCTGTCCGCCCCTCCGGGAGGTGGCCGCTCCCCGGTCCTTCCCGCGTCCCCGCCCGGGGGCCGGACCCCCGCCCCACCCGGACACCGGTCCCCCGCGTCACCTGGGCACCGGTCCTCCGGGTCGCCCACGTCGCCCGCGTCCCCGGCCGCGGGCCGCGCCACGACCGGCGGTGCCGGGGGGGCGCCGCCCGCGCCCAGGGTCGGTACGCCTCCCTACCCTCCGGTGGCGTCGAAGCCTCCCGCGAAGCCACCGGCCGCGACACCGTCGAGTACGGCGTCGGGCGCGGTGTCAGGCGCGGCATCGAGTACGGCGTCGGGTGCGGTGTCGCCGGTCGCGGCGCCGGGAGACAGGCCGGGGGCGGGCTCCTCCGATCCCGCCAACCCCTCCGGCCTGCCCCCGCTGCCCGCCCTGCCGCCCCGCAGGACCCGGCCCTCCCGCCCGCCGTCCGCGCCACCCGTACCGGGACACGACACCCCGCTCTACGACGCCCTGCTCACCCAGGCGTGGGCGCGCGAGGTCCTCGCCCAGAGCGAGGAGCTCACCGGCACCATCCCCAGGCAGGAGCCGCCCGCCGCCAAACCGGTCGCCAAGGCCGAGCCCGTCGTCATCGCCGGGCAGGCGTCCGTCGAGATGCGCGACACCGGCACACGCGACGCCGACACACGTGAAACCGACGTACGTGAAACCGGGGTACGTGACACCGGGGCGCGCGGCCCCAGGGTGCGCGACCCCGGGTTACGTGACACCGGGGCGCGCGGCTCCAGGGCCCGTGACGCCGGGGTGCTCGACGACTTTCCGCATCACACCGGCGTCGGTACCGCCGAGCGCGGCCAGGTAGTCGGTCATCTCGTGGCGGTCGAGGGGGACCAGCTCCACCGGTGTCA
>NZ_JBSZKT010000051.1:0-49953 GCF_055690525.1 Streptosporangium sp. H13245 | reverse complement strand
TTCCGCATCACACCGGCGTCGGTACCGCCGAGCGCGGCCAGGTAGTCGGTCATCTCGTGGCGGTCGAGGGGGACCAGCTCCACCGGTGTCACCGAGGGGAGGCGTTTGAGCTCGGCGAGGACCCGGCGCAGCGGGTGGCGGCGGTGGAGGTCGTCGGTGCGGTAGGTGCCGACGAGGCAGACGCGCTCGGTCTGCAGCATCCGGCTGAGGAAGACCAGCAGGTCGCGGGTGGACTGGTCGGCCCAGTGCAGGTCCTCGAGGACCAGCAGCACGGGCTGCGCGGACAGGAAGCCGAGCATCGAGCCGAAGAGCTGCTGCTGCGTCAGGCCCGACGTGCTCTCCCTGCCCGGGTCGGTGCCGCCGGGCAGCAGCCTGCCGAGGACCGGCCGCGCGTCGAGCGCCGCGCGCAGCTCCCCGCGCGCCGAGCGCAGGGCGTCGGCGAGCGGGAGGTAGGGAAGAGCGTCGCCGAGCTCGGCGCACTGGCCGATGAGCACGGCGAACCCCGCCGCCTCGGCCCGCTCGGCCAGCTCGGTGATCAGGCGGGTCTTGCCGATGCCCGCGTCGCCTCCCACGAGGGCCACCCCGGCCTGCCCCTCGGCCGCGGTGTCGAGCACGGCGATCAGGCGATCGAGCTCTGCCGATCGCCCGATCAGAACGCTTTGCGTGCTTTGCCACCCCACGTCGGCGAGTATCGCACGGGGTACCGACCGAAACGACATCTCACCGGCGGGAAGCGATTGGTACCCCGGCGGGGGACGAACGGGCACCGATTGGTACACCAAAGGACCCGCGCATTGGCCCTGACGGCGCGGGCCGGGACGCCCCTAGGGTCGGGACATGATCTCGCCGTCCACATTGCTGATCTTCTCGGTCGCGTCTCTGGCCCTGGTCCTGGTACCGGGCCCGAACCACATCTACATCATCACCCGTGCCGTCTCACAGGGCCGCGCCGCCGGTGTGGCGAGCGCGATCGGCGTCGAGGTGGGCACGATGGTGCACATCGCCGCGGCGGCGGCCGGTCTCTCGTACGTGATCGCGCGGTCGGCGACCCTGTTCAACGTGATCAAGTGGGCCGGTGTGGCCTATCTGGTCTATCTGGGCGTCAGGGCGCTGACGAGCAGGCAGGAGTTCGCGGGCGGGGAGGCCGCGCCGCAGCCGCTTCTGGCGATCTTCTTCGAAGGCGTGGTCGTCAACGTGCTCAACCCCAAGGTGATCCTCTTCTTCCTGGCGTTCCTGCCCCAGTTCGTGGTGCCCGAGGCGGGCGCGGTGCCGTTGCAGATCGCCGTCCTGGGCGGGACCCTGCTGCTCCTGGGCCTGCTCTCCGACCTGATCTACGCCATGGCGGCGGGCGCCGTCGGCGGGCGGCTGCGGAGCAGGGCACCCCTGATCGGCCACTTCAGCGGGATCGTCTACCTGGGCCTCGGCATCGCGACCGCGCTCTCCGGCCGCTCCACCTGAACGCACAAGGCCACCTGAACGCACAGGGCCACCTGAACGTACGAGACCGCCTGATCGTACGAGAGACCGGGGTCAGGCCGAGAGCGCGCCCGGGATGCGGTCCAGGATCGGGTAGGGCATGAGCCCGTACGCGTAGAAGTCGACCGCGTCCGCGCCCGAGGCCCGCACGGCCCGGACCTTGGCGGCGAGACGGTCGGCCGAGTCGGTGTCGGGGAGACCCGGCCGCAGGACCACCCGCAGCTCTTTGTCCTTGCCCGTCGAGCGGCGGTAGGCGACCACGTCGTCGGCCACCCTGGCCGCGTCGCGGGCGTAGGCGAGCACGCCGAGCGAGGGCACCAGGTCACCGAGGGCAACCAGGTCGACGCCGAGCTGCCAGGAGTCGTGCGCGGCGAGCCCCGGGGAGGGCAGGCCGTCGGTGTAGCCCTTGACGGCGCCGGTGGCGTCGAGGAAGACGAGGCGCGAGCCCTCACCGGTGACGGCGGTGGAGACCTCGGAGACCAGCGAGGTCACCACCTCCGAGCGGGCCCGCGCGTAGGCGACCACCTCGGGCCCCGCGTACGCGGTCAGGGCCGCGCGGGTCACCTCGCCCTGGGCCGGAGGGTCGCCGTCGAACACGGCGCCCACGATCCTGGAGCACTCCTCCCGCGCGACCTCCGCGTTGACGCCCAGGTCGGCGGCGCGGCGCATGCAGAAGCCGCAGAAGCACAGGCCGAGCAGGAAGGCGTCCATCGGCCCGAGCGGGACGAAGCTGCGCTCGTGGTGGTAACCGTGGCCGAAGGTGCCAAAGTGCAGCGCCTCGGCCACCACGCTGTCGACGCCCTGCCTGGCCACCGCCCGGCCCAGCGCGACCGCGTACAGGCGTACGTCGGGGTGGGAGGGGCACAGGTCGGCGGGCGAGCCTCGGTCGCCGAAGCAGCTGCGTACGGTCACGTCCGGGTTGGCCAGGCCGAGCGTGGTGTTCTGCAGGAAGACGGTCCAGCCGTGCAGCGCGAGCCCGCGCTCGGCGGTGGCCCGGCGCAGGGCGGCGAGCGGCTCGTCCTCGGCGCCCTGCTGGACGGGCGGGACCAGCCGCAGCCCGCCGAACAGGTCGGCGGGCGGCGTGAAGTGCGCGCCGTCACTGCGGAGCGTCACCCGGGAGCGGCCGTGCGGGGTGACGTCGCGGGCACGGTGGTAGGCCGCGGCCACGGTCACGCCCGTCACGCCGTATCCGGTGATCCGGTCGAGGACCGCCTCAAGGCCCTCCCCGCGTACGTCCTCGACGTAGACGTATAGCGAGCTGTCCAAGCCGCCGCCCTCCCACGAAGTCGGTCAGACTCTAACGCGGCTTGTAGGCCACGAAGTCGATCTCGACGAGGATGTCCATCAGGTCCGAGCCGACGGTCGTGCGGACCGGGTACGGGCGGGTGAAATATGACTTGTACACCTCGTTGTAGGCGGCGAAGTCGCGCTTGAGGTGCTCTAGGTGCACGGTCGACTTCACCACGTCGTCGAAGCCGAGCCCGTGGGCCGCGAGGATCGCGCCGAGGTTGCGCATCACCTGGTGGGTCTGCTCGGCCACGTCGGTCCCGACGACCTCGCCGGTCTCGGGGCTCAGCGGCCCCATGCCCGAGGTGTAGACGAAGTCGCCGACCACGAGGCCCTGCGAGTACGCCCCGACGGGCGCCGCGCCCTCGTCGGTCCTCAGTTCCTGCTTGTCGCTCATCTCACCGTTCCTCAGAAAGTCCTCAGAAAAGAAAAACCACGAAATCAGAAAAAAGTGTTTATCAGATCGACGACGACGTACTCCTCGTCGACCACCGGGATGACCCGCCACTTGTCGAAGGCGGTGCACGGGTGGGAGATGCCGAACGACACCAGGTCCCCCGGCCCCACCGGCGAGCCCGGCGCCAGGCTCAGGACCGTGTGCTGGTCCTGGACCTTGAGCACCGTCGCGTCCGCGACGGCCCCGCGCGGGATCGGCAGCCCCTCGTCGAAGGGGGCGTCGCGCTTGCCGAACCCCACCACGGCCAGACCGGGCTCGGGAACGCTCAGCACGTGCGCCCAGACCTCCAGCGCCGCGCGCAGCTCCCCGTCCATCCGGGTGTACGGGGTGCGCTCGCGGTAGTAGCCGTCGTCGTGGGAGACGTAGGCGCCGCTGCGCAGCATGACCCTGGCCTGGCAGGTGGCGAGCTCGCGGCCGATCACGTCGAACCACTGGCTGCCGCCCACCGACAGGATCGGGTCGCGCACCCGCAGGTGCTCCAGCGCCTCCAGCAGCCGGTACAGGTAGGCGCGCACCTCCTCGGCCGAGCCCAGCGATCCCTCGTACCCGGCGACGCCCGCCAGCTCCACGCCCTCGGCCGCCCGCGCGGCCGAGGCGACCTCCAGCAGCTGGGCGAGCGTACGGCTGCCGCCGCGCCCGCCCTCGTGGCCGAGTTCGGCCAGTACGCGGAACGGCCTGGCCCCGGCGTGCCGGGAGAGCGCCTCGACCCCGGCGACCGAGTCGACGAAGCAGAGGAACTCGAACGCGGGGTCGTCGGCCAGCTGGGCGGCGAGGGCGGCCAGCCCGGCCGGGTCGAAGACCTGGTTGGCGAGGACGATCCGGGAGACGCCGAACTCGCGCAGGGTGAGCGCCTGGCTGGGGGTGGCGACCGTCAGTCCCCACGCGCCCGCGTCGAGCTGCGCGCCGACCAGCTCGGGCGACATGGTGGTCTTGGCGTGCGGGGCGAAGGTCAGCCCGTACTGCTGGGTGAAGGCCGCGAGGGTCGCGATGTTGTGCTCCAGCGCGCTCCGGTGGGCCACCATCACGGGGAAGGTGAACGCCCCGCCGAACAGGGAGGCCCCCAGCGCCGCCCCGGGATCCACGATGCCCTTCACGTCCCGTCCCCCTCCGGTCGCCTCGGCGGATCCGGCGGCTCGCCGCCCGTCGGATCCGGGCGTGGGAGATCGCGCCCCCTTGGCCGCCCAGAGGACCCTATCCTCACCGCGCTCTCTCCATGGCCGCGCCCTCGGGCTTCTCTTGGGGCTCAGGGATTAAGGAGCGCAGGGGTTCAGGAGCGCAGAAGCTCAGGGGCGCGGGGGTTCGGGAACGCAGAGGCTCAGGGGCGCAGTGCCCTGCCGGGGGTGGCGCCGGTGAGTGCCCCTCCGGCGAGGACGGGGACCCCGGAGACGAGGACGTCGCCGATCCCGGTGGCCGGGGTACGCGGTACGGCGTACGTGGCCAGGTCGGCGACCGCGGTGGCGTCGAGGACGACCAGGTCGGCGACCTGCCCCGGGCGGACGAGGCCCCGCCCTTCGAGACCGAAGCGGCGGGCCGGGTGCGAGGCGAGGTGGACGACGGCCTGCTCCAGGGTCCAGTCGCCGGTCTCGCGGACGTGGTGGCCGAGCATCCGGGCGAACGCCCCGTAGCCGCGGGGGTGGGGGTGGCCGCCCACGTAAATACCGTCGGAGCCGCCGGTGTGAGCCGGGTGGCGCAGGATCGCGCGGACCGACGCCTCGCCCTCGGGGCCCTCGTCGGGGCGGGCCGACACGCATCCGGCCTCCAGCCGGGTGTCGATCAGGATCCTGCGGCAGAACTCCCCCGGCTCCAGCCCGGCCTCGGCGGCGGCCTCGGGCAGCGTCATCCCCTCGGCCCACTCGGCCCCGGGCACGTGGGAGAAGGTGATCCTCGGCCAGAGCGTCTCGTCCCACTCGATCGGCTCGGACTCCAGCAGCTCCAGCGCGCGGCCGGTGTCGGCGGCCGGGACCCACCCGGGCAGCGCGACCATCGCCAGGATCGTGCTGCCTCGCAGGTAGGGGTAGGTGTCGAAGGTGACGTCCAGCCCTTTGAGCCGGGCCTCGTCGACCAGCGGCAGGAGCGTGGCGGCCGGGCCGTGGTAGTGCGAGACGTGCACGGCGGCGCCCGAGCGCCGGGCGATGTCCGTCACCTCGGCCATCCCCTCGGGGGCCGCCGCGCCGTACCCGCGCATGTGCGTCACGTACGGCAGGTGGTCCAGCGGCGCGCAGAGCGCGGCGATCTCGGCGGCGTCGGCGTAGCGGCCGGGGGCGTACTCCAGGCCGGTGGAGAGACCGGCGGCGCCCTCCGACAGGCCGCGCTCGACGCGGGCCAGCATCGCGGCCAGCTCGTCGGCGGTGGCGGCCCGCTCGGCGGCGCCCATCACGTCGTGGCGGATCGTGCCGTGCGGCAGCAGGTACGCGGTGTTCAGGGCGGTCGCCCGGTCGTAGCCCGCGAGCAGCTCCCCGACGCCGATCGGCCCGTCGGCCGAGGGGTGGACGCCGTTGACGGCCGCGAAGTAGCGGGTGGCGTAGGCGAAGCTCTCCGGGGTGGTGGTGGGGGCGAAGGAGAGCCCGTCCTGGCCGAGGACGAACGTGGTCACGCCCTGGCGGAGCGCGGCGAACTGCACGTCCTTGTCGAAGACGAGGGCGTCACCGTGGACGTGGCAGTCGACGAGGCCGGGCATGACGTGGCGCCCGGCGGCCTCGACGACGGTCGTGGCGTCCGCGCCGTCCAGGCGGCCCACGGCGGTGACCCGGTCGCCGTTGACGCCGACGTCGGCCCGGAAGGCCGGGGCCCCGGTGCCGTCCAGCACCCAGCCACCCCTGATCAACACATCGAACGACATGCCGGGATTCAATCACCCGGAAGGTCTTCGCCGCACCCGGTGATCGCCTTCGTTCTCCCAGCCCATGTCCCGGATTTCCCCAGTGTCGTGCGTCGTGGGAATTTGGGCCCCCCGTCCTCTTGACCGTGGCGTGTCAGGAATGATGCCATCTTTCCCTAGTTAGGAATCTTTCCTAACTAGATGATCCGCAGAGAGGGCACCCCTGTGCATGCGAGACCGCGCCTTCAACGCCTCCAGCGACCCCTACGTCTCCAACCCCCCTCGGCCGTCCTCGTCCTGGCACTGGCGTCGGCACTGATCGCATCGGTGTTCGTGCTGGTGGCCCCGCCCGGTTTCGCCGCCGACTCCCTGCTCTCCCAGGGCCGCCCGGCCACCTCGTCCTCCACCGAGGACTCCACCCTGCTCCCCGGCGCCGCCTTCGACGGCAACCCCGCCACCCGCTGGGCCTCCGCCGAGGGCCACGACCCCGAGTGGATCCGCGTCGACCTCGGCGCCTCCGCCACGATCTCCCGGGTCAAACTGGTCTGGGAGGCCGCGTACGGGAAGTCGTACCGCGTTGAGGTCTCGCCCGACGGCTCCACCTGGACCTCCGCCTACTCGACCACCACCGGCGACGGCGGCACCGACGACCTGACCGTGTCGGGCACCGGCCGCTACGTGCGGGTGTACGGGACCGCGCGGGGCACCGCCTACGGCTACTCGCTGTACGAGGTGGAGGTCTACGGCAGCACGGGCGGCACGACCCCGACGCCCACGCCGACGCCCACGCCCACCCCGTCGCCGGGCGGCCCCGGCGTGCCGTTCGGCTCCCACACGATCCCGTACGCGGCCGGGATCCTGCGCCCGACCGGCGCCCAGGCGACGCTCGACCAGAAGGTGATCGACTACTACAGGGCGTGGAAGGCCGCGTTCGTCAAGCAGAACTGCGGCAACGGCTGGTACCAGATCATCTCCCCCGACGCCGACCACCCGTACGTGGCCGAGGCACAGGGGTACGGCATGGTCATCACCGCCACGATGGCCGGGGCCGACCCGGACGCGAAGAAGATCTTCGACGGCCTGGTGAAGTACGTCCTGGCCCACCCGTCGTCGATCACCCCCGGCCTGCTCGCCGCCGAGCAGAACACCGCCTGCCAGAGTGTCAACGGCGGCGACTCGGCCACCGACGGCGACCTGGACGTGGCCTACGGCCTGCTGCTCGCCGATCGGCAGTGGGGCAGTTCCGGCACCTACAACTACAGGCAGCTCGCGATCAACCACATCAACGCCATCAAGGCCGGTGAGGTCAACGCGACCACCAAGCTTATGAAGCTCGGCGACTGGAGCAGCCCGGGCGACGAGTACTACTGGATCAGCCGCTCCTCGGACTGGATGATCGACCACTTCAGGGCGTTCCGTAAGGCCACCGGCGACACGACCTGGGACACCGTCCGCACCAACCACCAGAACCTGATCGCCTCCCAGCAGTCGACCTACGCCCCGGGCACGGGCCTGCTGGCCGACTTCGTGGTCAACACCAACACCACCCCGAAGCCCGCGCCGGGACAGGTCCTGGAGGACGCCAACGACGGCAAGTTCTGGTGGAACGCCTGCCGCGACCCGTGGCGGATCGGCAACGACGCGGTGACCAGCGGCGACGCCAAGTCTCTCGCCGCCGCGCGCAAGCTGAACACCTGGATCAAGGGCAAGACCGGCGGCAACCCGAACAACATCGCGGTCGGCTACTCCCTCAACGGCACCCAGATCTCCAGCGGCAGCGAACCGGCCTACTTCGCCCCGTTCGCGGTGGCGGCGATGACCGACTCCGGCAGCCAGGCGTGGCTGGACGCCCTGTGGAACAAGATGCTCAACACCCCGTTCACGGCGAGCGACTACTACTCGACCAGCGTCCAGCTCCAGGTCATGATCACCGTAACCGGCAACCACTGGGTGCCCTGACCCTCGTCCAACACGACGCGGCCCCCGCGCCCGCCATACCGGGAAAAGCCCTCGCCCCGCCGGTCACCCCTGACCGGCGGGGTCTGCTGTCCCGCGCGGTGGCGAGGTCCGGGAAACGGGCCAACGCCTTCATGAAGGCCCTCAGTCGGGGATGGGGAAGGTGTACGACCACATGAATCGGCTCGCCGCATGGACGCCCCGGGCGTACTCGACCACCTGACCATCGGCCGTGCGGGTCACGCGACGCACCTCGACGACAGGTTCACCCGACGGAAGATCCAGAAGCAGTGTCTCGTCAGCCGTGGGCATCCGGGCGTGGAGTTCTTCGGTGATCTCATACGGCGGAAGGCCCTTGTCAGCCAGCACCTGGAACCCGCCGCCCTTACCGGCGATCCCCGGCGAGGAATCGACCAGAGGTGTGCCCTCGACATCGGCGGGACGATAGTAGGACGTCATCGAATGAGTAGGGATGCCGTCACGGGTCATAACGCGAGCCCGCTCGTACACGGACGATCCAACCTCAACGCCAAGCGCGGTGGCGGCCAATTCGTCGGCGGCGACCAGGGAGACATCTTGTGTCTGTTCTCCCTGCTGCCGAGCCGAGCCGCTTTTCGGGCGTTCGGTGGCGAACACTTCGACCGTGGTCTGCGTCCAGCGGCGACGAGCATAACGGTCCGGCCCAAGGCGTCGAATCGGGTACGACTCACGCACATAAGCCCCCGAGCCGTGCCGGGTGACCACAAGCCCCTCGGACTTGAGCAGGATCAGCGCCTTGCTCGCGGTACTGCGGGACACGCTGTAGCGCTCGGCCAGATCCCGCACAGACGGCAGTTTCCCGCCTGCGGGCAGACGCCCGGCGGCGATGTCGGCTCGCAGGTCGGTCGCTATGCGACGCGCAGGTGAATGCGGATCTACATACATACGAGACACCTTACCCAAGTGTCGTAGGCCATTTCCTTGACGATCGCCTCGACCTCCCCTAACGTCTAGTGTCATACGACACTTTGAGTAGGCCTGCCTGAGCAGGAACCGCGCCCCCTCTCCTGTCACGTAACCCCTTAGGGCGGACCCGCTCGACGCTGCAACGTCCGAGCGGGTCCTTGATCGGATGGAGGTCCGATCCGTGAAAGATGCTAGATCCGCCGCCCCCAGACCGGCCATTCCGGGCTGGCGGGTTTTCCCCAGCGACACAGGACGACTGTGGGCCTCCCGTGTCGCCCCGTTCACCGACGCCGAGCAGGACGCCGGGGCTGGACGCACCGTGGACGGCGACACCCTCGACGAGCTGCGGGCCGCCGTCGACCACCAGGAGAGCACAGCCAGAAAGGCCACCGAGGAGAGGATCTCGTGATGCGGCGCCGACCCACGACCTCAGGGCGGCACCGCGATGGCCTGCCCCTCATCCGCACGCCTCGCCGCCTGTGGGACCAGCATGCCCGCGCACAGGCCGAACGCCTGGACCGGGCCTGGACGGACTGGACCGTCCTGTACGGCACGCACTCGCGCCTGTTCTACGCCCTCGCCGCCTGGCCGATCCCCGGACCACTGATCATCCAAGCCCGCCCCCCTGACGACCTGGAAGCTCAGATGTGCCAGGCCGCCATCGTCTTCACCACCCGACACGAACCCCCGGCCCCCTGAACGGACGCGGCGGCGCGACAGGCCTCGTCCCACGCCGCCGCGAAACAGCCGCACGAGAAAGGACGTTCCCAATGACCGCACTGGCACATCAGGTCGCCCGCGCCGGGACCATCGACGCCGACACGCTGGAACGCGTCCGCCATGAAATCCTGACGGTCCCTGACGGATGGGCCGCTCAGTACGGTGAGTACCAGTCGGGTGGCTGGGGAACCCTGTCGCTACTGAACGAGACCGGCGTCGCCACCGACGTGACCATCGCTGACTGCGAACCCGTGGAGACCGACCTGCTGGCCTTGATGCCGGCCACCCGACGGCTCATCTCCGGATTCGGGCTGCGATACATGTGGGCACGAATCGCCCGTCTCGACGCGGGGGCTTTTCTATGGGAGCACCGCGACTACGGGGAACTGCGCTCCGTCGAGCGACACCGGCTGCACATCCCCGTCGTCACCAGCCCTTCGGCCTACCTGGTTCTCGCGGGCTCGGCGGTTCACCTGAGCACGGGCGACATCTGGCGGCTCACTCCGACGTTCGCGCACGGAGCCTGCAACCTGCACGGACCAACGCGCCTCCACCTGATCCTGGACTGCTACACCAGCCCCGAACTGGCTGAGCTGACCACGGGACAACGACTCCCGAGTGGCTGCGTGCGTCATCTACCGCGCCTTGACGACGACCTGCTGCGACGGAAAGCCGAGCAGGCGCGCGCGCTGCTCCGGCTCGGATATGCCCAAGCGGCCGAACGGCACCTGCTGCGACTGTTCTTCACCCACGCCCTTCCCGAAGGACACGTCTACGACCTGATCAGCGAGCTGTACGAACACAGCGGCGCGACGCGAAGCGCCGAGATGTGGCGTGATCGCAAATCAATCCTGCTCGGTACGAACGCCACCTGAGAAGACCGACGATCGAGAAAGGGCATTCCATGCTCGACGCCCATGAGGCCATCGACCGGCTCGCCACGGTGAACCGGCCCGGCCAGTTCGCCATCATGGAAAAAACGATCAATCGCCTCGTCACCAGCCCCGCCGTCACCCATCTGCTCGTCCGCGGATCCCTCGCGCGCGGCACCTCCGACCGGCTCTCCGACGTCGACCTCGTCGTCGGAATCGCACCATCGGCCTTCGCCGACTTCATCAGCGTGCTCGACGTCCTCGCTATCGCCGAACTCGGTTCGATCATGAACGGCTGGCCCGACAGGATTGTGCCCCGCATGGGAGGCCTTGGCTACGTTCACCTTGTCGAGAACGAGGGCAAACTCCATCAACTCGACTTGTACGTGGCCCCTTCCAACCTGATCGATGAGATCACCGCCTTCACGCACGGCCACGCCGTCTACACCGCCCCCAAGCCCACGACGAGGTAACCGATCCAGCCGTGACCCGGCTCGTCACCGATCACCTGGCCATGTCCCCTACATGCGAACAGCTCATCGTCGAAGCGCTGGTGCTGGGCTGGATGATCCGTAAACGGATCGCCCGGGGACAGGACTTCATGGCCTACGCCGAAACGCACATGCTGCACACCACCGCGCGCACCCTGATCCGAACCGCCTTGTCACCGCGAACGGCGTTCTACGGCTGGTATCACCTCGACACCGACATCGCGATCACTCCGATCGGCCGGTCCTGCCTCCGTGAGCTGGAGGCGCTGGTCACCTCACCGCCGATCCCCACTGTCACGTCCCTGAAGAACTCCATGGACCGTATCTTGGTGCTGGCCCACCGCGCCGCCCCGGACGCGGCGAGCGCACTACGCCTGTCCATCGACGCCTATCTCCACCACCTTGACCTCGGCTGAGCAGCACACCGCCCACACCGGACAGCGACGGCCGATACGGTGAACCCGTGCTCCCACACGCCACAGAAGGGCGAGCTACCGGCGCCGAGCAGGGATGAAAACGAGGCAATGCCTCGTCCTGCCCGGCGAGACGACGTTGCCGACGACCCATCCCAACGTACGGGGCCTTCCATGTCATTCGATCACCTCGGCGACCCGCCCCTCGGCTCCACCGCCGTACGTCCCTCCTGGGAGCGACTCCCCGCGCTACTGCGCGACTTCGTCACCGCTCACCTCGGTTCCACCGTCGTCACGGCGGAGGTCCAGAGTGGCGGTTTCACACCGGGAGTCGCGGCACGCCTCGGCCTCGCCCGCGACCGGGTGTTCGTCAAGGCCATTCCCGAGGATCACGTCCTCGCCGCCAAGTACCGCACCGAGGCCGAGACCTCCGGGCGACTCCCCGGCAACGCGCCGACCCCGCGTCTGCGCTGGCACGGCACGGCGACCGGATGGGTCATCTTGATTTTCGACGACATAGACGGCCGTCACCCCGATCTGGCACCCGGCTCGCCGGACGTGCCGCTCGTCGCCTCGACGCTCTCCGACATGGCGGCCCTGCTGACCCCGAACCCGCTGACCGGCCTTCCATCGGCCTCCATGAGCCGGGCCCGCCTGCTGCACGGATGGCGCGACCTGGCCCTCTCCCCTCCTGCGGATCTGGGCGACTGGGAACGGCGCCACCTGGAAGCGCTCGCCGACCTCGAAGGGCTATGGACGTCCTACGCGGACGGCGCCACGCTGGTCCACGGAGACATCCGGCCCGACAATCTGCTCATTACCGGCACCACCGCGATCGTCGTGGACTGGGCACAGCCCTGCCAGAGCACCGCCTGGCAGGACACCACCGACCTGGTCCCTCACCTGGTCATGGCCGGGCACTCCCCCGGGGCCGCGGAGAAAGCCCTCACCGGGCTCCCGGTCTGGGATCCCGTCCCCGCAGAGGTGATCACCAGCTACGCGGCGGCGTTCGCCGGATACTGGACTCGTATGAGCAGGCAGCCCGCCCCACCGGGTGTCCCCCACCTGCGTGGCTACCAACGCCGGGCCGCCAAGGCCGCCATCGCGTGGACGATGCACCGCACCGGCTGGTAGCTCTTCCGGCCGACGGAAGGCCCGGGATTCGAACCCGCCAGACCGGTCGCCCGGCCCGGCGGGTTCGAGACTACTCAGTCCTGGTCAGGGATCTCCAGGCGGGAGGGTGTCTGCGGGCATGAGGCTCCCCTGTCGACCGGGTGCCGTTCCAGCAGGTTCCTCGCCTCGCGGCGGGCCAGGTTCCAGCCGTTCCACGGGTCGGGCCCGGCGAGTTCGTTGGCCGCGACCACGTCTCTCAGGACGCAGCTGCGGGCCGGTTCCGGCAGCCTGTCCAGGGCGGGCACGGCCTCCGCGCCGAGGTCGCCGAGGTAGTCGAGGTCGACCCGCTCCATGCCCCGTACGGCGATCTGGGTCTCCGCGACCCGCAGGTCGGGGTTCCAGACCGCGAACGCCAGCAGGGAGGCGCTCGTCATGATGACGAGGGTCCTGGGCAGCCAGCGCGCGTGCCCACGCCCGGTGAGCCGGGCCGCGCCCGCGGCGAGGACCAACGCGAAGACCCCGCCCAGCCACAGCACCGTCGCCGACACCGAGGCCCGCAGCCGGGAGAGCCCGTAGGCGTCGGCGTACAGGTCAAGGCGGTGCAGCGCGGAGAACAGGATCACCAGGGTCAGCACGCAGAGCAGGCCGAGCAGACCGGCCATCAGCCAGCGGTCGGCCCCCTTGAGCTCCAGCGTCCCCGAGGCGACCGCCACGATGGCCAGGACGAACACGCTGACGACGACGAGCTGGAAGAACCCGGAGCGCGCGTACTCGGCGTAGGTCAGCCCGGTGGCGGACAGCACCCACCGGGTACCGCCGAACAGCACGGTCAGCTGCATTCCCACGAACGTGGCGAACAGCAGGTTGAGCGCCGTCAGCGGGGTCACCCAGAGGCTTCGGCCGACCGTGACCTTCAGTTCGGGAGCCTTCGGCTCGGCCACGGGCCGCAGCCCGACCAGTACCGAGGAGGCGACCACGGCCGCGAAGACGACGAAGAGGAGGATCCGCAGCGGCAGCGACTCGGCCCATTCCTGCGCGCTGAACACCTGCCGTACGGCCTCGGCGAAGACCGCGTCCGCCGACGCGAACAGCGCCCCGAACACCGCCAGCAGCACGACGGTCAGCCCGCCCCCCAGCAGCAGGGGCATCACGCGGCGACGGGACGCGAGGCCCTTCAGCCTCGCCCCGAGGAACCACGGCACCGGCAGGAGGCCCAGGATCACCGACGCGCCGCCCCTGAGCACCCCGAGCCAGCCGCGCCCGGCCCCCGACAGAGCGAGCGCGGCCGTCAGGAACCCGGCCAGCAGCAGCATCGCGACCAGCCAATCCGCGTCCCTGAACATCACCGTCGCGACCAGCCCGTAGGCGATCGCCCCCATCCCCGCCGACCACGGGGTGATCCTCCTGCGTACCGAGGGGATCGCCGCGATCCCCATCGCCGCGGACACCAGCACGAGCCCCAGCCCGGCCCTGCTGTACGGCACCGCGACCGCGGCGAGCAGCCCGACGGCGGCCGACACCGGCAGCACCCACCGGGGCGTGTCCGGCAGGTCGGGCCGGGGAAAGATCGGCGGCGCCTCGTATCCGCCGGGAGCCCCGGGACCTTTCCCTCTGCCCTGCCGGGAAGACGCGCCCGTTGTCCCTTCCCTGACACCCGTCGGCCGTGTCTCGCCTTCCCGCTGCGAAGCTCCCTGACCAGGTACGGTGGCGTGCCGCGCGGCGGGCCCCCGTGCCGGAGGCCGGTGCGGGAGCGGTTCGGCGGAGGCCAGGAAATCGTTGGTGGGCGTGGTGGCGCCGATGACCGTGCCGACGAACGCGCCGATGGTGAAGATGACCGTGCCAACGAACGCGCCCAGCAGGGGGTCGATGCTCGCGAGGCCGATACCCACGATCGCGGCGCACACCAGCCCCGCGACGCCGCCGAGGAAGACTCCGACGAACGCCCCGGGCCAGTTCCGCATCGCGACCGGCTTCTGACGCGCACCCCTACGCCGGGCGAGAACGGGCTGCGGGGGGTACGGCTGCGGGGAGGGTCGTACGGGAGGAGGGGCTGCGGCGGGGACGGCGGCTCCGGGAAGGGCCGCTCCAGGGACGGCGGCTTCGGAATCGGGGGAGGCGGGATCCGGGGAGGCGGGCACCTGCCCGGACGTCACGCCGCGCCCGGGTCCGCTTATAGCCGTGGCCGGGTCGGGGGTATCGGGCGCCTCGCCGGTGTCACGAGATTCGGACGCCTGAACGGGTCCGGCGGCCTGAACGGGTTCGGCGGCCTGAACGGGTTCGGCGGCCTGAGCGGGCTCGATGGTCTGAGCGGTACGGGCGGGTGCGGCAGTTTGAGCGGGTCCGGTGGTCTGGGCGGGTGCGACAGCGGGCTCGATGGTCTGCGCGAGTTCGGTGGTCTGGGCGTGTCCGGCCGGTCCGCCGGGGCTGGAACCCGAACCGGGCACCGAACCCATTCCCGAGCCCGTCACCGAACCGGGCACCGGGCCCATTCCCGAACCGGTCACCGGGCCCATTCCCGAGCTGGTCACCGAATCCACTGCCGAACCGGTACTCGTTGCCGAACCGGTCATCGAACCCACTGCCGAGCCCGTCACCGGACCCACCGTCGAACCGGGCACCGGGCTGGTCACCGATCCGGACGTGGAAGCGGAAGCGGTCGCCGCGATCTCTCGTGACCGGGACGCCTGCCCGGCCCCGACCGTCTCACGGACCTCGGGCACCCGGCCGGTTTCCGCCGCTTCACCCCGTTCCAGCCGTTCGACGGCCCCGGATGCCCGACCGGCTCCCACCGGTTCGCCGGACGCGGAGCCCCCGGAGACCACAGCGGCCTCGCGATGTCCGGACGGCGTACCGGCCGTGAGCGGGACGGAAGGCGTGGAAGCCACGAGATCCACGGAATCCACGGGGGCTTCGCTCGGAGGGGCCTGTCCCGGGGCGACGGCGTCCGCCTCCGGGGGCAGGGGGCCCTGGGCGGGGAGAGGGGGGTTCATCTCGATCCTTTCCGGAAGGTCGGCCACGACATGGCAGCCGACACCGTCGTCAAAGTGGATGGAGCCGCCGTGGAGTTCGACGATCTCCTTGGTGATGGCCAGGCCCAGCCCGGCGCCGCCGTCGTCGGCGGCCCGGCCCGCGTCCAGGCGCGAGAAGCGTTCGAACGCCCGTGCCCGGTCCTCGGCCGCGATCCCCGGCCCCTGGTCGCTCACCCGCAGCCGGACTCCCTCTCCGCTGGCCGTCGCCGCCAGCACCACCACCCCACCGGCCGGGCTGTGCCGTACCGCGTTGTCCAGCAGGTTGGCGAGGACCTGCGCGAGCAGGTCGGGATCGGCGCGCACGCCCAGCCCCTCCGGGACCTCACAGCGCGCCACCACGCCCTCCCTGGCCAGTACGGCCTCCCGCAGGGCCTGCTCGCACAGCTGGCGCAGCTCGACGTCCTCACGCTCGATCAGCCGGGCCCCGGACTCCAGGCGGGACAGGTCGAGCAACTGCGCGACCAGGCGGCCCAGCCGCTCGGTCTGGGCGAGCGCGGTACCGAGGGTGACGGGATCGGGATCGGAGACCCCGTCGACCACGTTCTCCAGCACCGCGCGGAGCGCGGTGATCGGCGTGCGGAGCTCGTGGCTGACGTTGGCCACCAGCTCGCGTCGCTGCCGGTCCACCTCGCCCAGGTCGGCGGCCATCGCGTTGAAGGCGCGGGCCAGCTCGCCGACCTCGTCACGGGAGGACGCGGTGACCCGCAGGCCGTAATAGCCCTTGGCGACGGTCTGCGCGGCGGCGGCCATCTCGCGCAGCGGCTTGGTCATCCCCCGCGCGAGCAACTGCATCATGATCAGCGCGAACACCATGGCCACCGCGACGCGCACGTCGCGTGAGTAACCGGCGTTGATGCCGACCTCGTTGACGACGAACGCCGTCACCACGGCCAGCAGGATCACCATTCCGAGCTTTATCTTGATCCGGCCCAGGAAGTCGAGAGGTCTCAATGGTCGGCGCGTCCCGGTCTTGGAGGGGAAGTACACACGAGTGTCTGAGTGACGAAAAGGACAGTCGGTTCTCGTCAGGACACGAATGCCGTCTGAGGGGCCCGCGAAAGCCCGGGTTCGCGCCGCTGTCACGGCGTACGTTCACGGTCGTACGCGAGCGCGCCCCCGTGGCACCGCCGAGATGCGCGTTCGCGGTCATGCGCGGGCACCACGCGTCCACCGGCACGGCGTTCACGGCCGTACGCGAGCGCGCGTCCGTCGGCGTACCAGGGCACCCCTTCACGGTCGCGTCCACCGGCCCAGAACACTCGCATACGGCCGTACGCGAGGACACGTCCACCGGCGTACCGGGGCACCCCTTCACGGTTTGACCAGGGCGTAGCCGACGCCGTGGACGGTACGGACGACGCCGGGGCCGAGTTTGCGGCGCAGGGCCCGTACGTGGCTGTCGACCGTGCGGGTGGCGGCGGCCTCGGAGAAGCCCCAGATGTCGGCCAGCAGCCGCTCGCGCTCGAAGACCTGGCCGGGGCGCTCGGCGAGGCGGCAGAGCAGGTCGAACTCGGTCCTGGTCAGCTGGGCCTCGGTGCCCCGCACGTAGACGCGGCGCTCGGCGGTGTCGATCTCGATGTCGGCGAGGCGGATGACCGTGTCGGTCACGGCCAGCTGGGAGGCCCGCTCGACCCGGCGCAGCAGGGCGTGCACCCGGGCGACCAGCTCGCGCATGCTGAACGGCTTGGCCATGTAGTCGTCGGCCCCGACCCCCAGCCCCACGAGAAGGTCGGTCTCCTCTCCCAGCGCGGTGAGCATGAGCACCGGTACCGGCCTGGCCGCCTGCATCCTCCGGCACACCTCCAGCCCGTCGAGGCCGGGCAGCAACCGGTCGAGCACCACCACGTCGGGTCCCGTCCTCGCGTAGGCGGCCAGTGCCGCCTGCCCGTCCCCGACGACCTGCACGTCAAAGCCCTCGGCGGCCAGCCTGTGGCGTACGGCCCGCGCGATCGTCTCGTCGTCCTCGACCACGAGGACACGTCGTTGCTGAGGGGTTGCCATGCCCGGCAGCGTAGACCGGAGCCGTGCAGAAGACCTGTGGCGAATTGTGAAGGTTCTGCGCACTCGGCGGGCCAAAACACCTACCGGACGGGGTCCTCTCGCGTGCGAGGACCTTCTCCGGCGCCCGCGCGGGTGAGCCGTTCGCCGGTGGCGCGCAGGTAGTCCCGGAACTCCTCCGGCTGGACCACCTCGAACTCGGCGTCCAGCGCGGCGAGGACCAGGAGCGGCCACTCCATCCCGTCGGCGTTCATCAGCAACCGGCACGACCCGTCGTCGACGGCCTCGACCGCTCCTCCCAGGGGTGACGCGACCCGCTCGACGTCGGCGGCCGTCGCCCGTACGACGACCACGATCTGGTACTGCGTCGGCATCGACGTGATGCTGTCGCGGACGAACGCCCCCGCGTCGCCTCCGGGCAGCTCGCGCGGGCGAAACCGGGCGCCGGTCGACTCCGCTCCGGCCAGCCGGTCGACGCGGAAGGTGCGCCAGCCGTGGCGTTCGACGTCCCAGGCGACGAGATACCAGCGGCGCCCCAGGGACACGAGGCGGTGCGGCTCGACCAGCCGGGTCGTCCGGTCGCCGTCGCGCGCCGTGTACTCGAACCGCAACCGCTCGTCGTCCCGGCACGCCTGGGCGATCGCCGTCAGGGCGAGCGAGTCGACCGTGGGCCCCCCGCCGACGACGGCGGGCACGGTGTAGGCACGCAGCGCGTCGACCCTCCGCCGCAACCGGGGCGGCATCACCTGTATCACCTTGGTCAGCGCCCGTACCGACGTCTCCTCGATACCGGCCACGGCGCCCCCGGCCGCCGTCCGCAGCCCGACGGCGATGGCCACCGCCTCCTCGTCGTCGAGCAGCAGGGGCGGCATGACGGCACCGGTCTGGAGCTGGTAGCCGCCCGCGGCACCCCGGTTGGCGTTGACCGGATACCCCAGTTCGCGCAGCCTGTCGACGTCGCGCCGCAGCGTCCGGTCGCTCACGTTCAGCCGGTCGGCCAGCTCACCGCCCGGCCAGTAGCGATGGGTCTGCAACAGGGACAGCAACCGCAGCATCCGCGCACTCGTGTTCGCCATGAATCCAGATTCCCGTCCATTCCGGCCAGAAAGTGGCCGGAACGAATTTTAGCGTGGTCCCCATGAACAGCACGATGATCCGCACGAGCGTGCTGACCAGGCACTTCACTGTCGGGAAAGATACGGTCGAGGCGGTACGCGGCCTCGACCTGCACGTCGCCTCCGGCGAGATGGTGGCACTGCTGGGCCCCAACGGGGCAGGCAAGTCGACCACCCTGCGGATGCTCACCACGCTGCTCCCCCCGACCTCGGGCAGCGCGGAGGTCGCCGGATACGACGTGACGACCGGCCAGCGCGGCGTGCGCGGCCGGATCGGCTACATCGGCCAGGGCAACGGGGCCGCGCACAGCCAGCAGGGCCGCGACGAGCTGATCAGCCAGGGCCGCGCGTACGGGCTCGGCGCCCGCGCGTCACGCGACCGGGCGGCCGAGCTGATCGCCTCCCTGGACCTGGAGGGCGTCGCCGACCGGGTCGTGTCGTCGCTGTCCGGTGGCCAGCGGCGGCGGCTGGACATCGCGATGGGCCTGATCCACGCCCCCGGCCTGCTGTTCCTGGACGAGCCCTCCACCGGCCTCGACCCGCAGAACCGGGCCAACCTCCAGGAGCACATCCGCGCGCTGCGCGCCGAGCACGGCACCACGATCGTCCTGACCACCCACTACCTCGACGAGGCCGACCAGCTGGCCGAGCGGGTCGTCGTGATCGACCACGGGAGGATCATCGCCGACGACACCCCGGCACGGCTCAAGGCCGACCACGCGGGCGACCGCGTCACCCTGACGTTCGGTGGCGAGCAGGAGGCCCGCCGGGCCGTCACCGGGCCGCTGGGCGTCGTGGCGGGCGCCCGGGTCGAGCGGACCGGCGCGCGGGTCGTGATCGAGGTGGCCGATGGCGTCCGGCTCGCGCCGAAGCTGCTGCGTGGCCTGGACGACGCGCTCATCGAGGTGACCGGGGTCGAGGTCACCCGCCCCACCCTCGACGACGTCTTCCTCAACCTGACCGGCCGCAGCCTTCGCGAGGACGGCGTCGCCGGACCCGAGACCCCGGAATCCGGAACCGGGAACCCCGTCACCACAGACCCCGGAACCACGAAACCCGGCACCACGAAGCCCGCCGCCGGGTCCGGCGTCACGACCGCCAAGGAGAACGCGGCATGAGCGGCACCACCATGGTCACCGACACCGTCACCGTCCTCAGCCGCGAGCTGCGTCCCGTGCTGCGCAACCCGTTCTCCGTGATCTTCACGATGGTGCAGCCGCTGTTCTTCCTGGCGCTGTTCGCGCCCCTGCTCCCGGCCGTGGAGGGCGGGTCCGCGCTGCAGTGGTTCGTTCCCGGCGTCGTGGTGATGTCCTGCCTGTTCGGCACCTCCGCCACCGGGGCGAACCTGCTGGTCGAGATCCAGTCCGGATCGCACGAGCGGATGCTCGTCTCCCCGCTGCGCAGGCCCGCCCTGATCGTCGGGCGCGCCCTGAAGGAGATCGTGCCGACGCTCGCCCAGACGGTGGTCGTCGTCGCCGTCACCGTCCCGTTCGGGTTCCGCCCGCACCTCGCGGGAACCCTCCTCGGCCTGCTGGTCATCGCCGTCTTCTGCGTGGGCCTCGGCGCGCTGTCCTACACGCTGGCGCTGGCGTCCAAGAACAGCGAGTGGATGTTCTGGGGGGTCCAGCAGACCCTGCTCTTCCCGCTGATGCTGCTCGCCGGGATGCTGCTGCCCATCAGCGACGCCCCGGGCTGGTTGCGGGTGCTCTCGCGGCTCAACCCGCTCACGTACGTCGTGGACGCCGAGCGCGCCCTGTTCAACGGCGAGATCGTCTCGGCGGCCACCGGCGGCGGCGTGATCGCGGCCGTGGTGGTGGCCGTGCTGGGGCTGCTCGTCGGCACCCGGGCCATGCGCCGCGCCTGAGCCCACCGGACGCGCCGCGCCCCGGCACACCCGCCGGGGCGCGGCGGGGCGCGGCGGGCGTTCACCACCTTCACCGGTCATTCCCTGCCATTCCCGCGTTCCCGTGCGGGCACGTGTCCGAGAAAGCGCACGTCCGGCCCTAGGTACGCGCCCAGCTCGGCGTTACCGTGACAGGGTGATCGATGTCACCGCGTACCTCCGCAGGATCGGCGTCAAAATCGACGGGCCCCCGAGCGCGGAGTCACTGCGCCTGCTGCACCGGGCACACGCGGAGCGCGTGCCGTACGAGTGCATGGAGATCTGGCTGGGCCGCCCGACGACCGTCGACCCCGTGGAGTCCGCGGCGCGGATCGTCCGGGGCCGGGGTGGCTACTGCTACCACCTGAACGGGGCCTTCTCCGTGCTGCTGAAGGCGCTCGGCTACCGGGTGACCCGGCACCTCGGCGGGGTGCAGGGCCGCACCGGGGGCCCGCCGAACGTGGACGGCGGCCACCTCGTGCTCACGGTCTCCGGACTGCCCGGTCCGGGCAATCCCGGCGGAGAGTGGCTGGTCGACCAGGGCCTGGGCGACGCGATCCACGACCCGCTCCCGCTCGTCGAGGGCACCTACCGGCAGGGGCCCTTCACCTACGGCCTGCGTCCCTCCGAGGTGGAGCCCGGCGGGTGGCGGTTCGACCACGACCCGCGCGGCGACTTCCTCGGCATGGACTTCCGCGCCGCCCCGGCCGAGATGCGGGAGTTCGCCGCGATGCACGAGTTCTTCTCCACCTCGCCCGAGTCGGGCTTCGTCCGCGTGGCCACGGTCCAGCGGCGCGACGCGAGCGGTGTCGACGTCATGCGGGGCCTGGTCCTGACCCGTCTCGGCGACCGCGAGCACACCCTGACCGCGCGGACCGAACGCGACTACTTCGAGATGCTGGCCGACGTCTTCGGCCTGTCCCTGCCCGACGTCACCCTCGCGGAACGCGCCAAGCTCTGGCAGCGGCTGTGGATCGCCCACGAGAAGTGGGCCGCCTCCCGCTGACCCTTGCACCCCGGTCTCGGGCCTCAGCCGCCCGTCGCCGCCGACTCCTTCAGCTCCCGCTTGAGGATCTTGCCCAGCGGGTTGCGGGGCAGCGCCTCGACGAGCCTCAGGCGTTCGGGGAGCTTGTACGAGGCGATGCCCAGGCCCCGCAGATGGTCCACGACCGAGGCGAGGTCCACGCTCTGGCCCGGCTTGGGGACGACGACGACGCAGACCCGTTCGCCGAGGACCTCGTCGGCGTAGCCGACCACCGCCACCTCGGCCACCGCCGGGTGCCCGGAGACCAGCGCCTCCAGCTCGGCGGGGGCGATGTTCATCCCGCCCCGGATGATCAGGTCCTTGGCCCGGTCGACGTAGCGCAGGTACTGCCCCTGGTCACCGGCGATCTCGAACACGTCGCCGGTCCTCAGGTAGCCGTCCCCGTCGAACGGGTCGGCCGCGGCCGTGCCCGGCAGGTAGCCGGAGAAGACGGTCGGCCCCGACAGGTGTAGCTCGCCGGGGATCCCGGCCTCGACGATCTCGTTGCCGAGGGGGTCGACCAGCTTGGTCCTGGTCGCGCCGAGGGTACCGGGCCAGGTGGTCCCCGGAGCGTCCGGCCGGGGGAAGAACCGGGCCCTGTCCTCGGGGTCGGGCATGCGCACCGGGTCGGAGAGGAGCGCGACGCCCTCGTTGGAACCGAAGAAGTTGATGATCGCGATGCCGTACCGGTCCTGCCAGCCCTTCACCATCGGCGGTGGCAGCGGCGCCGAGCCCGAGCCGATCCGGGTCAGCGTGGTGAGGTCGGTCCTGGCGAGGATCGCCTCCTGCTGGAGCAGCATCGTCAGCAGCGCGGGCGGGGCCAGCGTGTAGGTGACGCCCTCGGCCGCGATCTGCCCGAGGTAGGTCGGCAGGTCGAACGGGTGGTGCTGGACGAGCACGGAGCCGGTCTTCAGCCAGGGCAGGAAGACCCCGCCGATCCCCGCCATGTTGACCATGGGGAAGGGGTTGAGGATGACGTCGTCCTCGGTGAGGCCGGGAGCCTCGGCGCAGGTGGAGGCGACCGCGAGCCAGTCGTAGTGGCACCTCGGCACGCCCTTGGGAGTGGCCTCGGTACCCGAGGTCCAGCAGATCGTGACGGGGTCGGCGGGGTGGGCCTCGTACGGGACGCCCCCCGCGTCGGAAGGAGAGGCGGTCGCGGTGTCGAGGTCGGCGCCCCAGGTGAGGGCCGGGATGTCCTCCGGCACGCGGGCGGCGGCGGTCGTCGAGGTGACGAAGATGACGACCCCGGCGAGGGCGCAGAGCTGGTTCAGCTCGTACTCGCGGTACTGCACGGGGAACGGGGTGACCACCGCGCCCAGCCTGACCACGGCGAGGAAGGTGACCGCGAGCTCCACGCTGTTGGGCAGCTGCACGGCGACCACGTCCCCGGGACCGACACCCCGGCCGCGCAGCACCCCCGCCACCCGGTCGACCTCGGCGTCCAGCTCCGACCAGGTGAGCCGCTTGATCCCACCGGGCAGCAGGTCGGCCTTGTTGGACGGGTCGGCGATCGCGAGAGCACCGGGCCGGGCGCTCACCTGAGTACGTAACAGCTGGTCGATCGTGTCTCCGGTCCACCAGCCTCCGGCGGTGTGACGGTCGATCCGCTCTTGCGTGTGCAGGCGCTTCATCGCGGCTCCAGGGGCATCGTGAGGGTGCTCGTGACACTACGAAAACAGAAGCTAGGGGTCAATGGATGGGGCGGAATCACTGTTCATTGGTTCATGTGCCGCTAAGTGACTATGTTGCTGTCCGCGATGGGATAAGCGAACGGGGTGAGCTGGATCGACACTCAAGTGCTGGCGGGCCGTTACCGCCTGCTCAACCCTCTCGCCGAGGGTGGGGCGGGCACGGTCTGGCTCGCCACCGACGAGACGCTTGGCCGCGATGTGGCGGTGAAGGAGGTACGGCTCCCGCCTGACCTCGAACCCGCCAGGCGGCAGGAGATCGTCGCCTCGGCGCTCCGCGAGGCCAACCTCGCCGCCCGGCTCAAACACCCCTCGATCGTGACCGTCCACGACGTGGTCATCGACCGGGAACGCCCCTGGCTCGTCATGGAGCTGCTGTCGGGCTCCTCCCTGGAGCAGAGCGTCCGCGACCGGAGCCCGCTGCCCGCGCACCAGGTGGCCAGGATAGGCGTGGGCATCCTCAGCGCGCTCGGCGCCGCCCACACCGCCGGGGTGGTCCACCACGACGTCAAACCGGGCAACGTCTTCCTCACCAGGACCGGCAAGGCGGTCCTCACCGACTTCGGCTTCGCGGTCGCCGAGGGCGAGGCCACCTCGGGCCGTACCGGCCACCTGGTCGGCTCGCCCAACTACATCGCGCCCGAACGGCTGCGCGGCGAGCGCGGCGGTCCCGCCTCCGACCTGTGGTCGCTCGGCGCCACGCTCTACTTCGCCGTCGAGGGGATGCCGCCGCATCCCGCGGAGAGCCCCATCGCGGCGATCAGCCGGGTGCTCACCGAGCCGCCGAGGCCGCCGGAGCGCGCGGGCGAGCTGGGCGCGCTGCTGACGCGCATGCTCGACCCGGTTCCCGAGAACCGGCCGTCCTTCGAGGCCGTCGCCCGCTCGCTGGGAGAGCTGGCCGCCGGTCGTACGGCCACCGAGACACCGGCCGCGCCGGCCGTCCCCCCGCCGTCCCCCGCCCCCGTTCCCGTACGGCCGCCCGAGCCGCGCCCGAGCCGCACGGCGCTGTGGGCAGCCGTCGAGACGGCCGGGATCGGGGTGGTCATCGCGGTCACCTTCGGGGTGACGTTCCTGCTGTCCCCGGACCCCACGGCCGCCGAGAAGCGGGTCAGGCTCAGCGAGAGTCCCGGTGCCTTCGCCACACCGGTGGACGTGTGCAAGCTCGTTCCCGGCTCCACGGCGAGGCAGTTGCTGCCCGCGCTGACGGGCGAGGGCAAGCCCACCAACGACGGCGGCTGCCAGTGGGCGACCAGCGGCCTGGGACTTGAGGTGCGTCTCTCCGGCGACGACCAGTGGGGCAAGAGCCCGAGACAGGCCCACGAGCTGTTCGTGAACCGCCGCCAGAGCGTCATACCGAGCGGGGAGAACGCCTGGAGCTGGCCGGAGATCCAGGCCGGTATCCGCTCCTCCCGCTCCACCGCGCCGACGACGGTGAAACCCGTCGGGGACGAGGCGTTCGGCTACGACGTCTACGAGAATCGCAAGACAGGCAGGCTGGAGCAGAGCTACGTGGTCATACGCGTGGACAACCTCGTCCTCGACGTCGGTTACACCGTGGTGGACGGCAGCAAGGACGGCCCGGCGATCCAGGCGGGCGCCCACACCACCGCGACGTGGATAGCGAACGCGTTGAACAAGCAGAAAGCGAGCGGATGAACCATCCAGACGTCCCTCGATCGCAGGGCAGGCACGCGGGCGGGCAGGCCGCTCCCCTCGCGCCGGGACCCGGGATCGCCGGAGCCGAGGGCCCGCCGATGCTTGAGCAGAGCTCGCTGGAACAGGTGGTCGCCCGGTTCGGGCCGATGTCCCCGCAGCAGGCCGCGGTGGTCGGGGTGGCCGTGCTGGACCAGCTCGTGGCGATGCACAGGCAGGGCATGCTCCACGGCGACGTACGGCCGAGCTCGGTGCTCCTCGGCCCGTACGACCAGATCGTCCTCGCCGGGCCGTCCCTGCCGTCCTCGCTCTTCACCTCCCCCGAGGGGGTGACCAGCCCGGCCGCCGACCTGTGGTCGCTCGGCGCGACCCTCTACACCGCCGTCGAGGGCCGTCCGCCGTCGCCCGGCGGTTCCCTGGACAACGCGGGCCCGATCGCGCCCCTGCTGTTCCACCTGCTCGCGGGCGACCCCGCCCAGCGGCCCGACCCGGTCACCCTGCGCGTCGCCCTGATCGACGTCTCCCAGTACCGTCCGGAACCCCCGCTCGCGTCACCCCCCGCCGGTACGCTCCCCACGACCCCGGGAGGGTCGTTCCCCCAGGTCGCGGGAGCCTCGTTCCCTCAAACCACGGGCCCCTCCGATCCGGGAGCCTCGTTCCCTCAGACCGGGGGCACTTTCGACCCGGGAGCCTCGTTCCCCCAAACCGCGGGACCCTCCGGCCCGGGAGCCTCGTTCCCTCAGGCCGCGGGCACTTTCGACCCGGGAGCCTCGTTCCCCCAGGTCGCGGGCCCCTCCGATCCGGGAATCTCCGGTCCCCGGCCCCCTTCCGGCTCCTTTCCTCCCTTCGCCGCCGGGGCTCCGGCGGCCTTCGGGCAGGCGTCCCTCCCGGGCCCCGGAGCACCGGGGGTGGCCACCACGACCGGCCCTGTCACCGGACCGAGCACCGGACCCACCACCGGACCGGTCACAGGACCTGCCACCGGCCCGGTCACAGGACCGACCACCGGCCCGGTCACAGGACCGGTCACCGGGCCTGTCGCCGGGCTGGAAGCGGCCAGGCCGTCGGGGCACGACGCGACCGTGCCGCCGGGGAGTCCCGGCGCCCCCGGAGCCTTTGGCCCCCCCGGAGCCCCCGGTGCTCCCGGAACCCTTGGCCCCTCCGGCGCCACCGGTGTTCCCGGAGCTCCTGGAACGCTGGAGGACGACAGGAGCGCTCCGGGCGCCGCGGCGGAGTCGACCACGCCCTTCAGGAAGACCCTGACCGAGCAGATGTCCGACATCACGTCGAGGCTCCCCCCTCAGGACGTTCCCGTCCCCCCTCAGGTCGCGCTCTCCTCCTCCCCGGGTACGCCGATCGCCTGGCAGGCCTCGCCCTCGCCCCCGCCGCCGCAGGGCGCCCCTCACCAAGGCTCCCCCCAGCAGGGCCCGTTCCAGGGATCACCCCAGCAGGGACAGCCCCTCCCCCCCGGCCCCACGCCACCCCGCCCGAGCCCGCAGGACGCCCTCACCTCGCGCGAACCGGCCCCCCTCCCCGTACCGGCACCGGAGGGCGCCTCCGTCGAACCTCCGGCGCGGACAGCGGGGGTGCTCGTACCCCGGCCCGTCGTGGCGCTGACCGGTGTGCTGCTCTTCGGCATGGCGGTCACCATCGGCGTCCTTCTCACCTCGATCGTCACCAACGCGGACGACCTCCCCACCACCGAACCCTCCGGCGCCAAGGGCCGCTTCGCCACGGCTCCCCGGGCCTGCAGCCTGCTCGACGACAATCAGGTGAACCAGGTCGTACCGGGCTTCAAGAGCTCGGAGGTCGAGCGCTCCGTCTGCAACTGGCTCAACCAGCACGACTGGCGCAAGCCCAACGTCGAGAAGTACGACCTGCGGGTCCGGTTGATCGCCCAGAAGCAGGACGGGTCCGAGGTCGTGAGGGCCAGGGAGTATCTGGCGGGCAAGAAGAAGGACCTCGTCGACAAGGGCCAGTTCACCACTCCCAAGCCGCTCCCGCCCAAGGACCTGCGGGGCGTCGGCGAGGAGGCGTTCACCTCCGGCGCGTACAACTCCATCAACCTGTACGGCGGCTCCTACAAGGCGACCGTGGTCTTCCGGATCAGCAACCTGATCGCCGAGGTCGACTACGAGCGGGGCGGCGTCAAGGAGGACTCCGACGGCAAGATCTCCGAAGGCGCGCTGAAGGTGGCCCGCTGGCTCACCGAGTCCCTGAAGACCGATGACTGATCGGGTGACGGGCCCGCTGCCCGTGCTGGCGGGCCGCTACCGGGCCGTCGAGAAGCTCGGCGCGGGCGGGATGGGCGTCGTGTGGCGTGCCCGCGACGAACTGCTCCACCGCGAGGTGGCGATCAAGGAGGTCAGGCTCGACCCGAACCTGCCCGAGGCGCAGCGCGTCGAGGCGCGGGAGCGCACCCTGCGCGAGGCGCGCGCCGCCGCCCGGCTGGGACACCCGTCCATCGTGGCCGTACACGACGTCGTCGCGCAGGACGGCCGCCCGTGGATCGTGATGGACCTGGTCAAGGGCCGTTCGCTGGAACAGGCGGTCCAGGCGGAGGGGCCGCTCCCGCCACGGCGGGTGGCCGTGATCGGCCTGGCCGTGCTGGACGCGCTGGCCCTCGCGCACAGCCGGGGCATCGTGCACCGCGACGTGAAACCGGCCAACATCATGCTCGCCGGGGACGGCGGGGTGCTGCTGACCGACTTCGGCATCGCCACCCTGGAGGGGGACGTCCAGCTCACCTCGCCGGACGCGCTGATCGGCTCCCCCGGGTACATGGCCCCCGAGCGACTGCGCGGCACCGACGACGGCCCGGCCACCGACCTGTGGTCGCTGGCCGCGACCCTGTACACGGCCGTCGAGGGCCGGAGTCCCTTCCGCCGCGAAACCTCGGCCGCGACCATCGGCGCGATCCTCACCCAGGAGGCGCCCCCGCCCCGCCGGGCGGGGGACCTGGCTCCGGTGCTCATGACGGCGCTGGCCAAGGATCCCCGGCAGCGCCCGGGAGAGTCGGGGCTGCGCGCGGCCCTGCGGCAGATCTCCCAGGGACTGCCCGCGGGACCGCTCTCCCCCGTCTCGTCCCTCTCCTCGCAGGAGACCGTGCCCGGGAGGCAGGCGGCCTCGCGCCGCCGTACCGGCCTGGTCGCCGGGGCCGCGCTGGCCGCGGTGGCGCTGGCGGTGACCGGGGCGGTGGTGCTGATGACGGCGGCGAGCGACCCCGAGACGCCCGCGACCCCGTCGCCCACGGCCGGTACCGGTGCCGGGCGGTTCGCCGCCGTACCCGACGCCTGCTCGCTGCTGTCCGACGCCCGGAGCCGGGCCGTGGTGCCCGGTTCGACCCCCGAGCCCGGGGCGACCGCGTCACCGGAGGAGGGGTCCTCCTGCGACTGGGGCGGCCCGACGGACGTGCGCTGGTTGCGGGTCTCGCTGACCCGCAAGGCACCCGTGAGGGCGAAGGCCGCCCCGGAGGTGGCCCACGAGTTCTTCGCCTCCGAACGCACCAGGACCACCGCCGACCGGGGGGAGGGCCTCCTGGGCACGACCGGTGCCGTCAGGAACGCCCGGGTGGGCGCGGAGGGCTTCGCCTACGAGGTGATCGCGCTGGATCGGATCCACTCCACGGTCCGGTTCCGGATCAGCAACCTGCTGGTCGAGGTCAACGTGTCGCAGAAGGGCGAACGCCCGGACGCCGAGCTGCGCGAACGGGTCCTTCGCGCCGCCCGCCAGGTCGCCGAGAAGCTGAACAGCAGTGACTGACCGCCCCCGCCCCGTGTCTCCGGTGTCTCCTGTGTCCCCCGCGGCCGCTCCCCGGCGACCGGTCCGCTCCGGCGCCACCGCCCCCGGACAACCGGCACACACCAGCGCCGCCCCCGGACACCCCACACACCTCGGCACCGCCGCCCCCGGACACCCCACGCACTCCAACACCGCCACATCCGGGCGACCAGCACACCTCAACGCCATCGCCCCCGGACAAACCGCACACTCCAGCGCCGTACACAAGCCATCCACACACCTCGGCACCACCGCACCCGGACAAACCGCACGCTCCGGCACTGCCGCATCCAAAGGACCGGGATGACCGACCCGAACCTGCTGGCCGGTCGCTACCGGCTGCTGGAGCGCCGTGACCGGGCCGGGACCTCCTGGCGTTCCCGCGACGAGTTGCTCCAGCGCGACGTCACGATCACCGGGATACCGCTCCCGCCACCCGGCCCGCACCGCGACGGGCTGCTCGGCCGGATCCGTGCCGCGGCGGACTTCAGGCACCCGAACGTCATCGCCCTGCACGACGTCGTCTCCTTCCCCGACCGGGTGTGGCTGATCCTGGAGTCGGTCGAGGGCCGCTCGGTGCTGCAGACCGTCCGTGCCGAAGGACCGCTCACCTCCGAGCGGACGGCCGAGGTCGGGCTGCGCGTACTGGACGCGCAGACCGCCGCCCAGGAGCGGGGCGTTCGGCTTCTGGCCGGTCCGGAGAGCGTGCTTCTCACCCCGGACGACAGGGTCGTGATCACCGGCTTCGCCGTCTTCGACGCCACCGACGAGCTGCGCGACCTGGGCGCCATCCTGTTCACCGCCGTCGAGGGACAGGCGCCGGGCACCGGCCCGCACCCGGCGGACGGCACCGCCCCGGCCCCCGGAGACATCAGCGGGCCCCACCCCCTCTCGGGGAGCTCCGGTACGACGGGCTCAGGCCCGCTGGCCCCGCTGCTGGAGGGCCTGCTGGCGGCCGACCCCGCCCATCGCCCGGACGCCGCCACGGCCCGCACGATCCTGCGGGGGCTCGCCCCCCGCCCCGCCAGGCCGCGCCGTACCCGCCTGCTCCTCGTGGCCGCCGCGCTGACCCTGCTGGCCGGTGGCGGTACGGCGTTCTGGCTCTGGTCCCGTCCCGCGCCCCAGCCGCAGCGCGCGGCTCCGGCGCCGCTGCCCACCTTCTTCGCGAAGGCTCCCGACCCGTGTTCCCTGATTTCCGGGGAGCAGGCCGGTCGCCTCTACCTCGCGTCCTCCCCGTTGAAGAAGAAGACGGCCTGCACGTGGTTGGAGGCGGACAGGAACGCGCCCGGCAGCCTCAGGAACACGCTGGAGATCACCATCGTCCGCGAGCCGGAGGCGGCGCTCGCGCACGCGACCTACCTGCGCCTGCGCTCAAGGGACGTGAAGGACTCGCGGGTCGTGAGCGCTCCGGCGGACGTGCCGGGTCTCGGCGACGAGGCCTACGTCTACCAGCTCAGCAACGGCCATTCGAGCGTCAACTCGGTGGTCGTCCTCCGTACGGGGAACATCGTGACAGCGCTGCAGTACCACCGGTTCACCGTTCCGGACACCGACGGCAGGGGCCGCGCCGGAGCGCTCCGGGCGGCCCACTGGGCGGTCGACTCGCTCCGCGGCCGGAAGTGAGCCCCGGGCCGCCGTCACCCGGGCAGAACAAAGCCGTCACCCGGGTAGGCAAAGCCCTCACTCGGACAGAAAGAAGCCTTCACCCGGACAGGACGAAGCCCTCACTCGGGTAGGACAAAACGGACCTCGCGCCGCTGGAGCGGTCGACCGCACGCCCGGCACAGCAGGACCGGCTGGAAGGTGGCGCCGCAGAGCGCGTGGGTGATCGACAGGGCCGAGCCCTCGGGGGCGGGCAGCTCGCGCTGGGCCCAGTCGACCAGGAAGGCGAAGACCTCGAAGAAGGCGAGCCCCTTGTCGGTGAGCCGGTACGAGCCGTCGGGCCGGGCGTCGAAGACACCCAGCTCGACGAAGCGGCGCAGCCGGTCGGTGAGCACCGAGGGCGCGATGCCGAGACCGGACTGGAAGTCGACGAAGCGGCGGATGCCGAGGAACGCCCCGGCCAGGACGCTGGTGCTCCACCGGTCGCCGAGGATCTCCATCGACGCCGGGCAGTAGCCGATCAGGTCGGGCGGGGCGTCGGAGCGGACCGTGCGGCGGTGCCGCCGAGGCGGGCCGATCCGGGAGAACGTGGCCAGCGGGCCGGGCTCGGTCCGGGTGTCGCGGGCACTCATCGGCTCCAGGCAGGAACCGCACCCGAGGTACGGCTTGGCGTCCTGGCCGCACTGCTCGTGCAGCAGCGGCGGGAGCCGTCCCGGGGCGACCCAGTCGCGCTCCCACGCCTGGATGGCCACCAGCAGGGCCCACAGCTGGAGCCCGCGCCCTGTCAGCCGGTACTCGTAGCGGGTGCGGCCGTTGCGGTACGCCGACAGCTCGAAGACGCCGTGGCCGACCAGTTCCCTCAGCCTGGCGGCGAGGACCGACTCGGAGATGCCCAGCGCGTCGTGCCATCCGGCGAAGGTCCGGATCCGCAGCAGGAAGGCCCGCTGCAGGATCAGCAGCACCCACCGGTCTCCCAGGATCGCCAGCGCCTGCCCGATCGCACTGAGCCCGGCTTCCGACGGCTCCCGCCCAGTGCCGTCCACAGCCTGTCCTCCAGATGGTCGCGTGGTCGTCCCCGCCTCCGGCGGGCGTGGTCATCCCGTTCCCGGCGAAACCGCCAAACTACCAACCCGGCGCCGTCCGGGCAGCACGGTCCCCCCTCCGGTCGCACCGCTGGCGGGGAACGGCCATTGACGACCTGACTTCTTTTATCATAGCGTCCGGAGTATGGCGGAACCTGTGATGGTCATGGACGAGTCGGGCGAGCCGAATCCGTACCTGCTGGGCGTCTACGCGCCGGTCCAGGACGAGATAACGGCCGAGAACCTCAAGGTCGTCGGCGAGATCCCCAAGGACCTCAACGGCGTCTACCTGCGCAACGGCCCCAACGCGCGCTTCCCCATGAAGGGGCGCTACCACTGGTTCGACGGCGACGGCATGGTGCACGCGATGCACTTCGAGAACGGCAGGGCCCGTTACCGCAACCGCTACGTCAGGACCAGGGCGTTCGAGGCGGAGTCGGCCGCCGGGCACTCCCTGTGGACCGGCGTGATGGAGAACCCGAAGGGCAACCCGTTCGGCAACACCCGCGGGCTCGGCCTCAAGGACTCCGCCAACACCGACGTGATCTTCCACCGCGGCCAGGTCCTCACCACGTGGTACCTGTGCGGCTCCCCGTACGGCATGGACCCCCTCAGCCTGGAGACGCTCGGCGCCGAGACCTTCCTCGACACGCTGACCGGCGACTTCATGGCCCACCCCAAGGTCGACGAGCGGACCGGGGAGCTGTTCTGGTTCGACTACGGGCCCCGCAGGCCGTACCTGCGCTACGGGGTGGTCGGCGCGGGCGGTCAGGTCGAGCACTGCGTGGAGCTGGAGCTGCCGGGGGCGCGGCTGCCGCACGACATGGCGATCACCGAGAACCACGCGATCCTGATGGACCTGCCGCTCTACCAGGACATGGACGCCGCCCGTCAGGGCCGCTACAAGCTGACGTTCAACCGGGAGCTGCCCTCGCGCTTCGGGGTCATCCCGCGGCGCGGGCAGGCGCACGAGATCCGCTGGTTCGACGCGAAACCCTGCTACATCTACCACGTCGTCAACTCCTGGGAGGAGAACGGGGAGATCGTCCTGGACGTCTGCCGGGTGAGCCGTCCCGCGCCCGCGGGGAGCGGCAGCCCGCTGGCCCGCATGATCTCCTACCTCAAGCTCGACGCGCGGATGTACCGCTACCGCTTCGACCTGCGCACCGGCCGCACGTCCGAGGGCTTCGTGGACGAGGACCACAACACCGAGTTCCCCTCGGTGGACGCCCGGCTGACGGGCCTGCGCTCGCGCTACGCCTACAACGTGTCGGTCAAGGACGCCGCGACCAACCTCTTCGACGGGCTGGTCCGCTACGACAACGTGACGGGCGCCAAGGAGACGTACTACTACGGCGAGCACCGCTACGGCAGCGAGGCCCCCTTCGCGCCGCGCGACGGCGCGACCGGCGAGGAGGACGGCTACCTCGTCAGCTTCGTCACCGACGAGCGCGAGGGCACCTCCGAGGTCCAGATCCTGCACGCGGCGAACCTGGGCGCGGGGCCGGTCGCCCGCGTCATCCTGCCCCAGCGGGTGCCGCTCGGCTTCCACGCCACCTGGGTACGCGCGGACCAGCTGCGGGACCCGGCCGCGTGAGGCCCGCGAAGGAGTCCACGGAAGAGCACGACATCCGGCAGGAGCGGAGCAGATGACGACATACATCTACGAGACGGTCAGGACCCCACGCGGCAAGGCCAGGCCCGGCGGAGGGCTCGCGGACGTGACGCCGCTGGCCATGCTGGAGAGGCTCCTGGACGCCCTGCGCGAGCGGACGGGCGTCGAGCGGGCGGACGACATGATCGTCGGCTGCGCCTCGCAGAACGCCGACCAGGGCGGCAACCTGGCCAGGACCTCGGCGCTCACCGCGGGCTTCGACACGCCCGGCATGACCGTCAACCGCTACTGCACCTCGGGCATCGACGCGGTCCGTACGGCCTTCGCGCTCGTGGAGTCCGGGCAGAGCGGCACCGTGGTCGCCGGAGGGGTCGAGTCGGTCTCCCGGGTGCCGATGTTCTCCGACGGCGGGCCGCTGTGGGCCGACCCCGCGACGGTGGACAGGGCCGGGTCGATCCACATGGGCACCGCGGCGGACCTCGTCGCGACCGTCGAGGGCTTCGAACGCGAGGAGCTCGACGCGTACGGCCTGCGCACCCAGACCCTGGCCGCCGAGGCGTGGGCCGCCGGGCGCTACGACCGCTCGCTGGTGCCGGTCAACGACCTGCGGCGCGACGAGCACGTCCGGCCGGGCGTGACCCTGGAGGCGCTCGCCGCGATGGGACCCGCCTTCGCCGGTCAGGACGACCAGGACGCCATCGTCCGCAGGCACCGTCCCGAGGTCGGCGAGCTGCGCCACCTGCACACCAGGGGTACCTCCCCCAGCCTGTGCGACGCGGCGGGCCTGCTCCTGGTGGGTTCCGAGGCGACCGGCGCGGAGCTGGGCCTGCGGCCCAGGGCCAGGATCGTGGCCACCGCGACCGCCTCCGTCGACCCGGTCACCATGCTCACCGCGGGCCAGCTCGCGGTCGAACGGGTCATCGCCGGGGCCGGTCTCACCCCCGACGACGTCGAGGTCTACGAGTTCGCCGAGGCGTTCGCCGCCCTGTGCCTGAAGTTCCAGCGGGACCTGAAGGTCAGCGAGGACCGCTTCAACGTCAACGGCGGCACCATCGCCATGGGCCACGCCTTCGGCGCCACCGGGGCCATCCTCGTCACCGCCTGCGCGGACGAGCTCGAACGCCGCGGCGCCCGGTACGGCGTCGCCGCGGTGAGCGGGGCCGCGGGCAGCGGTTCCGCCGTGCTGCTGGAGCGGGTCGCGTGAGGCTGGGCGTCTCCCTCGGACTCTGGCAGGACCGGCCCGCCGAGGAGGCCCTGCTGACCGCGAGGGCGGCCGACGCGCTGGGCTACGACGAGCTGTGGGTGGGCGAGATGGCCACCTACGACGCCTTCGCGCTGGCCACCGCGATCGGGCTGTCCACCGGCCGGATCGGGCTCACCGTCGGGCCGCTGGCGGTGGCCGTACGGGACCCCATGACGATCGCGATGGGGGTGGCGTCGGTGGCCGCCCTCGTCGGGAGGCCGGTGAACGTGGCGGTCGGCACGTCGAGCCCGCTCGTCGTCGAGGAGTGGCACGGCAGGTCACGGGCGCGGTCGGCGGCCGTGCTGCGGGAGGCGGTACGGGCGCTCAGGCCGCTTCTCGATGGCGAAAAATCCGATTTTTCGGGTGAAATCGTTAAAAGTCGTGGCTATCGGCTCCGGCTTCCGGCGCCCCGCGCCGAGCTGACCGTGGCCGCCTTCGGCGCCTCCGCCGTACGGACCGCCGCGACGGCCGACCGGATGGTGCTCAACCTGATCACCCCCGGCTCCGCCGCCCGCCTGACCGCCGATCTCCGCACGGCGGCCCAGGCTCAGGAGCAGGACCAGAGCCGAAGCCAGGACCCGAACCAGGGCCAAGCCCAGTCGCGGAGCCAAAGCCAGGACCCGGCCCCGGCAGCGGCCCCCTCCTCCGAGGTAAAGGCGGCACCGAGGGTGGCGGCCTGGGTGACGGCCGCGATCGACCCGGGGCGCGAGGCGGTCGACCGGATACGACGCGCCGTCGTGGGCTATCTCGCCGCGCCCGGATACGGCGAGATGTTCGTCGAGGCCGGATTCGGGGACGTGGTCGCGTTCGCCAGGACCCGCCCGCACCCCCGCGAGCTGCTGGCCGCCGTCCCCGACGGCCTGCTGGAGTCGGTCGCCCTGCTCGGTGACGTGGACGCGGCCCGCGAGCGCCTGCGCGCGTACGCCGACGCGGGCGTGGACGAGGTGGCCCTGGTCCCGGTCGGCACGGACGCCGACCCCGGCGGCGTGGCGACGCTCAAGGCGCTGGCCGGATAGTCAAATCACGATATATCTCGGTTGGAACCATGGCGGTAGGTCCACACGTTGGACCGGCGACGCACAATGAACTACAGACGGGGCGTCCGCCCCGCGTTCGGAGGATGTTGAGGATGTCGCCCGTCCAGAAGTACGCGATCGGCGCCGGAGCAGTGGTGTTCCTGTCGTGGCTGTTCCTGCCAGGTTTCGTGACGCTGCTGATCCTCCTGGGCGTCGTCGCCGCCCCGGTCGTCGGCTACCTGATGCTCGACCCGTCACAGCGCGAGCGCCTCAAGCGCTCGCGCCGCCGGGGTCTCGGCCGCTGACGCGGCGGCGCCCCGCACGGCCCGGCCTCGCGGTCCCGCGTCTCCGGGCCGTGCGCCGGGCCGGTCAGGCGGTGGCGGCCGCGAGCTCCGACTGGACGCGGTGGGTGACCTTGCGCTCGAACACGAACGAGAGCAGCGGCACGGTACCCGCGAGCATCACCCCGAGGATGTACTGCCACGTCCAGCGCGCCTTCATGCCCAGGTTCATCGCGGCCACGAGATAGAGCATGTAGAGGAAGCCGTGGATCGGAGAGACGATCTTCGAGGGCTGCTCGATGCCGAAGCCGTACCTGAGCACGATGCAGGTGACCAGGACGAGCAGCATCACGCCGACGATGTAGGCCAGGATGCGAAAGGGCTTGAGAGCGGATTCCACTGTCGGTTACCTCGGTGTCGGGGTTCGGTTCACGGGGCGGTACGGGCTGGCGGGTCCTGGTCTGCGGCGAGACGGGCGGGCCCGGTTCACGGGGCGGTACGGGCCGGCAGGGCGGGGGTCTCCGGCTCGGGAGCGGCGACGCCCCCGGGATCGGGATCACCCTCCCGCGTACGGCCGCGCAGGGCGTCACGGACGAAGTGCCACCACATGAAGACCGCGAAGAGCCCGAAGATCCACCACTGGGCGGCGTAGGCGAGGTTCCGCCAGGTGAGCCCGCCGGGCTCGGTCGGCGGGGGGACGCTCACCGGCCTGGCCGCGACCTCGGGGGCCGGTGACTGGGTGGCGGCGACCACGAACCCGTCACGCAGCCTCGTCCCCCGCCAGAGGTTGATCAGTTCGGCCGACGACACGGTCAGCACCTGCCCCGGCGGCAGCTGCCGGGTCCGGCGCTGGACGCTGTCGGTGGCCTCCGAGGCCTGCAGGCGCCCGCCGAGGGTCACTTTGCCCTCTGCCGGGGCCGTGACGGCGGGGTCTCCCGCCGTGGCCACCCAGCCGCGTACGACCGGGATGGAGGTGCCGTCGCCGAGGTCGAGCGGGGCGAGCAGCCACAGGCCCCCGTCGCGCTCGGCCACCAGGAGCTGTTTCGAGGCGTCGAAGGTGCCCTCGGCGGTCACCCGGCGGCTGACGGCGTCGGCCGTCATGTGCTCTCCGGGCGCGGTGAGGGTGGTGACCGCCACGGGGGCGGGGTCGAGCAGCGACTGGGGCCTGCCGGAGTCCTCGAAGACACCCAGCTGCCACCTGCCCAGCAGCCCGCACACGACGAGGGCCCCGACCGCGAGCAGGTGGAGCACCACCACGCGGGCGGAGAACAGGATGCGGAGCATGACACCACGCTATCCGCCCGGGTCGGCGGTCCGGTCCCCAGCACCCGTCCCCGGCGCCCGGCACCGGCCCGTTCACCCGTCCGCGCGGCCTTCCGGCGCCCCGGCGCACGGCCGGGTACCCGCCCTCGGCCCGGTACCGGGACATCGCTTCCCGTGAAAGTGGACAAATCAGTGTTGGGAGGTATCCCGTATCGCTAAAGTCATCCCCATGTCTGATCCTCAGCAGATTGACCCCGCGGGCAACACCCAGGCGTTCCGCGCGTTCGCCCAGCGCAAGGACCCGGAGGCCGCTCCCGAGAAGCGGTCGCTCGCCCTGCCGATCACCGCGGCGGTGGTGGTCGCGGTGCTGGTCGTCGTCGCCGTGGCCGCGTACCTGCTGCTCTAACGACTGAAGAGTCCGCAGCGCCGACGGCATCGCCCTCGGCGCTTTTCGCGTTCCCCGACGTTCCCGGTGACGCCCCGCCTGCGGGAAACACCATGCGCGCGCTCACCAAGGGTCCGTCCGCGCCGTCACGCACGGTGACGGCGCGAACGGACGCGGCCCCTATCTGCGCTCGTTCACCACCAGCGCGCTGCCTCCGCCGCGACGGGTCGGCTCCGCCACCGCCTGGAGTTTCCCGTGCCGCAGGAACTCGACGGCCGTGGCCGCGCCGATCTCGGGGTTCAGCACGAGGCTGTGGCCCCGGGCGGTGAGCTCGGCGCCGTAGCGGTCGATGAAGGCCTGCTCCGCCTGGGTCTGGGCGGTGTTGCGCTGGGTGGCCCTGGGCGCGGCGAGCGCCTCGGGGAGCGACATGCCGAGGTCCCAGCGGTTGACCAGGATCTGCAGCACCGTGGTGATGATCGTCGAACCGCCGGGGGAACCCAGCGCGAGCAGCGGCCTGCCGTCGTCCAGGACGATCGTCGGCGCCATCGAGGAACGGGGCCGCTTGCCCGGCGCGGGCAGGTTCGGGTCACCGGGGGCCGGGCCGAAGGTGAAGTCGGTCAGCTCGTTGTTGAGCAGGAAGCCCCGGCCGGGGACGACGATGCCGTTGCCGCCGGTCGACTCGATGGTGATGTTGTAGGCGACCACGTTGCCCCACCGGTCCGTGACCACCAGGTGCGTGGTCTCCGGCCCCTCGGGGGCCGACGGGGTGGCCTCCGCCGAGGGCGCGGGCGCGCACGGCCCGTACGTCCCGTCGGGGTTGCCCGGCGCGGCCGGGCTCGTCAGCGCCCGCTCGCCGATCAGGCAGGCCCGCTCCTTGGCGAACCCGTCGGACAGCAGCTCCTTGAGCGGGACGCCCGGGATGTCGCCGACGTACTTGCCCCGGTCGGCGAAGGAGAGCCTGGACGCCTCCAGGTACTCGTGCTCGCCGACCTTCGGCAGGGCCTCAAGGATGTTGAGCGCCTCCCCGACCGTCGAGCCTCCCGAGGACGGCGGCGCCATGCCGTACACGTCCATGCCCTTGTACGTCACCTTCGTGGGCGGCCGTTCGAGGGCCCGGTAGGCCTTCAGGTCGGGCAGTTCCATCAGCCCAGGCCGCACGTTGCGGGTGGAGCCCGGGGTGACCGGCGGCTTCTTGACCGTGGCCACGATCTCGGCGCCCAGGCCGCCGCCGTACAGCCACTCGCCGCCCTGCCTGCCGAGCCTGCGGTAGGTGTCGGCCAGCTCGGGGTTGCGGAAGGTGGAGCCGACCGGCGGCGGGGCCCCGCCCGGCAGGTAGAGCTTGGCGGTGGAGGTGAAGTCCTTGAAACGGGCGGCGTTGGCTGCGGTCTGGTCGTAGAAGGTCTGGTCGACCTTGAAGCCGTTGGAGGCGACCTCGGTCGCGGGTCTCAGCGCCTGGCGCAGCGAGAGCGTGCCGAACCTGCGCAGCGCCAGCTCCCACTGGGCCACGCTGCCGGGCACCCCCGCGGACAGCCCGCTGGTCACGGCCTCCTCGAACGGGATGCCCTCCAGCGAGGCGGGTCCCATCGCCTTCGGCGCGGTCTCCCTGCCGTCGATCGTGTAGACCTTCTCGCGGCGCGCGTCGTAGTAGACGATGAACCCGCCCCCGGCCAGCCCGGCCGAGTAGGGCTCCGTCACCCCGAGGGTGGCCGCCGCGGCGACCGCCGCGTCCATGGCGTTGCCGCCCTCGCGCAGCACGCCCAGCGCGACCTTGCTGGCGTCGAGGTCGACGGTCGAGACCGCGCCGCCGTAGCCCTCCGCGACGGGTTTCTTCTCCACTCGTGGCCACACCTGCGGCGCCTGTGGAGAGGCGGCGGCGGGTTGGACGAGCAATACGGAACTTCCCACCAGGATCCCCGCCAGGGGGGTGGCGATTCGACGATTGATCATGATGACCTCCCGCAGACAGCTTGACTCAGCCCGAGAGCCTTGTCAGCCCCTTCCCTACCGCGGGGGATGTAGTACCTCATGCGTCACGAGATGGACGCGCCCTCCTGGGGGACGCACGTACAGTGCTGAGCGTGCACGCCAAACCCCGCTGGGCTGAGTCGCTGCTCCCGCTGTTCGCGGGGGTCGCCCAGGTCATGGGCACCCGCGGCGTGCAGTGGTGGCAGGCCCACGACCCGGACATGCTCAGGGTCCCGCTCGACCCGCTGGGCGTCGCGCTGCTGCTGGCCGGGCCCCTGGCCCTGATCGTACGCCGCCGCCGTCCGGTGCTCACCCTGGCCGTCGCGGTGGGCTCGACCATGATCTTCATCGGCCTCGGTCACCCCTACGGCCCGGTCTTCCTCAGCCCGGTCATCGCGTTCCACACCGCCGTGGTGAGCGGCCACCGGCGGGCGGCCTGGTCGACCTGGGGCCTGGTCTTCGTGTTCTTCGTGGTTTACACGTCCTGGTTCGCCCCCGTCCGTACGACCGGGTGGTTCCACGACCTCACGGTGGGCGCGCTGATGAGCCTGGTCCTGGTGGTGGCGGAGTTCTCGCGGGCCAGGAGGGAACGGCAGGCCGAGCGCGCGCGGGTGGAGGAGGAGGAGCTGCGGCGGCAGGCCAGCGAGGAGCGGCTCACCATGGCGCAGGAGCTGCACGACGTGCTCGCGCACAACATCTCCCTCATCCACGTGCAGGCGTCCACCGCGCTGCACCTCATCGACGATCACCCCGAGCAGGCGCGGACCGCGCTCACCACGATCAAACAGGCGTCCAAGGACGTGCTGACCGAGATGCGGTCGGTGCTCAACGTCCTGCGCGACGGCGCGCCCCGCTCCCCCACCGCCGGGCTGGACCGGCTCGACGAGCTCGTCGAGCGCAGCGGGCTGCCGGTCACCAAGGAGATCGTCGGCGAGGCCGGGCCGCTGCCTCCCGGCGTCGACCGGGCCGGATATCGCATCGTGCAGGAGGCCCTCACCAACGTCACCCGGCACGCCCCCGGCGCGTCGGTCACGATCGTGCTCCGCTACGACCCCGGCGCGCTGACCGTCCAGGTCACCGACTCGGGCGGCGAAGGCGGCGACGCCCCCGGGGAGAGCCTGGGCAGCGGGAACGGCGTCCCCGGCATGCGGGAGCGGGCCTCGGCCCTCGGGGGGACGCTGACCGCCACGCACCACGGCCGGGGCTTCCGCGTCGAGGCCCGGCTGCCGATCCCGGAGGAGTCCCAATGATCAAAATCGTTCTCGCCGACGACCAGGCCCTCGTCAGGGCCGGGTTCCGTGCCCTGCTGGACGCGCAGCCGGGGATGACCGTGGTGGCCGAGGCCTCCGACGGGGCGCAGGCCCTGCGGCTGGCCGCCGAGCACGAGCCGGACGTGGTCCTGATGGACATCCGCATGCCCGGTATGGACGGCCTGACCGCCACCCGCCAGATGCCCGCCGGGCCGAGGATCATCATCCTGACGACCTTCGAGCTGGACGAGTACGTCTTCGAGGCCCTCCGCGGCGGCGCCAGCGGCTTCCTGGTCAAGGACACCGAACCGGCCGAGCTCATCCAGGCCGTCCGGGTGGTGGCCGGAGGCGACGCCCTGCTCTCCCCCGGCGTGACCCGCCGCCTCATCGCCGAGTACGCGAGCCGCGCCAAGGAGCCGCACCACACCCGCGACCTCGGCCCGCTCACCGACCGCGAGCGCGAGGTCCTCGCCCTGGTCGGCACCGGCATGACCAACGACGAGATCGCGGGCGAGCTCTTCATGAGCCCCGCCACCGCCAAGACCCACGTCAGCCGGGCCATGATGAAACTCCACGCCCGCGACCGCGCCCAGCTGGTCGTCATCGCCTACGAATCCGGCCTCGTCCGCCCCGGCTGGATCTGACGCCCCACCTTTTCCGTGAGCCCCTCACTTCGGCTGGATACGGGGCCATGGAAGCGCGCCACGCGGATCTGAAGCCCCCTCCCGGGACCGCGTCCTGGCGTCTGCCACACACTTTACGTGAACTCTTCGACGCGCCCCCGCCCCTTCCGGGACTGCGAGCCGAGGTGATCGGCGGAAGGCTGGTGATGAGTTCACGGATGCACAGGGCGCACCGTGACAAGCGGGGCGTACGCCACGGGCGGTAGGGCGGGATCAGACGGCGGGGCGATTCGCGGTGGGCGTCGCGGGAGGAGGGTGGGAGGCGTCTAAGGAGGTGAGGACATGGATGTCCTCTCGATGGCCCCCCACTGGGGGCCCGGGCCGTGGTGGCCGGTGTTCCCGGCTTTCTGGATCGCGTTCTGGGTCGTGCTGGGGACGCTCGCGTTCCGGGCCAGGCGTAACGGCAGAGGGCCGTGGAGTGCCCGCCGCGCGTCGCCCACGGTCCCGCCGCCCGGCCCGACCGCGGCGGCGGAGCAGATCCTCGCCGAGCGGTACGCACGCGGCGAGATGAGCGGCGACGAGTATTTCGAACGCATGTCGGTGCTGCGGAGCGGCGTCGCCTGAGCGCGCGCCCGGCGGTCCGCGACGGCGGCCGAACCGGTCGAACCGGCAGACAGGCGAACAACCCGGGCACCGGGACCTGGACGTCCGGTAAGGACAGCGTGAGCGCTCGGTAAGGAAATGTCACCATCGGTAATCCTCTGGTGAGATTACGTTGGGTCCGTGGGGATCGGGATGGTTACCGGGGATGTCCGCTGAGCGCGGGACCGGCCGCGCTGTTCGCCGGGGGGCTCGCCGCGGGACTGGTCGCGGGCACGGCCTCGTGCGCGGCCGTGCAGGGCGGCCTGCTCACCGGCCTCACCTCCCGCGGCCGTCCGGCCCGCACCGGCGGGGGCGACGGGAGCGGGCCGGGACCGTCGGGGCCCGCGGTCGTCGCGCTGTTCCTCGCCGGGCGTCTCGGCTCCCACGTGGCGGCCGGGGCCCTGCTCGGACTGGCCGGTTCCGCCGTACGGCTGGGCCCGCAGGTCAGGGCCGCGCTGCTCGTCGCGGCCGGGATCGCGGTCGTGTTCTTCGGAGTCCGCCTGTTCGGCCGCGAGCCGGAGAGCGGATGCCACCCAGGCACCGCGCCGGAGAGCGAATGCCACCCGGGCACCGCGCCGGGCGGGCGTACGTCCCGGTGGGGCGGCGTGTCCGGGATCGCCGCCCCCACGCCCAGGGCGCTGGCACTCGGGGCCGCGACGATCCTGCTGCCGTGCGGGGTGACGCTCAGCACCGAGATGGTGGCGGTCTCCAGCGGGTCCGCGCTGGGCGGGAGCGCGGTGATGGCGGGGTTCGTGGCGGGGACGGCGCCCGCGTTCGCGCTTCTCGGGCTGGTCCTGCGGCGGGCCGCGGCCACCAGGCTGGCGGCGCTCGCGGGGGTCGTCGCGCTGGCGGCGGGCCTGTGGACGATCTCCTCGGGGCTGAGCCTCGGCGGGTGGCTCCCCGGATCCGGTGGCCCGGCGCGGGTGATGGGCGACGCGGGAGGGCCAACGGCCGCCCCGGCAGGATACGGCGGTGTCCAGCGTGTCGAGGTCTGGGCCACCGGCCGGGGCTACCGGCCGGGCGTGGTGACCGCCCGCGCGGGGGTTCCCACCGACCTCGTCTTCCACCTGGAGGGCGTCCCCGGCTGCACCCGTACGCTCACGATCGACGGCCGGGACGTGGCACTGCCCGCCACCGTACGGCTGGGCGCGCGGGACGCGGGCTCCCTGCGCTATGTCTGCTCGATGGGCATGTACGTGGGTTTCATCCGTTTCGTCTAGCCCCCTTCGCTCGACCGGCTTCGTCTGACCTTCTCCGCCTGCCCCTCTACGTCTGAACAGCTCCGTCTGACCACCTTCGTCCGCGCATCGGACGCACCCGGGCGGACCGGCGGACGTAAGTCCGCGATTACCCTCCGCCACCGAGCGGTTACGTGGCACCCTGTGATCCGTCGGCCGCGTGCCGTCGGCGAGGAGGGTGACATGGGGTGGTGGCCTGACGACCCGGAGACGACCGCGGGGCTGATACCCACCCCCCGGAGCACCGAGCACGAGACCGACGCGGACGGCGAGACGGATCTGCTGCTCGCCGCGCACGGCGGTGACGTACAGGCCGCCCACCTGCTCGGCCGTCACTTCGCGCAGCGGGGCGACCGCTCGGCGGCGCGGCACTGGTGGGAGCGCGCCGCAGCTGCCGGAAACCTCGACAGCGCCTACAACCTGGGCATCTGGCACGAGAAGCACGGCACCCCCGCGGAGGCCGTGAGGTGGTACGAGCTGGCGGCGAACGCCGGGGACGTCGAGGCCGCGGTGAACCTGGCGACCCTCCTGCTCGACCAGCACGGCGACGTCCCGGCCGCCCGGCGGTGGTTCGAGACGGCGGCCGGGGCGGGCTCCCGCGTGGCGACCAGGCGGCTCGCGCTGCTCTGCGAGGACGGCGGCGAGGTGAAGGCCGCCGGGGAGTGGCACCGCAGGGCCGCGATGGACGGCGACCTGGCCTCGGCCCACGACCTCGGCTTCCTCGCCTACGCCTCCGGGGAGGAGGACGAGACGCTGCGCTGGTGGGAGCTGGCCGCCCGGAGCGGCCACGCCGACGCGGCCTACCACCTCGGGCTGTTCCTCCAGGCCAACCGCGATCCCGAGGGGGCGGAGGCGTTCTTCCGGCTGGCCGCCAGGAACGAGCACCCCGGCGCGGCGTCCCAGCTCGGCGGGATCGCGCTCTCCCTCGGCGACCTGCGCACCGCGCGCGCCTGGTTCGAGCGGGCGGCCTGCACCGGCAGGATCGACGACCAGCGGACGGCCGGGTTCGTGTGCGTGGAGATGAGCGACGCGCAGGGGGCAGGCCACTGGTTCAGCCGGGCCGCGGCGAGCGGCGACCCGGAGGCCGCCTTCAATTTCGGCCTGCTGCTTATCGCCGAGCACAGCGATCTGCAGGGCGGGCAGCACTGGTTCCGTCAGGCGGCACAGGCCGGGCACCACCGGGCCGCGGTCGAGCTGGCCGCGCTGCTGTCCGCCGCGGGTTTCTCCCGCGAGGCGGAGCGGTGGCTGTCCGACCCGCCCTCTCCCCTGTGGGGCCGGACCACCGAGCCCGAGCTCGTCGCCCGCGCCGAGCTGGCCTCGGCCGCCGTCGCCCGGCGGGGCGGAGCCCCCCTGAGGATCGCCGACCTGACCGAAATTCTCGGCACCTGGGATCTCGTCACCCGGCCACTGCGCGACCACACCGACGTCACGGCGTGGCTGACCGAGCGGAGCGGGCTGCCGTCGGGCGCGATCGAGCACCTGGCGTCCGTACGGGCCACGCTGTTGCGTCCCGGTGGCGCTCCCTGGCCGACCCCGGTGGAGATCGAGCACGTCCTGGTCACCGCCCGCGCCCTGCGCTCCGGCCTGTCGCCGTGACCGGCGCCGCCGAAGCGCGGGACGTACGGAACCCCGGTGGCTCAGGCGGCGATGACCTCGGAGACCGGCACGTACGGCAGGTCGAGGGCGATGGCGACCTGCTCGTTGGTGAGCCGTCCCGCGTGGGTGTTGAGGCCCAGCGCGAGGGAGGCGTCCCGCTGGAGCGCGGTCTTCCAGCCGAGACCGGCCAGCTTGACCGCGTAGGGCAGCGTGGCGTTGGTCAGCGCGTAGGTGGAGGTGTTGGCGACGGACCCCGGCATGTTGGCCACGCAGTAGAAGATCGAGTTGTGGACCCGGTAGGTCGGCTCGGCGTGCGTGGTCGGGCGGGAGTCCTCGAAGCAGCCGCCCTGGTCGATGGCGATGTCGACGAGCACGGAGCCCGGCTTCATGCGGGAGACCAGCTCGTTGGAGACGAGGGTCGGGGCCTTGGCGCCGGGGATGAGCACGGCGCCGATGACCAGGTCGGCCTCCAGGACCTCCTTCTCGATCGCGTACGAGGTCGAGACGAGGGTCTTGAGGCGGCCCTGGTAGATGGCGTCGATGAAGCGCAGGCGGTCGATGTTGAGGTCGAGGACGGTGACGTCCGCGCCCATGCCGACCGCGATCTGCGCGGCGTTGAGCCCGGAGACGCCCGCGCCGATGACGACGACCTTGGCGGGGGCCACGCCGGGCACGCCGCCGGGCAGCACGCCGCGCCCGCCGTTGAAGCGCATGAGGTTGTAGGCGCCGACCTGCGGGGCGAGGCGGCCCGCGACCTCGGACATCGGGGCGAGCAGCGGCAGGGTGTTGCCGACCTGGACGGTCTCGTACGCGATGCCGGTGACCTGGCGGTCGAGGAGGGCGTCGGTGCACTCGCGGCCCGCCGCGAGGTGCAGGTAGGTGAAGAGCACCTGGCCGGGGCGCATGCGGTGGTACTCCTCCGCGATGGGCTCCTTCACCTTGAGGATCATCTCGGCCTGGTCCCACACCTCGTCGGCGCTGTCGAGGATCTTGGCCCCGGCGAAGAGGTACTCCTCGTCGGTGAGGTGCGAGCCGAGGCCCGCGTCGCGCTGGATGTAGACGTCGTGGCCGTGACGGACAAGCTCGTGCACGCCCGCCGGGGTCGCGGCGACGCGGTACTCGTGGTTCTTGACCTCGGCAGGCACGCCGATCTTCATGGGATTTCCTTTCGTTGTTTCGACGGAGTGGCACGGCGGGGTGTCCGCGGGTGCGGTGCGGTCACTCCGGCGGACATGGCGCCGGGCTCGTCTCCGGGCAGGCGGCCCACGCGGTGGTCGACCGGCGGGAGGGCCGCCGAGAGAACGGAGGAGGTGGTACGGCGCGTCCTCCGGGCCGCGCGTGGCGGTCCGGAGGGGGCGCGGCCGTGCGCGCTCAGAGGCGGCTCCATGCCTCCGTCAGCACCGAGCGGAGGATGGACTCGATCTCGTCGAACTCCTTGGGGCCGCAGATGAGCGGCGGGGCGAGCTGGATGACCGGGTCGCCCCGGTCGTCGGCGCGGCAGTACAGGCCCGCCTCGTAGAGGGCGCCGGAGAGGAAGCTCCTGATGAGGCGCTCGGACTCGTCGGTGGTGAAGGTCTCCTTGGTGACCTTGTCCTTGACGAGCTCGATGCCCCAGAAGTAGCCGGAGCCGCGCACGTCGCCGACGATCGGCAGGTCGCGGAGACGCTCCAGGGTGGAGCGGAAGACCGGCTCGTTGCGGGTGACGTGGCCGAGCAGGTCCTCCCGCTCGAACAGGTCGAGGTTGGCCAGCGCGACGGCCGAGGAGACCGGGTGTCCGCCGAAGGTGTAGCCGTGGGCGAACATCTCGGTGCCGTTCTTGAACGGCTCGAAGAGGCGATCGGAGGCGATCATGGCGCCGATCGGCGAGTAACCGCTGGTCATGCCCTTGGCGCAGGTGATGATGTCGGGGACGTAGTCGAACTTCTGCCCGCCGAACATGGTGCCGAGGCGGCCGAAGGCGCAGATGACCTCGTCCGAGACGAGCAGGACGTCGTACTCGTCGCAGATCTCGCGCAGGCGCTGGAAGTATCCGGGGGGCGGCGGGAAGCAGCCGCCCGCGTTCTGCACCGGTTCGACGAAGACGGCGGCCACGGTGTCGGGGCCCTCCATCTCGATGGCGCGGGCGACGCGCTCGGCGGCCCAGTAGCCGTACTGCTCGGGCGTCATGCCGGGCACGCCGGTGATCTCGTCGGCGCGGTAGTGGTTGGTGTTGGGCACCCTGACGGAGCCCGGGACCAGCGGCTCGAACATCTGCTTGAAGGCCGGGATGCCGGTGATCGACAGGGCGCCCTGCGGGGTGCCGTGGTAGGCGATCTGGCGGCTGATGACCTTGTGCTTGAGCGGCCTGCCAGTGATCTTGAAGTACTGCTTGGCGAGTTTCCACGCGCTCTCGACAGCCTCGCCGCCGCCGGTGGTGAAGAAGACGCGGTTGAGGTCGCCGGGGGTCTCCGCGGCGAGACGCTGGGCCAGCTCGACGGCCTTGGGGTGCGCGTACGACCACAGCGGGAAGAACGCCAGCTCCTGGGCCTGCTTGGCGGCGGCCTCGGCCAGCTCGCTGCGGCCGTGCCCCGCCTGGACCACGAAGAGCCCGGCGAGACCGTCGAGGTAGCGCTTGCCGTGCACGTCGTAGATGTAGGAGCCCTCACCCCGCACGATCATCGGCACCTCGGCGCCCTCGTACGAGCTGTGCCGGGTGAAGTGCATCCACAGGTTGTCCTGCGCGGCCTTCATGAGCGAGGTCACGTCGGTGTTTTCAGGGTGCGTCATCACGATCTTCCCTCGTTGAGCTGAGCTTCCAACAGTCTGCACGCCAGAACGTCTCTTGCCAAGTGAAAACGTGGCATTAAAGTGCGAGAACCTCGGAATCCGCAAAACCACTATGTAACAACGACGAAATCCGCGATCAGGCGAGAAGGGCATCCGATCATTGCCCAAACCCCGGTTCCACTTGGCGGAACCCTGGTGTGCTGGAATCGTGCGCGAGAGCGGCCGTACCGGCGGTTGTGATCCAATAGGACGCACCAGATATTGAGATGCGGGGGAAAGTCGTGACTCCTGACGAGATCGAGAACGCCGTCACCACCGGCCTGCCCCAGGCGGTGGCGGACCTCAAACGGCTCGTCTCCATCCCCTCGGTGGCCTTCCCCGGCCACCCCGACGAGCCCATGCACGCGGCCGCCGCGCTGACCGAGGAGCTGCTGCGGAGCACCGGCCTGCCGCACGTCCGGCAGATCCCCATCGAGGGCAGCTTCCCCGCCGTCTACGCCGAGGCCCCCGCCCCGCCCGGCGCGCCGACCGTGCTCCTGTACGCGCACTACGACGTGCAGCCCACCGGCGACCTCGCGCTCTGGCGCACCCCGCCCTTCGAGCCGACGGAGATCGACGGCGCGATCCACGGCCGTGGCGCGGCCGACGACAAGTCGGGCGTCATCTCCCACGTCGCGGCCCTCCGCGCCTTCCAGGGGCGCTTCCCGGTCGGCGTCAAGGTCATCATCGAGGGCCAGGAGGAGTACGCGGGCGAGCGCCTGGAGGCCTTCGTCGAGCAGAACCCCGAGCTGTTCCGCGCCGACGCGATCGTGGTCGCCGACACCGGCAACCCCCGGGTGGGCGACCCGTCGGTGACGACCTCGCTGCGCGGCACGGGCGCCTTCACCGTCGAGGTACGCACCCTCAAGGACTCGCTGCACAGCGGCTCGTTCGGCGGCGCCGCCCCCGACGCCCTCGCGGCGCTGATCCGGATGCTCGCCGCCCTGCACGACGACCACGGCGACATCCGCGTCCCCGGCCTGCCGCGCGGCAGCTTCCTCGGCTCCGGCCCGTCGGAGGAGGAGTTCCGCGCCACCGCGGGCGTGCTCGACGGCGTCTCCACGGTCGGCTCGGGCTCGCTGGCCGACCGCCTGTGGGCCTCGTACGCGATCACGGTCACCGGCCTGGACGTGCCGACGGTCTCCGGTGCGATCAACGCGGTCCAGGCCGTCGCCAGGGCCAGGGTGACCGTGCGGGTGCCCCCGGCCGGAGACCCGAAGACGACCGTCGAGGCCGTCGTCGACTTCCTGCGGCAGGTGGCCCCCTGGGGCGTCCAGGTGGAGGTCGGCGACTACACCATGGGCTCCGGCTACCTCGCCGACACCGGCGGCGCGGCCCGCTCCGCGCTGAACCGGGCGATGGAACGCGCCTTCGGCCGCCCCCCGCGCGACGTCGGCGCCGGTGGCTCGATCCCGCTCGTCTCCACCTTCGTCAGGCAGTTCCCGGCCGCCACGATCCTGCTCTTCGGCGCCGAGGACGACGACGCGGCGATCCACGCCCCCAACGAGCGCGTCAACCTCGAAGAACTCCGCCGCACCGCCATCACCGAGGCCCTCTTCCTCCAGGAGTACGGCTCCACGGCCCTCTGACAGACACCCCGGCGCACCCCCGGGACCGCAAGGTCCCGGGGGCCCGTACGCCGGTCACAGAGGGAGACGGTCGGCCGAGGTGGCTCACACCGGGTCGACGAAGACGAGGGGGAGCTTCAGCCATATGTCGACGCTCACCTTGCCGCAGGCTCCCGGGCTGCACCAGGAGTCGCAGTTCGCCCAGGCGCCGATCGTGACCACGTAGGGGCGGTTGGCCTCCATGAGGAAGCCCACCTTGAGGTCGGCGGGCGCGTAGCCTCCGTCCCAGCTCTCGATGGGCGCCCCGCCGCTGATGCTCCCGTTGGAGATCTGCGTGGTGGAGAAGTCGGTGACCGGGTTCCCGTCCTGCCAGACCCCCATCTCCAGCCCCCAGCGGAACCACGCCTCCCCGTCGCCCCAGAAGCTCGTCGGCCCCTCCAGCCGGGTCTGGTACTCGTACCTCAGGAAGGGCCGCACCTCGACGGTGGTGGTGACCGGTGTCTGGAGGGTGAGGCTGAACCCGTACGCCCCGTAGGCGTAGTCGGGCTCCCCGTCGATGGACTGCACCCTGAGCGCGTACTCGTCGGCCGGGTCGTGGCCGTACACGAGGGAGCCCCACGTGCTTCCGGTCTTCCAGTATTCGTACGACTGCCCGGTGAAGATCAGCGTCTCCCCGCCCGGCACGATCTCCGAGGCGGACGGGGCGTCGGACGACGGCCGGGACGCGTGTCTCCCCTCCGGCGAGAAGGCGGAGCCGTCCGGCTCCCGGGCGGCGAGGAGGCTTCGCATCGCCTCCCGCCCGGCCTCGTCCTGGGCGACCAGCCGCTGGAGGGTCTCCCCGATCGTCCTCCGCGCGGCCTTGCGCGTCGCCGCCCGTTCCCGCCGGGCCCGCAGCCCGGCCTCGGCCAGGTCCTGCCGCGCCTGGACCGCCTTCCGCGTTTCGGCCTGGACGACCGCCTCGTCGCCGACCGCGACGATTCCCCGCCGTTTCCGCGCCTCCTTCATGCCAGCCGCCCTTCCCTTCGTCCGGTGCCCGTTCCAAGGGCTCCAGCGTCGCCCCGG